>DASQSP010000209.1:0-5507 GCA_035642355.1 Occallatibacter sp.
GCCATTGTCGACGCGGACGGGTTCGCCATCGATACCGACCAAGCGGGCCTTGAAAGACTTGTCACCCTGGCGCTCGGGATGAAGCATGGCATCGAGGGTCCAGTACTCAACCGGCTTGAACGCGCCGATCTCTGCCTCGCGTTCGACGATGAGGCGCACGGCGACGGTTTGCACGCGGCCGGCGGAGAGACCGCGGCGTACTTTGTCCCAGAGCAGCGGCGAAATCTGATAGCCGACGAGGCGGTCGAGCACGCGGCGGGTCTGCTGCGCGTCCACGAGATTCTGATCGATGTCGCGGGCGTGGTTAAACGCCTCCTGCACGGCCTTCTTGGTGATCTCATTGAAGGTGACGCGCTGGATTTTTTTGCGTTCTTTGGCGTTGGTGCCGAGCTGGAGCGCGAGGTGGTACGCGATGGCTTCGCCTTCGCGGTCAGGGTCAGGCGCGAGGAAGATGTGGTCGGCCTTCTCGGCCGCTTTCTTCAACTGATCGACGATCTTCTCTTTGCCCGGCGACACGACCAGCTCGGGCTCAAACGTCCGCTTCTCCAGCTCAACGCCAATGTTGTTCTTGGGCAGATCCATGATGTGGCCGACAGACGCGCGGACTTCAAAGCCCTTGCCCAGATACTTCTCGATCGTCTTCGCCTTTGCGGGAGATTCGACGATCACCAGTGATTTGCTCATTGCCATCCTTATTGATACTTGCTCGTACATTCGGCCTGTTGGACTGCGCGGAAGGCCATTCCGTTTGCGGCGCGACAGCACAGTTCCCTCTTCGCGGTTTAGGGCTTCGCCGGAGCCATGCTTTCTCATTGCCGATGAAAATGAGACCGCGAAAGTTGCACGCTAACACGGAATACGGCTTGGTTTCCACTCGCGCGCTGTGATTTTTGCGTAGTATGGTCCCGAACCAGCTCCGCGAAGGCACTGTGCAAGCGAATGCGGGACGCGCAGAATCAAGGGTTTCCGGCAGAATGGGACGAGGCGCCTTTTTTCTACATGGTGCGCACGAAATTCTTTCCCGGCAACTGACGGATTCGTCCCGCCATCTCCAGTTCGAAGATAGCAGTGAAGACCTCGGAGGAGGTCAACTGTGTCTCCAGCTTCTCGAGCAGCTCGTCGATCTGCAGCGACTCGTCGGCGCGCAAAACTTCCAGCACCATAGCCTCCTCCGGCCGCAGTATCGGGTCCGGCAGAAGAGATGCCTGGATTCCGGAATTGGATTCAAGGCCGGCCTCGGCCTCGAGTTCCAGACGGACCTGCGAGGGCAGATTCTCCCAGATGTCCTCCCAGGTGGCAACCAGCGTGGCGCCCTGCTTAATCAGCGTGTTGGGTGTCCACGAGCCTTTGTTGGTCACGTTGCCGGGCAGTGCAAAGATGTCGCGATTCTGCTCCGCGGCGCAGCGGGCGGTGACGCGGGTGCCGGAGTTCTCTCCGGCCTCAACCACCAGCACCGCGATGGAGAGGCCGCTCAAGATGCGGTTGCGGCGGGGAAAGTTCTGCGGCGCGGGAAAGGTACCGAGAGGAACTTCGCTGACAATCGCGCCGCCGGACGCCAGGATTTCGTCGGCGAGCTTCTTGTTTTCCTTGGGATAGACGACATCGATGCCGGTTCCCCAAACGGCCAGGGTGGGCATGCGCGCGGCCAGCGCGCCCTTGTGGGCGCAGGTGTCAATGCCGCGGGCCATGCCGCTGACGACCAGCAGGCGGCGCGCGGCCAGGTCGCGGGCCAGCAGCTCGGCCATGCCCGTGCCGTAAGGCGTGGGGTGGCGGGTGCCCACGATGGCGATGGCCGGCCGCGCCAGCAGCGCCGCGGAGCCGCGCAGCCACAGCACCGGCGGGGGATCGTAGATCTCCTTGAGCCGCTCGGGGTACTCAGGATCGCCGAAGACGACGAGAGCGCCGCCCAGCTCGGCCACGCGGGCCCACTCGTCCTCGGCGGCCTGGCGGGCCTTGCCCTCAAAGATGAACTGCGCGGAGGCTGCGGGCAGGCGCAGGCCTTCCAGCTCGGTGAGGGAGATGCGAAAGACATCGCCGGGAAATTCAAGCGAACGCAGGGCGTACAGAACCCGGCGCGGGCCCAGGCCGGGCACCAGCGCCAGGGCCAGCCAGGCCAGGCGGTCGTCAGGCGGCGGGACGGCGGGTTGTTGCGGTAAATCGTTCATGGGCGGGCGTATCTTCGCAGTTTTCCTGGTCCTGTTTTTCTCTACAGGTAATGAGATTAGCTTTTTCTTAGGTTTTGGTCACGGTAATCTGGCCGGCGCAGGAAGTCAAGCCTGTTTTATTGAGCCCGCCCTGTTGAGCCTGCCCTGTTGAGAGGTCGAGCGACTGAGCGCACGGAATCCTGGCGATTTGGTTGGTAGTCTAGTAAGCAGTGAGTTCGCCCCCGCAATCCCGCCTGCGCATCGCAGCCATTCGATTCCTGAACCCGGCTCCGCTGATGTGGGACTTTGAGCATCCGCCGCTGGCCGATGAGCTGGCAACCCGTTACGAGATCAAAAACATGCTGCCCGCGCAATGCGCGGACGAGCTGGCCTCGGGCGGGGCGGATATTGGCCTGGTGCCCATCGCGGCGCTGGCGACGAATCCCGGCCTGCGGGCACTGCCGGGGTGCGTGATCGCATCGAAGGGGAAGGTGCGCTCGCTGCTGCTGGTGCGGCGCGCCAACCGGCCGCTGGGAAAGCTGCGCAGCGTGGCGGCGGACACGGCCAGCCGAACCACACTGGCCTACGCGCGCATTCTTTTTCACAAGTGGGGCAATGGCGATTTGCCGTTTGTGCCGATGGCTGCCGACCTGGACACCATGCTGGAGCAAGCCGACGCCGCGATTGTGATTGGCGACCCGGCGCTGCTGGCGCTGGAGGAGCGCGCCAACCGCGCCGAGCGCACCGGCGAGGAGCTGGTGTATCACGACCTGGCCGGGGAGTGGCGCGCGCTGACCGGATTGCCCTTCGTCTCCGCCCTCTGGAGCATTGCATGCAGCAGATCTTTGGACGAGAGCATTGGAACGGACCTGATTCGCTCGCGCGATCACGGGCTGGCAAATATCGATGCGCTTGTTGATGAGTGGACGCGCAAGCTGCCGCTGCCCGCGGACACGATTCGCACCTATCTGACCGACAACATCCACTACGTGCTGGACGAGGAATGCATCGAGGGCATGCGCGAGTTCTTCCGCATGGCAGCCGAGGTGGGCGTGCTGCCGAAGTACGAGCTGGAGATTGCTCCGGCGGCGGATTGACGCGAGGGCTGCGTGGTGCAGGAGCGATGGGCCGATTCCCGACGCGAATCGGCCCTTGACGCTTCAGCAGCTTGCGGCGCTATGGCATTTCCCGGATGTGTGTAGACCGAAGCCTCAACCGCAAAGTGGATTTTTCCTCAAGAAAAATCCCCCTTCACCTCACTCGAAAGACCACGGCAATCCGGAAAATGCCTTAACGGGGACTCCCGCTCCCCCTTGCACGCTATCTTGTGCAAGGTTGAGCTCCTGTCAAGCCGCCTCCCACCCAACTCCCTGATTCCGCAGCGAATTCTCCTTGCGCATTAATTCCGCACTCCCGTCACAATAGAACTATGCACAAAACCGGCGCAAAAAACCTCTCACGCACCGCAGGCAGCTCTTGTCTATTCAATTTTTCAAGATTCGCCAAAGCTTCGCTAAAAAGCGACGACGACCGAAACGCTCACAGATTCTAAAAAGGTTAAGATGGACGAGACAAGTACCCCCCTCCCCCCTATAGGTACGCTTTATATTCACCTGAAACACGGCCAAAAGAGCCACCTGGGGCTCCGTCTCCTGCTGAAAGCTGAGGGCTGAAAGCTGAGGGCTGAAAGCTGAGGGCTGAAAGCTGAGGGCTGAAAGCTGAAAGCCGCGCCGCTACCGGGAAGTCCAGTCCTCTTGCTCCCCTGCATCTCTTGGCACGAGGCCGGCTCACGCCAACAGCCTTAAATCTCCCAGCGCAGCAGCGCCGCGCCCACGGTGAAGCCCGCGCCGACGGCGGCCAGCAGCACCAGGTCGCCCTTTTTCAGCTTCCCTTCCTCGACCGCGGTTTCCATGGCCAGGGGAACGGTGCCGGCGGAGGTATTGCCGTATTTGCCGATATTGATGATGACGTGATCTTCGGGCATGCCCAGCCGCTCCGCCGTCGAGGTGATGATGCGCTTGTTGGCCTGGTGGGGAATGAAGCAGCCCAGGTCCGCGCCGGTGACGCCGTTGCGTTCGAGCAATGTGGTGGTGGCTTCGGCCATTTTGCGCACGGCGAACCGGTACACCGCCTGCCCATCCTGCTGGATGTAGTGCATTCTCTTGTCGACAGTCTCGTGCGTGGTGGGGTTGAGGCTGCCGCCGCCCCTGAGGTTGAGCGCCACGCCGCCGGAGCCGTCGATCTCATGCACAAAGTCGATGAAGCCGATCTCGCCCTCTTCCGCCGGCTCGATGAGCACCGCACCGCCGCCATCGCCAAACAGCACGCAGGTGGTGCGGTCGGTGTAGTCGGTCATGCGGGTGTTGGCGTCGGCTCCGCAGACCAGAACTTTCTTATGCGCGCCGCTCTCGACGAGCTTTACGCCCGTCTGCAGCGCGAAGACAAACCCCGAGCAGCCGGCCGAGAGGTCGAATCCCCATGCGCCGTGGGCGCCGAGCTTGTGCTGCACCAGGCAGGCCGTGGAGGGGAACATCATGTCGGGCGTGACCGTGCCGACGATGATGACCTCAAGCTCGCTGGCCTCAATGCCGCGCTGCGCGAGGACTTTCTTCGCGGCCTCGACGCAGATGTCGCTCACGCCCAGCCCCGGAGCCAGCACATGGCGCTCGCTGATGCCGGTGCGGGTCAGGATCCACTCGTCGTTGGTATCCACCAGCTTTTCAAGATCCTTGTTGGTGAGAACCTGGGGAGGAACGTAGGTGCCGAGCGCCGTGATTTTGGCGCGGCGGCCCACCACGGGACGCACGGTGAGGCTCAATAGACTTCTCCTTGCGGCGCTGGCTGCGAAACGTCTCGGCCTGCGCTCGGCATCGGTGCGGGGTTGCTTGCCCGCGAAGTTTGCTGCAAAACGGCGTTGGCGCCAAAAAAGTACCGGGTGACCTACTGCGCCCGTACTAGCCCGTTACCGTTGCTTCCTTCCGGACCTGGCGGGATTGGCGGGATTACGTCGCGTAGGACCCGGCACTGATTGATTTTAGCACTTTGGGCAGCCCAAATCTGGCCGTACTTTCACTCTCGCAACAGTTTGGAACTGCTAGAATCTGGTCGAAATGGATGCGCTCGTCACCTTGTCATTTCGGATTCAACCACTAGGGACCACGTCTCCAGACGTCTTGGCAATTACACCAGCGCTCGATGGTCTTCTACTCACACAACTGATTGAGGAATTTGAACGGGCGCAAGGTTTTGAGCCGGCTGGCGGTTATGAGGGGATTGTTCCGCAGAACTATCGTT
The DNA here is from genome assembly GCA_035642355.1 of Occallatibacter sp. Lineage (GTDB taxonomy): Bacteria > Acidobacteriota > Terriglobia > Terriglobales > Acidobacteriaceae > Telmatobacter. The sequence continues at coordinate 5,439 of DASQSP010000209.1, forward strand.
TCGGTCCACTGAATCGCCATTTCTTCGTAGGTCCCCTCGATGATGACTCGCAGGGTGATTGGCATTTAG
>DASQSP010000210.1:0-2407 GCA_035642355.1 Occallatibacter sp.
TCGGCGTGATCGCGCAGGGCGGCGACCAGCGCATGGCCGGCCTCGTGATACGCGGTGACGCGCTTTTCTTCATCCGTCAGCAGCATGGACTTGCGCTCGGCGCCCATCAGGACCTTGTCCTTGGCCAGCTCGAAGTCGTACATATGCACGGCCTTGCGATTGGAGCGCGCAGCCGTCAATGCAGCCTCATTCACCATGTTCGCCAGATCGGCGCCGGAGAAGCCCGGTGTGCCGCGGGCCAGCACGCGGAGATCGACATCGTCCGCGATCGGCACCTTCTTCGAGTGCACACGCAGCACCTCTTCGCGGCCGCGCACATCGGGACGCCCGACCACCACGCGGCGATCGAAGCGGCCCGGACGCAGAAGCGCCGGATCGAGCACGTCCGGGCGGTTGGTTGCCGCGACCAGGATGACACCGTCGTTGGACTCGAAGCCGTCCATCTCAACGAGAAGCTGGTTCAGCGTCTGCTCACGCTCATCGTGACCGCCGCCCAGACCGGCTCCGCGATGGCGGCCGACCGCGTCGATCTCGTCGATGAAGATGATGCAGGGTGCGTTCTTCTTGCCCTGTTCGAAGAGGTCGCGCACGCGGCTTGCGCCCACGCCGACGAACATCTCCACAAAGTCCGAGCCCGAGATGGAGAAGAACGGAACATTGGCTTCGCCCGCAACCGCGCGCGCCAGCAGCGTCTTGCCGGTGCCTGGAGGGCCAACCAGCAGCACTCCCTTGGGAATGCGGCCGCCCAGCTTTTGGAACTTCTGCGCCTCGCGCAGGAATTCGATGATCTCCTTCAGCTCTTCCTTGGCCTCATCCACCCCGGCGACATCTTTGAATGTCACCTTCTTCTGTTGCATGGAGAGCAGGCGCGCCCGGCTCTTGCCGAAGGACAGCGCCTTGTTCCCGCCGCTCTGCATCTGGCGGATCATGAAGTACCAGACCGCGCCGATGATCAGGATCGGCGAGAGTTGCAGCAGAATGGGCCACCAGGCGTTGCCCTGCGTGTCCTTGACTGTGATCGAGACCTTGTTGTCCTGCAGGGTCTTGTACATGTCCGGATAGTTCGCGGGCACGGTGGTGTGGAAGCCGTTGTCCTTGTTGTTGCGGAAGTGTCCGGTCACCGTGCTGTTGGTGATGGTCACGTCCTGCACCTGGCCCTGACGGGCATCGTCCATGAAGGTGGAGAAGGAGATCTCCTGGTCCTTGCCGTTGTTCGTGCTCTTCTGAACGATCTGCCACAGCAATACCAGGCAGGCCAGAATGAAGACCCAGAAGAGAATCGATTTGACAGTCGAATTCACGAAAAAAACCTCATTTCTCTCATGCCACAGAAGCGGCACCTAAGAATACGCGGATTGCCGAGGAATCTGTTCCCCGTAAAAGCAATCCGAGACGTTTCCTTAGGGATTAGACGTGCGAGGCCAGTCTTAGGTGCAACTTCCGGCGTTCGCCGATCTGCAGCACCAGCAAATCTGATATTCAGCCACTCACGCTTCGGTGACCGTACCCTGGATTCTACTCCGAGGCTCACGGCGAGCCGCAAGAAAATGCCCTCCTCAAAAGCCTAAAAATGTTACCTAGGTGGCGTCCAACGGAACCTCCGGTACCACAGGCGTCCCCGCTTCCCGGAATGGTTCCACCGCCACTTGAAACCCTGGCGTCTGCTCCACTTGCATTCCGCTCATCCATAGGATGCTGCTTCCGACCGCAAGCACCGGACAGACACCGCGTTCCGCCGCGGAAAGGCCCTGCCGCTCCAGCACCTCCTTCACCGTCTTCAACCCGCGGCTGTGCGGCAGACGGACCTGGTCTCCGGCGCGCGGGGCGCGCAACAACAGAGTGGCCCCATCGGGCAGGCTGCCGTCCGCAGTCACGCGAAAACCATATTCCACAGCCTCCAGGACTCCGGGCACGGGCACCACCAGATCGGGCAGCCGGGTGTTCGCCGGCTCGGGCGCTCGGACCAAGCGCAACTCGCGCGCCGTACGCTCCGCGGTCAATCCGGCGCCAAGCTCGATCCTTCCGCCTCTGCCGCCATCGCGCTCATTCAATCCTGCCAGCGCCCGCAGCGCCTCGGTCTGATCGAAGGTCAGCGCGGCTCCCACTCGCTCTGCAACCGCTCGCAGCAGACGCCGCTGCAATGCCGGATGCATGGCACGGAGACGTTCCAGCTCCATGGCGACGCCGGCTTCGCCCGGCCGGGTGGAATTGGCGCGTCCGCCGCCGCGCACGGGCTTTCCCGGCAACAGCATGGTCGGCATCACGCGCGCCAGTTCGCGACCCCACCAGGCTTCCTCATCCCGGGCAACCGCCGCCATGCGCGAGAGCTGCTCCGCAATGCGCGGCTGGAACTCCCGTAGCTGCGGCAGCAGCACATGACGAACGCGATTGCGGGTAAAGATCGGCT
>DASQSP010000211.1:0-25869 GCA_035642355.1 Occallatibacter sp.
AAAAGCCGCGCTGGAGCTGACCGCCATCGTCGAACCCGCCGCCAGGCTGGGCGCGACCGGCGACGACCCCGACCGTCTGGCTCTCTATCGCTTCGGCATCGAGACCATGGAGGAGCACCGGATTCGCGTGCTCACCACCAGCGACCTCGGCCGCGTAGCCGAGACCGCGCGCCGCGAGCTGCGGGTGTAAAGGCAGGGACTGGAGACTAGGTACCAGGGACTGGGGAACAGGGACTAGGGACTGAGGGACTAGGGAACAGGGTAGTCCCCTAAACAGATCGTCATGGATTCGCCTTGAGTAGATCAATCGCAGATCAATCAAGGATTGGCTGTGAAGGGTACGGGCTTCAGCCGGTACATAGGCTGCCCAAAATCGCCGGGGCTTTAGATGGGATGAGACGGCTGGTCTCGCGGAGAGCCAGGCTTTCCGCAGCGCACTCGAGGTGCTAAAGGAGACCGGCCGATGAAGAAGCTTATCAAGTCGGCGCATGAGGTGGAAACAGCGAACGGCTAACCGGGTATGACTGTGGGGTTGGATCTGGGCGACCGGTACAGCCACTACTGCCTTTTGAACAAGGACAGCGAAGTGGTTGAGGAAGGGCGCATCCAGAGCGCGAAAGCGAGTTTGCGGCGGCATTTCAAAGGCAAGCCGCGCCTGCGCATCGCGTTGGAGGCAGGCACGCACTCGCCCTGGGTCAGCCGTCTCATAGAAGCCGTCTCAAGTAGAAGCCCTTGAGGGGTCTTGGCTCAACGGACCCGCTCGCGGAGCCATCGCGAATCGATCCAATTGCCGGGACGCTCACTGCCAGCGCAGTGACCGCCACAAGAGCCACGCCCCGGTCACCAACGCCGCCAGCAGCACTTCCAGGGCGACGCCCAGCACCGCTGCCCTGGCCCCGTTCAGTCCCTCGCTCGTAGAGACATAAACCGTATCGCCCTCTCTGGTGAAGCCGCGCGACCGGCGCAAAGCAACCCTGGCTGCCCATTGTTTCCGGTCCTCAGCGGGCGCAGAGCCCGTGAAATGCTTTCCCTGCCATTCGATGAGCGAGCCCGTCGCCATGCAAAAACCTCGCAATTCGAGCCTTCTGCTGCATGTGAGGGACCAAACCCAGCATGCCGCCTTAGCAGAGCATAATCAAGGCCTTGGCCAAGCACGCAGCCAGGCGCGGCGGCCCGGAATCAGGTAATTTTTATCCATCGCGTCAGAAATGCACAACCGCCCGAGGCCCTGTTCCGGGGCTGGTCCGGCTTGAGAAGCCCTTCACCGCCCCAGCGCCAGCGCCGGCTCGGCCGTCAGCTCCGGCCCCGCAAACTCGCCCGCCGCAAACCGCGGCCACGCCGCCGCCGCAATCATCGCCGCATTGTCCGTCGAGAGCGCAAGCGTGGGAAACACCGCCGCCACCCCGCGCCGCGCCGCCTCCGCCGCGAACCGCTCCCGCAGTTCCCGGTTGGCCGCCACCCCGCCCGTCACCAGGATGCGCCGCGCCCCCAGCGCCTCCGCCGCGGCCAAGGTCTTCTTCAGCAGATCGCCCACCACCGCATGCTGAAAGCTCGCAATCAGGTCCAGCACCGGCTGCGGACACACCGCCAGCGCCGCGTCTTTCGTCTGCGGCAGCTCAATCTGCAGCCCGGCCGGCATCCGCGCCGCCCGTGCCTCAGCCTCCGCGCGCAGCCCGTGCAGATCCACATGCCGCAGCACCGCCGTCTTGATCCCCGAAAACGAAAACAGAAATCGCGGGTCAAGCTCGGCAATCGGCGCGGTCTTCGCCGCCTTGGTCCGCGGAGCGTTGCCGCGCAGATGCGCCTTCGTCTTGATCCGCGCAAACGCAAACGGCACCACCTTCGCGTCGCCGAACCGCGCCAGCGCATCGATCCACGGCCCGCCCGGATACCCCAGCCCCAGCAGCTTGGCCACCTTGTCAAAAGCCTCGCCCGCCGCGTCATCCAGCGTCCGGCCCAGCAGCCGGTAGTGCCAGCTCCCGTCCTCCACCCGCGCCGCATACAAATGCGTGTGCCCGCCGGAAACCACCAGCGCCAGCGTCTCCGCACCCGCGTTGTCGTCCACGCAGATGCCGGGTGCCCCAGGTCTCGCTTCTGAGACCTGGGAAAGCACAGATTCTTCCCCACCGCCGCGGTCATCCTCACCGGCACCCTGCAGCAGTACCGCATGAATATGCCCCTCAAGATGATTCACCGCCACCAGCGGCAGCCCCTGCGCAAAAGCCAGCGCCTTGGCATAGGTGATGCCCACCAGCAGCGCCCCGGCCAGCCCCGGCCCGCTGGTCACGGCCACGGCGTCCAGATCGGCCAGCGTCACGCCCGCCTCGGCCAGCGCCGCCCGCACCACCGGCACAATGGCCCGCAGGTGCTCGCGGCTGGCCAGCTCCGGCACCACCCCGCCATAGCGCGCATGCAGCCCAATCTGCGACGCCACCACCGACGACAGCGTCCGCGCCCCGCGCTCCACCACCGCCGCCGCCGTCTCGTCGCACGAGCTCTCAATGCCGAGAATCAGCCCCCTGCCCATCCCTCTAGTTTAGCGGCTGCCTTACGCGCTCTCCCGCAGCCGCGCCTCCAGTTGCCGCGCGATCCACTGGTTCAGGCTCACGCCCTCGGCCGCCGCCCGCAGCGCAACTTCGCGGTGCAGCGCGGGCTCGGTCCGCACCAGAATCTTGCCGCTGAACGGCCGGTCCGGCTCCTGTCCCGTCTCCGCGCACAGCTCCAGGTAGCTGTCGATGCTCTCGCGAAACGCCCGCGTCAGCTCCCGCGCCGTCGAGCCCTCAAAGTGAATCACGTCTCTCAGCCCCGCCACCGTCCCGGAAAAACTGTTCTCCCCGGCGTCGAAGTCGATTGGCCCCGCCACATAGCCCTTGTACTCCATCATGGCTTCACCCCCGCGTTGGTCAGGAACTGCCGAACCGCATCCACCGCGCCTTTTTTCGTCTCCGGCCGCGGGTGCGGCCGGTGAAACACCGCCGTCACGCCATTCAGGCGCGCCGCCACCCGGCTTCCCGCGCGCTCGCTGATGTCGCCGCCCAGCGCACGGATCAGCGACTCGATCGCAGCCCAGCGAATATCCGCGCGCGTCGGCCGCTCGAGAACGGCTGTAAGCGTTGCCTGCTGCGCCTTGTTCACGGCTTACCTCGCCAGTTGCTCACCAAACGCCGACTGATGATAGCATAAAACGCTATCACCAATAACCTCTCATCCACTGTTCCCTCTGAACTGTGAACCAATGGTCCACAATAACTTCAGCCGCCATGCCCGCCTCGCCCCAGCTCGCCGCCGCCCTGCGCATCCTCGCCGCGCTGCGCGCCGCGGGCCATCAGGCCTACCTCGCCGGCGGCTGCGTCCGCGATCTCCTCCTCGGCCGCGTCCCCGCCGACTACGACATCGCCACCAGCGCCACGCCCGACATCGTGCTCGCTATGTTCCCCCGCACCTTCGCCGTCGGCGCCCACTTCGGCGTAGTCCTCGTCGCTTCTGAGCCGGAGAATTCCTCCGAAGCGCCAGCCCCACCGCAGGTGGCAACCGAGGTGGCAACCTTTCGCTCCGACGGCGCCTACTCCGATGGCCGACGCCCCGATGCCGTTCGCTACACCCTGAGCGCCCAGGAAGACGTCCACCGCCGCGACTTCACCATCAACGGCCTCCTGCTCGACCCATCGCTCATTGCGCCACAACTCTCCTCCGAAAATCCGCTCAACGCAGTTGTGCGGCACGCAGTGCTAGACCACGTCGGCGGCCTCGCCGACCTCGACGCCGGCATCCTCCGCGCCATCGGCCCGCCCGCGCTGCGTTTTGAAGAGGACCAGCTCCGCCTCCTCCGCGCCGTGCGCTTCGCCGCCCGCTTCAACTTCTCCATCGACCCCGCCACCCACGCCGCCCTGCGCGCGCTCGCCCCGCGCATCCACGCCGTCAGCCGCGAGCGCGTGCGCGACGAGCTCACCAAAATGCTCACCGAGGGCCGCGCCCGCCGCGCCTTTGAATTACTCGACGAAACCGGCCTGCTCGCCGAGGTCCTGCCCGAGGTCGCGCGCATGCGCGGAGTCGCCCAGCCGCCGCAGTTCCATCCCGAGGGCGACGTATGGACCCACACCCTCATGCTCCTTGAGCAGCTTGGGCAGCGCGACCAGCTCGAGCCCGACACCCCGCTCACCCTGGCCTGGGGCGCGCTGCTCCACGACGTGGGCAAGCCGCCCACCTTCAGCATCTCCGACCGCATCCGCTTCAACGGACACGTCGAGGTCGGCGTCGCCATCGCCGCCGAAATCTGCCGCCGCTTCCGCTTCTCCAACGACGACACCCGCCAGATCCTCGCCCTCGTCGAAAACCACATGCGCTTCGCCGACGCGCCGCGCATGAAGGCCTCCACCCTCAAGCGCTTCTTCCGCCTCGACCGCTTCAGCGAGCACCTCGTGCTGCACAAAATGGACTGCCTCGCCGCCAGCGGCAATCTCGACTATTGGAACTTCGTCCGCGAACGGCTCGCCGCAACGCCCGCTGAGGCCGTGCGCCCGCACCCGCTCCTCACCGGCCGCGAGCTCATCGCCGCCGGCTACAAACCCGGTGCTCTATTTAAGGAAATGCTCCACGCCGCCGAAGACGCGCAGCTCGAAGGCGCGATCACCACAACAGAGGAAGCGCTGGCCCTCATCCACGCCCGCTTCGGCCCCGCGCAGAGAAGGCCCGAAAGCTCAGACAACTAAGTACCGTGACTTGGGTGCCCCATCCATCGCGCGTTCTTTGCGCGATGGGTGGGAGAGCACAACACTACTTACTCGCCGGATCAATAGAGCACAAGCCTGCCGCAAGAAATTCCCGCGTGCGCGATGAGAACCAGAGCTTTCTCAGAGTCCCAGCTCGCTCAGTCCGGGATGATCCTCCGGCCGCTTCGCGTCCGTCCAGTGAAACAGCCGCTCGGCTTCATCTATGCGCAGGTCGTTAATACTCGCATGACGTTTGCGCATCAGCCCGTCGGCGTCAAACTCCCAGTTCTCGTTTCCATACGAGCGATACCACTGACCGCTCTCATCGTGGCACTCATAGGCAAAGCGAACGGCGATGCGCGCATCATCGAATGCCCACAACTCCTTGATGAGCCTGTAGTCGAGCTCGCGCGACCACTTGCGTTGCAGGAAGGCAACAATCTCCGCGCGGCCGTTGACGAACTCCGCGCGATTGCGCCACCGGCTGTAGATCGAGTAGGCCAGCGAGACCCGTTGCGGATCGCGCGAGTTCCACGCATCTTCGGCCGCGCGCACCTTCAACACCGCGGTTGCGCGCGCAAACGGCGGGACCAATGGACCAGTCGGAACAAGCGGATTGTCAATAATAGACGTCATGCAGAGAGCCTCCAAATAAATAGAGAGCAACGCGCGTGCGCGCCATCAGCTTCGATAAGCATAACCACGCAGGCGGCTCATGGAGAATGAATGTATGTCGCAGAAGCAGGAAGCAGGCGCGCCGCCGCGCCGCGTAGACGCAATCGTGCTGGGCGCAGGCGCAGCCGGCCTCATGTGCGCCGCCGTCGCCGGCCAGCGCGGCCGCCGCGTGGCTCTGCTCGATCACAACGCCCAGCCCGGCCGCAAGATCCTCATCTCCGGCGGCGGCCGCTGCAACTTCACCAACATTCATTGCACGCCCGCGAACTTTCTCTCGGAAAATCCCCACTTCGCCAAGTCCGCGCTCGCGCTTTACACGCCGCAGCATTTTCTCGAGCTGGTCGAGCGCCACAAAATTCCCTGGCACGAGAAGACTCTCGGCCAGCTCTTCTGCGACCGCTCCGCGCACGACATCCTCAATCTGCTGCTCGCCGAGTGTGAAAGCTCCGGCAACGTCGAGATCGTCCTCAGCGCGCGCAACATCGCCGTCAAAAGGGACAACAACGTCGAGCGCGACAACAGCGGCTTTCGCGTCTCCTGCTCGCAGGGCGAACTCATTGCCGCCGCGCTGGTCGTCGCCACCGGCGGCCTGTCCATTCCGCAACTCGGAGCCACAAGTTTTGCCTACGACCTCGCGCGGCAATTCAATCTCGCCGTCATTCCCCCGCGCCCCGCGCTGGTGCCGCTGCTTCTCGGCGGCGCAGAAGCCCCGTGGACCGCGCTCACCGGCGTCTCCGCTGAAGTCATCGCGCACGCCGGCCCAGCGCAGGCCGGCCAAACCCCGTTCCGCGAGAAGCTGCTCGTCACCCATCGCGGCCTCAGCGGCCCGGCGGTTTTGCAAGCGTCAAGCTACTGGCGCACCGGCCAGCCGCTCACGGTCGACTTCGCGCCCGGCAGCGAACTCCTGGCCAGTCTGCGCACCGCAGGCGCCCGCCGCGACGCCGCAACCTATCGCCAGGCCCTGCGCGCCGTGCTGCCGCAGCGCCTCGCCGTGCATCTTGCCGACACCACCACGCCCGCGCACTGGACAAACGCCGCGTTCGAAGCCGCCGAGCGCGGACTGCATCACTATGAGTTTCATCCCACCGGCACCGAGGGCTTCGCCAAGGCCGAAGTCACCGCCGGCGGCATCGACACCGCCGCACTCCAGGCCCGCACCCTGGAAGCCCGCACCGTACCCGGCCTCTTCTTCATCGGCGAGGCCGTCGACGTCACCGGCTGGCTGGGCGGCTTCAACTTTCAGTGGGCCTGGGCCTCCGCCGTAGCCGCCGCCCGCGCACTCTAGTCCCGTGACCGATGATCTTGCAATCGCGCCGACGAATCTGGGTGCCCCATCCATCGCGCGTCGTCTGCGCGATGGGTGGGAAAGCACGAACCCACCCCCAGCCGCTGCAACTCATCGGTCTGTACAAATGGGTGCCCCAGGTCCGGGGTCCCCGGCGACAGGTCTTTGTCGCTGGGGTGAAGATCTCGCTTTTGAGACCTGGGAAACCACGAATCTTCACGGTCACGGTACGCGCCGCTACTCACCCGGCGCAATCGGCTTGGCCGGCGGCGTCAGCACAAATCCCTTCCGCACCAGCGCGAACCCCGCCTGCGGCAGCTCCGCCTGCAGCAGTTGATTCTCCGGCCCGCTGAACAGCTCAGTCCGCGCGCCCGCAATCGTCGCCACCAGATGATGCACCGCCACGGGCTTGCCATCCAGCGTGCCCTTCTCATCGGCATAGGTCGCCAGCGTCACCGCTGCCACGCTGCCCGCCTGCTTGGGAATCACCGCCCACAGCCCGGCATTATTGTGCGTCACCGCCAGCGTCAGCAGCGTTTCCAAAGCGCCTGGATCGAAGTCCGCCAAAAATACGGCGGAGCGGTGCGCATCAAGCCGCGTGGTGCTGCTGCGCCCGTTCGCCGAGATATTCATCAGCAGTTGCGCCGCATCCGGCGCGGCCGTCACGTTCACCGCTTCGCCATTCACCGTGGCGCTCAGCAGCACATGCCGAATCTCGTTCGCCGACGTCAACTCCTCGGTCTTCGACAGCGCATAGTCCAGCCCCTGCATCTGCACATTCACCACCGATGTCGACGCATACCCATGCGCCGCCGCCGTCACGCGATAGCTGGCCGTGCCCACCTGCTGGCCGCGCTGGCTCACCAGAAAACTCGCTTCAGCCGCGCTCCCGGCCCTGCACCCGGCCACGCCCAAAGCAATCACTCCCGCAACCGGGATCAAAACACAAATGCGCACGGCCTCGTCTCCTTCATCTACTTTGTCCTCTTGTATAGACGCGAGACCAAGTGCCGGAGTTGTGGCCCGCAGTTGGGTCTCACTCATACACAACCACACGGCCTGCCCGACCGGCTATCCTTTCCTTTCGAGGTGAATCGCCATGTCCGACACCGCCACGCGCCCCCAGCTCGCCTATCTCACCGCCGCGCTCGACGAGCTGCGCGCCAAAGGCACCCACTTCCGCCTCCGCGTGCTCGACGACCAGCAAGCTCCCGTCTGCCACTACGACGGCCGCGAGGTCATCAACCTCGCCAGCAACAACTATCTCGGCCTCGCCAACCATCCCAGGCTCATTGAGGCCGCGCTCGCCGCCACCCGCACCTTCGGCGTCGGCTCCGGCGCCGTCCGCACCATCGCCGGCACCATGCGCATCCACATGGAGCTCGAAGAAAAAATCGCCCGCTTCAAAAACGTCGAAGCCTGCGTCGTCTTCCAGTCCGGCTTCGCCGCCAACGCCGGCACCGTCAGCGCCATCCTCGGCAAAGAAGACTTCATCCTCTCCGACGAGCTCAACCACGCTTCCATCATCGACGGCGCGCGCCTCTCCCGCGCCAAAATCAAAGTCTTCCGCCACAAAGACGTTGCCCATTGCGAAGAACTGCTCAAAGAAATTGAAAACGAGCCGGGACGCAAGCTCGTCATCACCGACGGCGTCTTCTCCATGGACGGCGACATCGGCCCCGTCGACAAGCTCGCCGCGCTCGCCGAAAAATACGGCGCCATCATGATGGTCGACGATGCCCACGCCTCCGGCGTCCTCGGCCGCAACGGCCGCGGCAGCATCGATCACTTCAATGTGCATGGCCGCGTCGATGTCCAGGTCGGCACGCTCTCCAAAGCCATCGGCGCGCTCGGCGGCTACGTCTGCGGCAACCGCGACCTCATCGACTACCTCTACCACCGCGCCCGCCCCTTCCTTTTCTCCACCTCGCACCCGCCCTCGGTCGCCGCCTCCTGCATCGCCGCCTTCGAAATTCTGGAGCAGGAGCCCGAGCGCATCGAGCGCTTATGGTCCAACACGAAATATTTTCAAGGCGAATTGCGCCGCGCCGGCTTCAATACAGGCGGCGTCACCACCCCCGCCACCGAGACACCCATCACCCCCATCATCATCGGCGAAGGCCGCGCCGCCATGGACTTCTCCCGCGCCCTGTTCGACGAAGGCCTCCTCGGCACCGGCATCGCCTTCCCCACTGTGGCAGAAGGCAAAGCCCGCATCCGCCTCATCGTCACCAGCGAACACACCCGCGCCCACCTCGACCGCGCCCTCGAAACCCTCACCCGCGTCGCAAAGAGAATCGGAATACTGCGATAGGATGTTCTGTCCACAAAAGCCTGACTACGGTAGAATGCCGCCATTGGCACCGCACGAGGGACGCCTGCATGTCGGCAAGCAACTGGACCTGGTTTCTGGCAATTCTTGGAACAGTTGCAAGTGTGCTCGGCGTTGTCTTCAGTTGCTTGGCCTGGGTGCAAGCAAAAAAGGCAAAACTTGCTGCAGAGGAAGCATCTGATTCTGTCAAAGCGCGGGAGACAGCACATGAATTCGCCAAACTCGCAACTGATGCCAAGAACCTGCTAGCTGCTGTTCAGAGCAGCGAAACGGATCGGGCAATCAGGGCTGCGGATGAGTTGACTCATTTGCTGGTTATTGCCGCAAGTAGACGTGCATCATATCTTCCGAACGACTTTCAGACTCAGCTTTGTATCAAGAATCTGCAGAATATCAGCAGAACGCTCAGCACCGAAGGATTCTCCGATGATCCACTGAAGCGAAGGAAGCTTCTTGAGCGTTGTCATCAGATTCATCGATCGTTGTGCGGCATCGCTGGTGTCGTGGAACGGAACACGGAGGAGACACAGGAATGAACTCTCGAATTGAACTGACTGAATCCGTGATGCTTGTGCGCAAGCTGGTCGAGAGAACGCAAGAGCGCAAGATCGCGTGGAAGGAAACAAAAGCTGTCGAAGCTCAGGAAACATCCCGTTTTTCAACGCAGCTCGACCCGAGTCAAGAAGCCATAATCAGTTGTCCGGAAGATGGCGCATTCGATTTCAGCCTTATTGAACATGATCCAAGATGGTCATTCCCAAGGGCGGCAATCCTCGCCGATGAGACCTGGATTTCGACCAAGACAGTTTTGCATGTCTCCGTTGAAAAAGACCCCCCTTACGGTTATGACTCTCAAGAGGAAGCCGACCTCTCAATCTTGCTTGTAAATCTGTACGAGCTTGCCCGCCGGTCTGCCTATCAAATCGACGCAAGCGTTGGCAAAGCAATCAGCTATTTGGACCGGATCGCTGGTTAGTTTAAGACATCTCACATGATCGCTCACCTGCGCGGCAAGCTCATCCACAAACAACCCGGCCAGGCCATCGTCGAAGCCGCCGGCGTGGGCTACGACGTCGTCATCTCCGTGCCCACCTTCACCGCGCTGCCCGCGCTCGGCGCGGAGGCGGCCCTCCACATCCACACCCAGGTCAGCGACGATCAGATCGCCCTCTTCGGCTTCCTCGACCGCGAAGAGAAGCGCTTATTTGAACGATTGATCACCGTCACCGGCGTCGGCCCCAGGCTCGCCGTAAAAATGCTCAGCGGTCTGTCTCCCGAGCGCACCGTCCAGGCCATCCGCGCCCAGGACCATGCCCAGCTCACCCGCATCCCCGGCGTCGGCAAAAAACTCGCCGAGCGCCTCGTCGTCGAGCTGAAAGATAAATTGGACGACTTCGCCGTCGCCCCCACGCCCTCCATCGTTCACGGCGCAGCCGTCGACGACGTGCTCTCCGCCCTCGTCAACCTCGGCTACCAGCGCCCCGCCGCCGAAAAAGCCATCGAGCAGGCCGTCGCCAAAGACCACGCCAGCCGCGAAGACTTCGACAGCCTCTTCCGCGGCGCACTCAAACTCATCCGCTAAACGTCTGCGTCCCGAGAACGAACGCTGGGTGCCCCAGGTCCGGATTCTCGGACCTGGGAAAGCTCGATCCTCCATTGTCCACCGATCACTGACAACTGACCACTGTTCACTCATCCCACCGCGCTACACTGCTCTAGTCATGGCCCTCAAGAAAACCGCTCCCACCACCGCCAATCCCTATTTCCGCCCCGAAGCCCTCACCTTCCTGCGCTCGCTCGCCCGCCACAACGACCGCGAGTGGTTCCAGCCGCGCAAAGCGCAATTCGAAGCCGAGCTCAAAGAGCCCATGCTTGCCGTCATCCGCAAAATCACTGATGCCATGCTCGACTTCGCGCCCAGCCATGTGCGCCCCGCCGAAAAAAGCCTCTTCCGCATCTATCGCGACACCCGCTTCGCCAACGACAAGCGCCCCTACAAAACCCACATCGCCGCCTGGTGGTCCCATCAGGGCCTCGCCAAAACCTCCGGCGCGGGCTACTACTTCCACGTCAGTGCCAAGGAAGTAGTCATCGCCGCCGGCGCCTACATGCCGGAAAAAGACCAGCTCGCCCAAATCCGCCACTGGCTCCTCGACAACCACGCCGAGTTCCGAAAGCTCCTCCAAAAAAACGCCGTCCGCAAGGCATTCGTCGAGTTTGAGGGCAGCGCGCTCACCCGCCAGCCCAAAGGCTTCCCCGCCGACCATCCCGCCCTCGACCTCATCCGCTGCCGCCAGTGGGGCATCTCCGCCACGCTGCCCGCCGCGGCCGCCCTCGAGCCCGCGCTCGCCGCCAACGTCATCCGCCACTTCAAGCTCGCCGCGCCCATCATTGACGCGCTCAACACCCCCATCGCCGCCGCGCTTGCGCCCAAAAAGCCCCTGCTCTTCGGCCTGCGTTAGAGCGGTTCCAAACCCGCGCCAATTGGGGCTCCGGCGCACCCGCCGCTCGCCTATTCCCACAAAAACAGGCCAAATCCGAGTAAAATAGGAGAAAACGGTGTAAAAACCAGAGAAAACTGTGGAGATCCCGCGTTTTTCCATTGACTTTGCCCGCCCCCAGGCCGCATTGTTACCAACGACGGGTTTTGCAGAACCCGCATGAATACAGGGTTTTCGTGCCAGCCCCACTTCGCGCGCGCCCCATGCGGATCGCTTCAGAGCTTCAGATTCAAACGCTGCAGCGGCGGAAACCCAGGAAACACAGGCCGCCCCAAGGGGCCGCCCACAAGGAGAACACTACATGGCAACTGGACTCACCAAGACCGCTCTTACCCGCCACATGGCGGAGAAGCTCGAACTCACCAACAAGCAGTCCGCTGCTTTCCTCGACCTGCTCGCGGAGACCGCCATCAAGGAAACGAAGAAGAACGGCGTCTTCGTCATCCCCGGCATCGGCCGCCTCGTCAAGGCGGAGCGCAAGGCCCGCATGGGCCGCAACCCCCAGACCGGCGCGGCCATCAAGATCAAGGCCAAGACCGTCGTCAAGTTCCGCGTGGCCAAGGCCGCCAAAGACACCATCGCCCCTCCCAAGAAGTAGTTCCTCCAGACTGCGCACACAAAAGGGGGAGAGGCTCAGCGCCGCTCCCCTTTTCGCATCCGATCGCACTCTTCGCAACACAAATCAAATATCCGCCACCGCCGCGGCCCGCGGGCCATCCAATCTTCTATGGCAAGCTCTTCCATCACACCCGCTACAGACTCCATACGCATGCTGCTGCGGCTTGAGGCCCTGGCGGTTGCCGCGTTCGCTGCCGTCGCATACGCGCACACCGGCGTCAGTTGGTGGCTCTTCGCCGGGCTGTGGCTCGCGCCCGATCTCTCCATGCTCGGCTATCTCAAAAATTCATGTACCGGCGCGCGCTTCTACAACGCCGCTCACACCTACATCCTGCCCGCCACGCTCGCCGCCAGTGCGTGGCTGCTGCACGCGCGGCTCCCGCTGGCCATTGCGCTCATCTGGATCAACCACATCGGCGTCGACCGGCTCTGCGGCTACGGCCTGAAATATGCAGACGGCTTCGGCGTCACGCATCTAGGCCGCGTAGGCAAAACGCCCGCAGCTACGCCACAGCAGTAGGGCTTTCCGGCGAGCGAGGCAGCAGCGCGCGCACCACCAGCGACACGCCAAAGCCGATGAGAATCACCTGGACAATCCGCCAATTGTCGTAGCTCCACGAGAAGAACGCCAGCGCCACAAAAACCCCGATCGGATTCAGCTCCGCCAGCACCGCGCGGCCCCAGTTCGGCTTGGCGCCGCCG
The DNA here is from genome assembly GCA_035642355.1 of Occallatibacter sp. GTDB lineage: Bacteria > Acidobacteriota > Terriglobia > Terriglobales > Acidobacteriaceae > Telmatobacter. The sequence continues at coordinate 12,823 of DASQSP010000211.1, forward strand.
CGCGGCAGCCCGCTGCGCAGCCGCGGAAACAGCCGAGGCACAGCACGCAAATACGCGCGATACGGCTCGCCGAGCTGACCGGTAAGAAATGCCTCTTCGCCCAGAATCAGCCGCAGAATTAACACGGCAAGCAGCACCAGCGCAAACAGCGCGCCGGTCGGCGGCATGGCAAACGCCATCGCCAACGCCACGAGCCACGAGCCCAGATACAGCGGATTGCGCACGTAGCGATACGGCCCGTCAGCCAGCACCGTGCCCGCCTTCATCTGTGCATTGTTCACCGTCATGGTGCCCAGATACGCCGTGCCCCACACCCGCAGACCCGCTCCCAGCGCGGCAATCAGCGCCCCAGTCACAATCACAATCGCCGTCGACGCGCCAAACTTCGCCGCGCCCATGCGCGTCAGTCCCAGCGCCAGACCCGCAAGCGTCGATCGCCGCTGCCAGCCCATCGGCTCGATCCACGGCGCCCAGTAGCCCAGCGTAATCACCACCGTACTGATCGCCAGCCGCAGCCGAAACTCGATTGCACTTGCCCCCATGCACACTCCCGCTCGAGGGAGTGTATCATTCACCGCGCATAGCTCAGCCGCAGCGCAGCGCCTCCATCGGTCTCGAGATCGCCGTACTGTTTCCGCATCCGCCCGTTACATTAAAGTCAGGCCCCGCGCTCACCATGCCAACTGACCTCGACACAACTGACACCATCGCCGCCATCTCCACCCCGCCCGGCCGAGGCGGAATCGGCATCGTGCGCCTCAGCGGCCCGCAGGCTGCCGAGATCGCCGCCCAGCTCGTCGTTCTCCGCCAACCTCTTGCCCATGCCCACGCCCGCCTTGCTGACGTTCTCGACGCGGACAACACCGGCCGCATCGATGAAGCCCGAATCGACCAGGCTTTGGTCACCTTCTTCGCTGCGCCCAACTCCTACACCGCCGAAGACCTCGTCGAAATCGCCGCGCACGGCGCCCCCGTCGTCCTCGAGCTGCTTCTTCGCCGCGCCCTCGCCCTCGGCGCGCGCCTCGCCGAGCCCGGCGAATTCACCCAGCGCGCCTTCCTCGCCGGCAAGCTCGACCTCACCCAGGCCGAAGCCGTCCGCGACCTCATCGACGCGCAAACCCTCACCCAGGCCCGCCAGGCCGCCAGCCAGATGGGCGGCGCGCTCAGCCGCCGCGTGCAGCCCGTCAAGCAAGCCCTCGTCGAACTCATCGCCCTGCTCGAAGCCGGCATCGACTTCGCTGAAGACGACATCGACGTTACGCCGGAAATCGAAATCGCCCGCCGCATCGATGCGCTCGCGCCGCCTCTCGCCGCGCTCGAAGCATCCTTCGCCCGCGGCCGCGTCGTACACGACGGCCTAACCCTCGCGATCGTCGGCCGCCCCAACGCCGGCAAAAGCTCCCTCTTCAATCGCCTCGTCGAGCGCGACCGCGCCATCGTCACCGCCACGCCCGGCACCACCCGCGATCTCGTTACGGAACGGATCGCCATCGACGGCATCCCTCTCGAGTTAGTCGATACCGCCGGCCTGCGCGAGAGCAGCGAAGAGATCGAGCAGCTCGGCATCGCGCGCAGCCGCGAGGCTCTCGCCGACGCCGCCCTCGTGCTCATCGTCCTCGACGCCACGCAACCACTCAACGACGAAGAGCGCCAGCTTCTCGCCGCCGTCGCCAATCGCCCCGCCCTCATCGCCCTCAACAAAATCGACCTCGGAAATCAAAGCGGCGGCGCACTCGCCGCAGACATCGCCGCCATCCCCACCTCGGCCCTCACCGGAGAAGGCATCGCCACGCTCCGCGCCCAAATCGTCGCCCTCGCCACCGGGGGCGCGCAGCCCGAGCCCGGCCTGCTCACCAACCTCCGCCAGCAGCAGGCCATCGCCACCACCCGCTCGGCGCTCGCCGACGCCGCAGCAGCCAACAGCGATCACATCCCTCACGAGATGATCCTGCTCGACCTCTACCGCGCCCTTTGGGCCCTCGACTCCCTCACCGGCCAAACCACCCCCGACGACATCCTCAACCTCATCTTCTCCACCTTCTGCATCGGCAAATAGCACCTCACACAAAAAGCGCGATGGGATCCCGAAGGATCCCATCGCGCCTTGCTCGCATGTTGCTCGTTGTTAGAAGCGAAGGATGCCGGTGAACTGGAGGATCCTGGCGCTGCCGATTGGATTGGACACCACGCCCACACCATTATCGCTAAAGGCGCTTTCCGGAGTGCCCGGGCCCAGGGGAACGAAACCGTCGCTTGCGGGCGATGGGCCGTTGCCATAGGGAGCGAAGTTTGGATCGCCGTCAAAGCTGTTGCCCGGCGCGTCAAAGCTGGGCGTATTGGTGATATTGATCAGTTCCATCGAGAGACGCAGGCTGGCTCTTTCGTAGACCTTGGTTTCCTTCACGATTGCGATATTGGCACTCTTCTGGAAAGCACTGCGAAAGATATTCCGCTGTCCATTTGAGAATCCGCTCTCATAGGCGTCGCAGAAGTTGGTTCCAGGAAGAGTAGTGGGACCGCAAGGCGGCACGCCCTCTGGCCCACCCGGAGTGAGCAGAGGATAGGTAAACGAAGCTGGGTTGAAGGCCGCATCGTTCGCGCCGAATGCGCCGCTATGACCGGTGAGAGCCTTCTTCGCGCTCACTCCGGGGGCCAAAGGCAAAACAGGGTTGGTCAGGAAATCATTGGAAGAAAAGTAAATGCTCCCAATGGTTCCGCTGAAGTCGTACACGTTGTACGGTTGTCCGCTCTGCAGAATTGAGTACCCTTGCAGCTCCCAGCCATTGGCCAGCACCTTCGCCGCGGCGAAATTGGCCTTGAGCTTGGGCAGGCGGTAGTCGAAGCTGATCGCGATGGTGTGGGTTTGATCGAAGTCCGACGATGCATACCCGGAGCGCAGATTCTGCGGATTGTTGCCGTTATAAAACAGCCCAAATCCGCTGCTGTCATCCAGCGAATGCGCATAGGTGTAGGAGACATAGGCATCCAGTCCGTGGCTCACCGTCTTGTGCAATGTCGCCAGCAGCGCATCGTAGTTCGCGATGCCAACTGTATTCCATGAAACGGAGTTCGGGCTATACCCGATGTACGGAGTGCGCAGATCGGTATTGCCGCCCGTGTTGGTGTTATAGGGCTCACTGAGCAGCGGGTACGACACCAACTCTTGCTTACCGTTCACCGTTTGTTCTTGCGAGAACTCGGCCTGAAACCCGTAGCTGTAGGTCTGCGGATACTTGCCGGTCGCATAGAGAGGTGCTGCCGGCGTGGCGATCTGCGGCTGGTTGAAAGGCACCGGAATCGTTTGGTGCTGCGAGTGATTTCCGCTGTAGCCAACGGTAACTGCCAAGTCATGCCGAGCCTGCCACTGCAGATCGAGGCTCCAGTTCTCGGTAAGGGGCAGCTTGTTGTTCAAGCCGTAGGCGCCGAACAGATACGGCTCTGCGTCGTTGATGAGCGCCCCCTGGTTGGGCAGGTTGGCGACGAAAGTGGCAGGGTTGGTATTGATGGTGGGTAGGGTGGTACCAAAAGGGTTGTCCAGGGTGCCCGTGCTCGTGGCCAGCACCGGCTGCACAAACGGCGGCTGCAGGGTCACGCCGAAAGGCCCGTTGAATCCGCCGCCGGCGCTGGGAGAGAACTCGGTGAAGTATTCCCCGCGGTCATAGTAGAGGCCAAAGCCGGTGCGAACCACCAAGTCGGGACGCACCTGGTAGGCGATTCCAATGCGGGGCGCTACTCCAAATTGCCCATTCTTCAGCGTCGAATTGCTGGCGCCGGGGGTGTGGTACAGCTTGTTGTTCCCAGCCACAATCAAGCCGGCGCTGGTAATCGTGTCCGTCGGAGCATCGTAGGAGTACTTCGTCGGATCGAAGTTCACCAGGTTGCCGTACTTCTCGGAGAGGCCGCCGTCGTTGTCGTAGCGTATGCCTGCCGTTACGTTCAGCTTGCTCGTTACGCGCCAGTGGTCCTGCACATAGGCGCCCACCTGCGGCGCGCGGTAGTAGCGGTTGCTCGCGCCCTGAAAGAACTCGGTGTGACCGGCGCCCGTCCGGACCGGACCGCCGCTCAGGAAATTGCCCAGGCTGGTGAATTGGAGCGATGCAGCCTGCGTGGCCCGATTGAGAATGTTCAGTTGCGTGAAGTCGTAGTTGCCGCCAAAGGTCAGCGTGTGGTTGTGGACCAGCCAGGTCACGTTTGAGGTGGCCTCGATGGTATTTTGCGCAAAGCCTGTATTCGAAAAGTTCGACGAGGGTCCGATGTTCAGCGTGTTGCGGTTGCCATCGAAGCTCGAAACTGAAATGCCGGGGAACAATGGGCTGCCAAACAGGTTGATGCTCGCGCCGGAGCCGCCAATGTTCGACGGGCCAAAAGGCTGCCCGGTGAACGACGTGGCCGTTTCACGCAGGATGCCGATCTTCTGGTCCCAACTGAGCCTGGGCGAAAAAATGTGGTTGTTGGTCAGCGAGTACACCTGGCTTCCCGATTGGAATGTCTGCCCGAAACCAAGCAAGGGACTGCTCGAAAAAGGTGCGGTCGTGGGCGCGCGCTGGTAGTAGTACTTGCTGGCGATCACGTCGTTGTCGGAGACATGGTAGTCCAGGTTTCCGTTGGCCTGCGCCGCATCGAAGCTCGAGGAGGGCCCGTTGAACTCCACATTTCCGTTGGGATTGCCCGGATCGTTGGGGGACAGAATCAGGTATTGACTTCCAAGTTTCGCCGACAAGAGAGCCACGGCCACTGGATCGAGCGGCGTGTTAGCGGGCAGTTTTGCATCATTGGTCGCGATCGTCTGCAGTGCCGTAACGCTGCGATCGTCCGTCAAGTCCGTGGGCACATGATATCTCGTCAACGATCTGAGTTGGTCGCGATCCCGTGTGAACTGGTAGGAGCCATAGAAGAAGAGCTTCTGCTTGATAATCGGGCCGCCCAACTCCGTGCCCACCCAGTAGCGGTGCAGGTCGGGTGTCGGCAGACCAGCCTGACTGTTAAAGAACGGATTGGCATCCAGGTTTGAAGACTCGATCAACCCGTAAGCGGAACCGTGATATTGGTTGGTACCGGACTTCGTGGCCACGTCAAGGTGCGCGCCAGCCGTGGCGCCTTGTGACGCATCGAACCCTGACGTATTCACCTGCAGCTCCTGGATCGTCTGCTGCGGGGGCGAGGGCAGTGCCTGACCGATAGCATCGTAAATCGAGGTGCTCGTCGCGATGGTTCCATTGCTCTGGAACGACTCGCCGGTGTTAAGCACCGCGCGGCTCGCCGCTACGTTGCTCGAAGAGTTGCCGTTGAAAAGATTGTTGGCATTCACGCTGTTAATCGTGAACGTGTTGCTGGTGGAGCGCTGCCCGTTGGCAAACAGGTTCTGGTTGCCGAGTCCATCGTTGGTGCCGGTGCCGGAAAGCAGGTCCGCGGTGATGCCGGGCGCCAGCGTGGCCAGTTGCGTAAAGCTGCCGGTGGCCAGCGGCGTTGCCTCAATCTGCTCCGCTTCCAGCACGTTGCCATTGGTCGTGTCCACCGTGTTCAGCAGCGGATTGGCCGTCACCTCGACGGCCGTCGCCACCGAGCCGACCTTCAGTTGCGCGTTCAATGTGGTCACGCGGCCCACTTGCACAAGAACACCGGCGTACTCGCCGCTGTCGAAGCCATCGTGCGTGAAGGTGAGGTCATAGGTTCCGGCTGCGAGATCCGTGAACGCGTACTCGCCATTGGCCTTGGCCACAACAGTGCGCGTGAGGCCGGTCTCCGTGCTTACCAGCTTGACCTGCGTTGCAGGAACCACCGCGCCGCTGCTATCTGCGACTGAACCAAGGATGCCGCCAACCGTTTGTTGCGCAAACGCGGAGCCGGAACTAATAAATAGGATGGTGACGCAAACGAGCAAGCACAACTGAGCGGCACGCCTCGAAAGGAGATGAATCATTGCTATCCTCACAGGATGTTTTTTTGAGTTTCCGGTTTGGTGTTTCTGCTGCCGCCAAAGCGCAGCCGCTGTTGCGGACGTTCAAGCGCGCGCACACGCACGCGCTCCGCCGAATGGAAACTTCTCCACGCATCAATAGTCTGAACGCACTCTCAGCGTTTGCGTGTGAATATCTGTTGACTCAGCGCGGGGCCCATTTGTGTGCGTGCCCCGCTCATCGCCGGGTGCCGGATGCCCCAGGTTCGGCGCGCTGTTGCGCCTAACCTGGGAAGCCTAACCTGGGAGAGCAAGAACTTGGCAGGTGGCCCGAGAGCCGAGGGAACCGCAATCCATCACGACAATGGGTGGGAAAGCAAACCCCTCACCCCACCCGCGCGAAGAACCAATCCGCACGAACTACGGCGTAATCACCCGCAGCCCCGGCACCACCGTAAAATGCCGTGCGTTGAAGGTCGCCACGGTATCCCCGCGTTCCAGCGCCGTCGCCGCGAGAATCATGTCGTGTGCTCCGATCGGACGCCCGGCCGACTCAAGCTCTGCCCATAGCCGCGCGTGTTCCAGCGCCGTCGCGTCCGTGTAGGGAGTCACTTCAAAGACATCCAGCACGCTCCGAAAGAAGCGCTCACGTTTCACGCGATGAGCCTCGGCCGCGCGCTCCACGCCATGCCGCAGCTCTGCCACCGTGATCGCCGCCAGCATGAAATCCTCTTCCGGCTGCGATGCCATCCATGCGAAAAGATCGAAGCTCCCGCGCTCAGCCTCGATCAGCACATCCGCGTCAATCAGGAATGCCATTTGCCAACCGGAGGCGCGTCCATCTCTCGGGCTTCATCCAGGTCGCGCTTCCACGCGTCGGCTTCTTCCTGCCCCAGTCGCGCATCCTTGAGCGCCGTGCGCAGCGCCGCTGCCAGCTCCCGCCCCTTCGTCGCCTTCCGCTCCTCGGGAACGATGCGCGCCACCGGCTTCCCGTTCTTGTGCAACACAAAGGTCGTCCCCTGATAGCGCGCCCGGTTCACACACTCGGCAAAGTTTCGCGCCGCCTCCGTCACGCTGATCGAAACTTTATCCATAAAGTCAGATTATCATGTTTTACGCAGTTCACGGCCTCATTCGCCGGCCAACTTCTCGAGCAGCCCATCAAAGTCCGCAATATCCGCGTACTCGATAATCACCCGGCCGCGCCCCTTGTTGTCCTCGATCTTCACCTTTAACCCCAATGCCCTCTGCAGCTTCTCCGCCACCTCGCGCACATTTGGGTCCACCGGCGGCGCGGCCTTCGGCTCCTTCTTCTTCGCCTCCGGGAACAGCAGCCCCTGCACGTAGGTCTCCGTATGGCGTACAGAAAGCGAAAACTGTAGCACATGCTGCGCCGCCTTCTCGATGGCTGCCCCGTCCGGCAGCCCCAACAGCGCCTTGGCGTGGCCCTGGCTTAGCTCTTTGGACTCGACCATAGCCTGCACGCTAACAGGTAACTTCAACAAGCGAAGGAAATTAGCAATGGACACCCGGTCCTTGCCGGTGCGCGCCCCCATCTGTTCCTGCGTCATGTGGAACTCGCGCCCCAGCCGCTCGAAGGCCCGCGCCTGCTCTATCGGATTCAAGCCCTCTCGCTGAAGATTCTCGACGATTGTGATCTCCATCGCCTGCTCATCGGAGACCTGCTTCAGCAGCGCCGGGACCGTCGTCTTGTTCGCCAGCTCCGAGGCCCGCCACCGCCGCTCGCCGGCGATCAGTTGGAATCTCCCGTCCGCCTGCGGCCGCACCAGGATCGGCTGCAACACGCCGTTCGCAGCAATCGAAGCGGCCAGCTCGCCAAGCTGGTAGCCATCGATCTGCCCCCGCGTCTGGAATGGGTTGCGGTCGATCAGGTTCAGCGGAATCTCGCGTGCCTTGCCGTCGGACTCGGCCGGAGCCGGAGGCGGCGTTTGCGGCGCCGGCGCATTGGCCTGCACCCGCGGAAGCAGCGAATCGAGGCCCTTGCCCAGCGCGCGGCGTTTGGTGTCGGTTGCGGTCGTCATCTTCTGGAATGTCCTTACTCCCGGCCGAGGACCGGGGTGTTGCTCGCCCTAATCTCGTCAAAAACAGCGGGTTGCGTCCGCCGTCAGGAGTACGGCCAAAAGCGGACCTCGGGCTTGGGCCGCTTGGCCGCCGCGGCCTTCCGCTCGCGGCTGCGCGGGCTTTCGATCCCATTCCGCGCCAGATACTCGCCGGTCAGCTCGAAGTAGGCCTCGGTGCCGCGCGAACGTCCGTCGTAAAGCGCCACCGGCTTGCCGTGGCTGGGTGCCTCGGCGAGCCGTATATTGCGCGGAATCACGGTCTTGAAAAGCCGCTGCTTGAAGTACTCGCGCAGCGTCTCGGTAACCTGCTGGGCCAGGTTGGTGCGGTCGTCGTACATGGTCAAGAGCACGCCTTCGATCACAATCCCGGGATTGAAAGCCGCCTGCACCCTCTCCAGCGTCGAAACCATCTCCGAAATGCCTTCCAGGGCAAAATATTCGGCCTGCATGGGCACGATCAGAGAGTTTGCCGCAACTAGCACGTTCAACGTCAACAGATCGAGCGCCGGCGGACAATCGAGAACCACCACATCGTAGCGGTCCTTGACAGCGGCCAGGGCGTCGCGCAGCCGGGACTCCCGGCCTTCGACCCCGGTGAGCTCTACGTTGGCGCCGGTCAGGTTCTTCGAGCTGGGCAGAACCCAGAGATTCTCGATCTCCGTGGGAAGAATCGCCTGCTCGGCCGGGGCGGCGCCGACGAGAACGTCATAGATGGAATGGCGGCTATCGTCGCGCTGCACACCCAGACCGGAAGATGCGTTGGCCTGCGGATCGCAGTCAACTAACAGTACCTTCAAGCCCTCGAGGGCCAGGCAGGCGGAGAGATTGATTGCAGTGGTGGTCTTGCCGACTCCGCCTTTTTGGTTCACGACACCGAGAATCTTGCCCATGGCAATTCAGGGTAACGGAGTGGGGCGGTTTCCGCGGGCGATTGGAGCTGTGGAGAACTTGCCGGAGCTGTGGAAAGACTTTGAGCGGGCAAAATTTCCTGAGCGCAACCGTTTCATCAGCAGCGAGTTACGTTGAGACCAAAGATTTATGCAACCGATGCGAAAAACCGCTTGCCGGTGGAAAACTTCCGTAATTTCCCCCTGATTCATGGTCTGGAAGTCGGGTAGTGGGTCAGCATACGGCACGACTGAAGTCGTGCCCTTTCACGATGGTTTCAAATCGCGATGGTTTCAAACTCCACCACTACCGGAAATCGGCAATGTTCCACGTGGAACATTGCTGAGCGCACGGCCGGGCCGAGTGTTCCACGTGGAACACTCGGGTTGTTGACGAAGTGAAAATCGATCCCGCAGGGGCTAAAGCCCCATATTATTTCGTGGCGCATACGGCACGACTGAAGTCGTGCCCTTTCACGACGGTTTCAAATCACGACGGTTTCAAATCACGACGGTTTCAAATCACGACGGTTTCAAATCACGACGGTTTCAAATCGCGATGGTTTCAAATCACGACGGTTTCAAACTCCACCACTACCGGAAATCGGCAATGTTCCACGTGGAACATTGTCGAGCGCACGGCCGGGCCGAGTGTTCCATGTGGAACACTCGGGTTGTTGACGAAGTGAAAATCGATCCCTCAGCGGCTAAAGCCGCGTTGCGTCTTCTGGACCTGACGTACGGGCTGAAGCCCGTACCCTTCACGCTGAAGCCGGTACCCTTCAAAATGTGGGGTTAATCATCAAGCTGAGTGTTCCACGTGGAACATTGCCGGAGCCGAGATCTCTCTGAGTGTTCCACGTGGAACACTTATTTGTGACGCGGGCTGATTGGGCCCAATAGGCCTGAGCCGGCGAAACCGCGGCGATTCATCCGGCAGGTAAGTAGTGTTGTGTTCTCTCGTGCATCGTCCGCCGGGGCGAACGATGGAGCACGCACGTTCCGGTGCCTGACTCAAGTTCCAATACTTAGAGCGGTTTCATTGCCGGTGTACCCAACTCTCATTTCCCTCCCCGGTCCCCAAAGGCGAGGGACCGGGGGCACCCTCGGTGGGGGCACCCAAGATGGGTATAGCAATGGTGAAATCGCTCTAACTCAAGTCCCAGTGCTTGATTGCCGGATATACAGGCTGATACCAGTGTGCGCTTTTGCGCGGAAATTATCAGCAAATGGCGAAGAACTTTTTCATGTTTGGAATGAGGAAGATGCGGGAGTGACGCGGGGTTGGCCTCTTGACAGGGGACTAGGGGACAGGGACTAGGGGGCTAGGGACTGGCAGGGTTGCTCTCCCACCCATCGCCCGCTGCGGTGGGCGATGGATGGGGCACAGAAGCCCCGACGCAAGCCCCGGTACTTGACCCAAGGCACTGTACTCAATTTCCGGATAGATCGGCCGAAGCGCGGGCGAGGGCGAGAATGCGCCGATCGCTGCCGGGGAGGGGGGTGGGGGGGCGCCAGATGAAACCTGCGCCGGTGGCGGCTTCGAGGGCGGGCAGGCCGGCTGTGGTGATGAGGGGGGCGAGCCAGCCGCCGGAGCGGACGAGGCGCGCAGCGGCGGAGACAGCCTGCTGCATCCGATCGACGGCGCGGAGGGTGACGCAATCGAATTGGATGGTAAGGGTCTCGGCGCGGGCGGCATGGACCTGAGCGCCGAGGCCGAGCGTGCGGACGGCTTCGCGGAGGAAGGCGGCCTTTTTTCCCTGGGACTCGGCGAGGGTGACGGCGATTTCGGGGCGGCAGATGGCGATCGGGATGCCGGGGAAGCCGGCTCCTGAGCCGAAGTCGAGGAGGGTGGCGATGGCGGCGGGGAGAGCCTGGGCGGCGGCGATGGATTCGACGAAGTGGCGGGCAAGAATGCCTTCGGGGTCGCGAATGGCGGTGAGATTGACGCGCCGATTCCAGCGTTCAAGCAGTGCGAAGTAATCATTAAGTTGTTTATTTTGTTTAGTTTGAATCGATTCAAGGCCGGCGGAGGCGAGCAGGGTCTGGAGTTGGACGGATATATCTGTTGGGTCGCTCATGGCAGAGGGCGCGGAGGTCATTGCGCGGCGACTGACTCCTCGACGGTGCGCGGCTTCCAGACTGCCGCGGCCTGGGCGAAGGCGGCGAAGATGGCGCGGGAGAGGGCGCTGACGGCGAAGGTTCGCTCGGGGTGCCACTGGACGGCGAGGACGAAGTGATCGGGGCCCTCTAGCTCGACGGCCTCGACGACGCCATCGACGGGGGAGATGGCGGCGACGCGGAGGTTGTCGCCGAGGGTATGGATGGCCTGATGATGGCTGGAGTTGACCTGAACGGCATCAGGCTCGGCGGCGGGGGCCAGGGCGCGAACCAGGGCGGCGAGGCGCGAGCCGGGCATGACGGCGACGGGATGGGCGTGGATGACGTCGCGGCCGGGGGCGTGATTGACGGCGGAGCCAATCTGCGCGGGCAGGTCCTGATAGAGCGAGCCGTTGCGCCAGACGTTGAGGCCCTGGGAGCCGTAACAGATGCCGAGGATGGGTTTGCGGAGGTTAAACGCATCTTGAAGCAGCAGCTCGTCGACGGCGGTGCGGGCTGGGTCGGCGGGTGCGCAGGCGGCGTGGCGGGTTTCGCCGTAGCGCTCGGGGTCAACGTCGTAGCGGCTGCCGGGAAGAAGCATGCCCTGCACGGTCGAGAGCAGTTTGGCGACGCGGTCGGGGCGCTCGTGGAGCGGAACGACGATGGGGGTGAGACCGGCGGCGTGGAGCGCGGCGAGATAGGGCGGCAGGGCGCGCTGGTTGTACTCGGTGTCAGTGGAAGTAGGCTCGGGGATGGCGATGCGGACGGACATTAAGAGAACAGTATAGCGGCAGTGGCCGGTGAACGAGATTGCAGTTGGGGGGCGATAAAGACGGGGATGGATTTGTGGTTTCCCACCCTTTCCGCGAAGGACGCGGAAAGAATGGGGCCCACCCATTTTGGTGGTAGGCCGATGCTGTGTATTGTGGGATTTGTGCTTTCACACCCTCGGCCGGGGATCCTCCGGCTTATTTTGCAGCGGACTTTCTGGCGGCCGTTTCTACTGAGTTGAATATCTGTTTGAAGTTCACTTCCTGACGCCTGGGATTATCGAAGTCGAGGAACGGGATGTTCTGGTTACCGGCGATATAGCAGGACAGATACTCGAAAGGTAACTTATAGACAAAGGGTGACAATGCCTCCGACACACTCGGCATGGGAAAGTAGATATCCGATGCCGCCTTTGCCGCGTCATCGTCTTCCTGTCCGATGACGATGACGCGGGATTTCATCTGGCGCGCGGCCCAGGCCTGTTCCAGGCCGCGGCTGTTTCCGGCGCCCGGCGGCAGAACTACGATCGTGTCGGTCTTTTCATCGGTCATGAAGTAGTGCTCGTGCGCCCACTCCTCCAATTCCGAAACGTGGCAGGGGCGCGTCATGGCTTCAAACCATTTCGCCATGCCGAAGTAGGCGGTGGCGTAGTTCGGTCCGCCGCCGAGAATAACTGTTTTTCGTTCGATGGTGAAGGTTTCGGCGATCTTTCCCGCGATCTCATCGGCGGCCGCGGCGGCCCTCTCCATGATGCCGGGCAGGGCATGCAGCTCCGCGACGAGAGCCTTTACTTGCTCCGCATTGAGATGGCCGATATGTTCGCCGATGGCAATGCCGGCGACATAAAGTCCCAGCATGCTTGCCGTGTAGGTGATTGTCCCCGGAGTGATAACTCGAGTTCCATCCGCTTGCTCCTTGATGTTTGGCGTTGCATTCACCTTGATAAGTGTTTCGGCGGCTTTACCGAGATTGCTCTCTCCGCTTACGGTCACTGCAAAGGTCCATGCGCCGCGCTCGCGCGACAGGCGAACACCTTCTATCGTCCGCGACACGGCGCCGGAGTTGGAAACGCCGAAGACAAAGCTGTTCTCCGGAAGATGGTTCACCAGGTATCGAGAGAACTCAAGCGCCTCAACCGGCTCTACCAGATGGCCGATCGCCCTGGTCATGTAAAGACGCGCGGCCAGCGCCGCGCAATAGCTGTCTCCACAGCCGATGATGAAGCCGTTGCGCAGCGTGCATGGCTTGCGGGTGGAAACGGCCTGGCGCACGGCCTCCAACATCGGGCCGATATTGTCTCCGACATAAGCGG
>DASQSP010000212.1:0-59570 GCA_035642355.1 Occallatibacter sp.
GCATCGAACGCTGCTTCAACAAACTCAAACACTTCCGCCGGTTCGCCACACGCTACTGCAAGACCATCCAGGCTTTCCGCGCCTTCACCGCTCTCGCTTGCGCTTGGCTACACCTCAAACTATATGTGGATACGCCCTAGCGAAATCGTACTGGCGCGCGCATCGTCGACGATCTTGGTATCGATTAAGTCGTACATGCAATAAAGGCCCTGCTCTCACAAGCAGGGCCTTCGTCTCGCAATCGTTCAAACAAACGCTAGTGCGCAGCCACCGTCTTCTTCTGCGCCGAGGCAACCTTGGCCTCCGCTTCGGCAATCACGGCCAGCGCCTCCACATAGGCCTCTTCGCTGTCGCCTGCGTTCTTCCACTCCTGCTCGCCGCGCTCACGCTGCTTCTCCGCCCGCGCCACGTCAATCGCCTCGGGCTTGAGCGCATCGTTGGCCAGAATCGTCACCCGATCCGGCAGCACCTCCACAAAGCCCCAGCTCACGTTGTAGATCTGCCCATCCAGCTCGCCGCCGTGCACAGTCACGTCGCCCGCGCCCAGCTCCGCCAGCAGCGGCGCGTGGCCGTAGAGCGGCTCCAGATAGCCCGACTTCGACGGCAGCTCGACCGCATCGGCCAGCGCCTCAAAGAGAACGCGCTCCGGCGTCACCAGCCGTACGCGCAGTTGATTGCTTGCTTCCGCCATAAATACCCTTTGAGCTTCTAGCTCCTAGCTTCTAGCTAAAAGCTAGAGGCTAGAAGCTGAAAGCTGTCGTTACGCCGTGGCCTTCAGTTCCTCGGCCTTGGCCAGCACATCTTCAATCGCGCCCTGCATGTAGAAAGCCTGCTCCGGCACGTCGTCAAACTTGCCTTCGATAATGCCCTTGAAGCTGCGCACCGTGTCGGCAATCTTCACATACTTGCCCGCAATGCCCGTGAACTGCTCCGCCACATGGAAGGGCTGCGACAGGAATTTCTGCACCTTGCGCGCGCGCGCCACCGTCAGCTTGTCCTCTTCGCTCAACTCGTCGATGCCGAGAATCGCGATGATGTCCTGCAGATCCTTGTAGCGCTGCAAAATGCGCTTCACGCCCTGCGCCACGTCGTAGTGTTCCTGCCCAACCACGCGCGCCGCAAGAATGCGCGAGTTCGACGACAGCGGATCGACGGCGGGATAAATGCCCAGCTCCGACAGCGGACGGCTCAGCACGGTGGTCGCGTCGAGGTGAGCGAACGTCGTTGCCGGCGCGGGATCCGTCAAATCGTCGGCAGGCACATAGACGGCTTGCACCGAGGTGACCGAGCCTTTGTTGGTAGACGTGATGCGCTCCTGCAGTTCGCCCATTTCCGTCGCCAGGTTGGGCTGGTAGCCCACGGCTGAAGGCATGCGGCCCAGCAGCGTTGAAACCTCGGAGCCGGCCTGCGTAAAGCGGAAGATGTTGTCGATGAACAGCAGCGTGTCCGCGCCTTCTTCGTCGCGGAAATGCTCGGCGACAGTGAGGCCGGTCAGCGCCACGCGCAGGCGCGCTCCGGGCGGCTCTGTCATCTGGCCATACACCAGCGCGCACTTCGATTCCTCGAACTTGCCCGGCTTGATCACGCCCGACTCGCTCATTTCGAGCCACAGGTCGTTGCCTTCGCGCGTGCGCTCGCCCACGCCGGCAAACACCGAGTAGCCGCCGTGGTTCTTGGCCACGTTGTTGATCAGCTCCATGATGACGACCGTCTTGCCCACGCCGGCGCCGCCAAACAGGCCGATCTTGCCGCCCTTCAAAAACGGCTGGATCAAATCGATGACCTTGATGCCGGTCTCGAACATCTCCTCGCGCGTGGACTGCTCGTCGAACAGCGGCGCGGGGCGATGGATGGGCATGCGCGCCTTCTCGCCGATCGGGCCAAGCTCGTCCACCGGCTCGCCGATCACGTTGATCACGCGCCCCAGCGTCTCGCGGCCCACCGGCACGCGGATCGGGCCGCCAAGGTCGATGGCCTTCATGCCGCGCACCATGCCGTCGGTGGCTTCCATGGCCACGGTGCGCACGCGGCCCTCGCCCAGGTGCTGCTGCACCTCGAGCACCACATTGATGGGCGTGGGCACGGTGAAGCCGTCGCTCACCACGCGCAGCGCCTGATAGATCGGCGGCATGGTCGCTTCTTCAAACTGCACGTCGACCGCCGGGCCGGAGATCTGAATTACTTTGCCGATGTTCTCTGCCATTGTTCTGCCTTCTTGTGTGAGAGGCTTTCAGCTTTCAGCTCTCAGCAATTTTGTACTGCGGCGATCCTGATGCCCTTGCCGCCCAATTTTTCCGAAACAAGCTGACAGCCAGAAGCTGACGGCTGACAGCTCGTTCTTACACAGCGGCCGCGCCGCTGACGATTTCGATGATTTCCTTGGTGATGGCCGCCTGCCGCACGCGGTTCATCTCCAGTGTGTAGGCGTCAATCATGTCCGATGCGTTGTTGCTCGCCGAGTCCATCGCCGTCATACGCGCCGCATGCTCGGCCGCAACCGACTCCGCCATCGCGTGAAACAAAATCGACGACACATACTGCGGAATCAGCCCCGCGAACAGCTCTTCCGGCGACTGTTCGTAGATGTAGTCCACCTGCGCCGTGCCAAACTTCTTTGCTTCCTCGTCGGCCTCGTGCGTGTCTGCTGGTTCGAGTGCAATGCCCGCGGACTTCGCTGCCGCAGCCGCGCGCTCGCGCTCTTCAAGGCTCGGCTCCACGGCTCCGGCAATCTGCTGCCCGCCAATCCTGATCAGCGGCAGAAGCTGCTCCACCACCAGGCGCTGCGCAATCACCGACTTGAACTCGTTGTAGACGATGTAGCAGGCGTCGATCTCCTCGTGCGTATAGCGCGCGACGATGTCGCGCGCCAGCTCAAACACGCGGCTGCTATCGAGCTTCTCCAGCATGCCCGGATGGTCGCCCGTGACCTCGACCGCAGCCTTGCGCTGGCGCGATTTCTGCGTGTGGCCCTCGGCGTCGGTCGTCTCCGTGTATGCTGCCGTCGGATAGCGCCGCCGCATCTGGTCGCGGCCCTTGCGGCCCACCGCCTCAATGTCAATTTCCTTGTCCGCGTTGGCAGCGATAAACTGATACGCCGTCTTCAGGATGTTCGCGTTGAATGCGCCGGCAAAGCCCTTATCGCCGCTGACGATCACCAGCAGCACGCGCTTCTCCGGCCGCGTCAAAAACAGCGGATGATTCAGGTTGCCGGTCTCTTCATCAAAAATTGAGACGCGGCGCACCAGCGACTCAAGGACGTTTGAGATCATCTGCGCATAGGGCCGCGCCGCCATGGCGCGCTCCTGCGCACGGCGCAGCTTGGCCGCCGAGACCATCTTCATGGCCTTGGTGATCTGCCGCGTGTTCTTCACGCTGCGAATGCGCCGCCGTAGATCGAGGACGTTTGCCATAACTTAGCTGCTAGCTCCTAGCCTCTAGCTTCTAGTCATTCTCTTTTGCTTCCAGCCTTGAGCTAGTAGCTAGAGGTTAGAAGCTAGTGGCTGCTTTTACGCCTTTACCGCTTCAGTCTTATCCGCCACAAAGCCGGCCTTGTATTCCTTGAGCGCCGCATGCAGGCCGTTGCGCACCTCGTCGCCGAGTTGTTTCTTGGCGGTGAGCTTTTCCATCAGGCCACTCTGCGCCGCGTCAAAATACTTGTACAAGCCATCTTCGAAGGCGCGAATGTCTGCAATCTTCAAGTCGTCGAGATAGCCCTGCGTTCCAGCGAAGAGAATCAGCACCTGCTGCTGCCAGCTCAGCGGCTGGAACTGCGGCTGTTTCAACAGTTCCGTCAAACGCTGGCCGCGGTTCAACTGCTTCTGCGTCAGCGGATCGAGATCGGAGCCGAACTGCGCAAAGGCCGCCAGCTCGCGATACTGCGCCAGATCGAGCTTCAGCGTCGAGCCAACTTGCTTGACTGCCTTGATGGCGGCTGAGAAGCCCACGCGCGAAACCGAGAGGCCCACGTTCACCGCGGGACGCACGCCGGAGTTGAATAGGTCGGTTTCAAGAAAGATCTGCCCGTCGGTAATTGAAATCACGTTGGTCGGAATGTACGCCGAAACGTCGCCCGCCTGGGTTTCAATCACCGGCAACGCTGTGAGCGAACCGCCGCCGCGCTCCGCGCTCATCTTTGACGAGCGCTCGAGCAAGCGCGAGTGGAGATAGAACACATCGCCCGGATACGCCTCGCGGCCCGGCGGACGGCGCAGCAGCAGCGAAATCTCGCGGTACGCCATGGCGTGCTTGGAGAGATCGTCGTACATCACCAGCGCGTGCTTGCCGTTGTCGCGAAAAAACTCGCCGATGGCGGTCGCCGCGTAGGGCGCGAGATACAGCATCGGCGCGGGCTCCGAGGCCGAGGCGGCCACGATGATGGTGTGGCCCATCGCGCCGGCTTCGGTCAGCGTCTGCACCACCTGCGCAATCGACGAGCGCTTCTGCCCGATGGCGCAGTAGATGCAAATCAGGTCGTTCTTGGCGTTGTTGATGATCGTGTCCAGCAGCACGGCGGTCTTGCCCGTCTGGCGGTCGCCGATGATCAGCTCGCGCTGGCCGCGGCCAATCGGAATCATCGAGTCGATCGGCTTCAGCCCCGTCGCCATGGGCTCGCGCACCGGCTGACGGTCAATGATGCCCGGCGCCAGCCGCTCCACCGGCAGCGTGGCCGTGGTGGCAATCGGCCCCTTGTCGTCGATGGGCTGGCCCAGCGCGTTCACCACGCGGCCAATCATCGCCTCGCCCACCGGCACGCTCAAAATCTTGCCCGTGCGCTTGACCTCCTGGCCTTCCTTGAGCTCGGTGTAGTCGCCCAGGATGACGGCGCCCACCTGATCCTCTTCGAGCGAGAGCGCCAGGCCCGCGATGCCATGCGGGAAGCTCAGCAGCTCGCCGGCCATCACCTTGTCCAGGCCGTGGATGCGGGCGATGCCGTCGCCGAGGGTGGTGATGGTGCCGACTTCGTCGACCTGCACCTTCGAGTCGTAGTTCGCGATCTGTTCGCGAAGAAGCTGTGTAATCTCGTCTGCTTTGATCTGAGCCATCTCTGCGTTCCTTTGAGTGGTCAGTGATCAGCGGTCAGTGGTCGGCCTGTTTGTTACCGGCGCCGACATTTCCAACCGAAGATCCTGACTGCTTACTGCGATTACCAATCTCAAAAACCGATCCCAAACCATCGATCACCGATCACTGATCACTATCCTGCAATCAATGCTTCCTTCAACCGCGCCAGCCGCCCGCGCACGGAGCCGTCGTAAACCGTGGACCCGATGCGCACCACCGCGCCGCCCAAAATCGACGCATCCTGCTTGAAGTTCGCCTCGACGCGCGCGCCTGCCAGTTTGCCCACGCCTTCGAGCAGCGTCTTCTGTTCGTCCGCGCCCAGCGGACGCGCGGTCACAATCTCCGCCTGGCGAATGCCCAGCCGCGCCTGCAATTCCTTGCGATACGCCGCAGCCACTTCATGCACCTGGCCGATGCGGTCGTTGTCGATGAGCACGGCCAGCAGGTTGCGCAGCTCTTTATCCATGCCGAGCTTCGCATTCAGCTTGTCAAGAATGCCGACCTTCTGCGCAGCCGTCACAGCCGGATTCTCAAAGAATGTCTGAAGCTCAGCGCTGCCGTCCCATGTAGCTTCAAAGTCTGCCATCTGCCGGTCGAGCGCGGCGGTGTCGAGCCTGCGCTCGGTCACCACATCGAGAAACGCCTGCGCATAGCGGGAGACAAAGGCGGCCATTAGTTGAGTCCACCTTTCGTTACATCGCCCAAAAACTCGGCAATCAGCGCCCTGTCGGTCTCCGCCGTCAGCACCATTTGCTTCGCGGCCTGCTCAATCGCCAGTTCGGCGGCAAAGGTGCGCAGCCCGCGCCGGGCCTGCGCGGCGGCAGAGGCAATCTCCTGCTCCGCCGCGGCCACGATGCGCGTGCTTTCTTCGCCAATGGCCGCCTTGATGCGCGCTTCGTCGTTCTTCGCTTCGTCTTCCACTTGCGCGCGAATCGCCGCAATCTCCGTATCCAGGCTCGCGAGCTTCGCTTCCACCGCGCTTAACCGGCTCTTGGCCTCATCGGTCGCTTTGCGCGCGGAACTCAAATCCTGCTTCAGCGTCTCGGTGCGCTTGCGCAGCATCCTGGGCATGATGCGCGCCAGCGGAATCGCGATGCCGAAGAAGATGATGGCAAAGTTGATCAATTCGAACAGAAGCGCTGTCCGGTCCACGCCCATGTGCAGGGCTTTAGCGATCGACCGCACCATCGGCGTGTGGCGGAAGACGTCTTCGTCCTCGGCCGTCGTTTCGTTAGATCCCACTTTCTCGATAGCGGCATCGGCGCCATTTTGACCGGGGTGCGCAGCCTGCGCTGCCGGTGTTGCCTCCTGCGCCAGCGCGCGCTGCGAAGCGGCGGCCCCAGACAGCAGTGCTGCCAGCACCAGAGCCGGAAGAACCTTATGGGAGTTGCGAAGCGTCAAACGGAAGAGTTTCAACGGGTACCCCCGGCCGTGGCGGGCAGCACCGCGCGAACCACCTGGCTGGCCAGCTCGGCCACCGAGCCCTGCACCGTCTGGCGCGCCTGCGCCGCGTCGGCCTCGATCTCTGTGCGGGCCTGATGCACTTTTGCGCCGGCAGCCTTGCGGGCGGCGTCCAGGGCGGCATCACGCTCGGCGTTCCACTGCTTGATACGCTCCTCGCGCGCTTTGAAGATCACGGCCCGTGCCTGGCGCAACTTGGCGGCATATTCGGCCGCCCGCTCCTCGGCCTGGGCAATGGCTTTCTCGGCGTCCTCCACCGCCCCGGCGGTCCGGGCGCGGCGCTGCTTCAGGGCCGCGCTCAGCGGTCCCTGGACCAGGAACTGGTAAGCCAAAACCAATACGATGAACAACAAAGAGGTGGGGATGGCCCCGAGGAAGTACCCCTCTAGCTGCTGGAAGATCTCTTGCATTCAGGCACCGAACATTTCAGGCGGTCTACTCGTGTATCAAAGCTGCGAGTCCATTGAGGGTGGAACACCTTCTTGTATCAGGCGCGCACGCCCAAGGTCAACGCGCACGGGCCTCTCCTCACCGGATACGCTCTGGCTCTCGCGCATCCGCGATTTTTAACAAGAATTGTGTTGAATTCCCTCCGAACAGGCCCATACTGAGATTACCACCCAGACCCGGTTCAGGGTCCAGCGGGCAGGCGGCTTCGGGAAGTCTCTCCACTCCCCAGGCTGTTTGCCCGCTTCTTAATTTTACGGGGCATTTTGCCCGCCTTTCCCAGACATCTTCCCCGCCCGCCTCGACTCCGCAGCCAGATTCCCCGTCTACTTCCCTAACGGCCGCTCCGGGCCAGCCCGCCAAAGCATCAGCGGCGGGTCAGCCCCGGCCGGTCCCATCGGAGGAACGTCCCGTCATGCGCAAACCGCTTCTCGCCCTCGCCCTCGGCAGCCTGCTTTGCTGCGGCATCGCCACCGCTCCCGCACAGGACAACCCGCAACCTCAGCAGGACGGCCAGTACAGCCGCGGACCGGGCGGAGGCCCGGGCGGCGGTCAGGGCCGCGCGAATCCCGACCGCCAGCTTGAGCGCCTCACCGGCGAGCTCGGCCTCTCCAGCGACCAGCAGGCGCAGATCCGCCCCATCCTCGTCGACCGCCAGCAGAAGACGCAGGCCCTGTTTCAGAACCAGTCGCTCTCCGAGCAGGATCGCCGCCAACAGATGCGCGCCATCTCCGAGGCCAGCCGCGCCGCCACCAGGGCCGTGCTCACCGACGACCAGAAGCAGAAGTTTGACGCCATACAGGACCAGCGCGGCCGCCGCGGCGGACGGCAGGGCCGCCAGGGCCAGCCTGAAGAGCAGAGCCCGCCCGAAGGACAGGCCCCGCCCCAACCGCAGCAGTAGGGGTTACTTCGTCGAGCTGACGATAAACGCCGACAGGTCGGCCTTCAGCCTGTGCAGCGCGTCCACGTTCAGGTAGATCATGTGCCCGGACGGGTAGTAGCCGAAATGCACGTTGCCGCGCAGCTCGGGCTCCAGGCCCATGTGGTCCAGGTCAAACTCGGTCGCGAAGAACGGCGTGGCTAGATCGAAGTAGCCGTTAGCGGAGAAGACCTGCAGGTGCGGCTCCTCGCGGATTGCGCCTGCCAGGTCGCCCGCCACATAGGGCGCGGCCTGCGCGCCGCCCCGGCCACCTGGACCGCTGGTGGGCCGGTGCTTCCAGTCCCACTCGCCAATGGTGTTGGCGCTGGGCCGGTAGTCATCGGTTGTGTCGTACTTCAGGTCGTGCTGCAGATAGTCGTGCAGCGCGGCCACAAACGCGCCCTTGATGCCCGCTTCGGTTGCATCGTAGCTCGGGTTCTCGCCCGCCGCGTCCATGTCCTCGCCCTCAAAGCGCATGTCATAGCGGCCCAGCGTCCGCCGGTCGCCGCGCAGTACCTCCTTGCGGAACCGCGTGGGGGAAATGCGCAGGTTGGCCTCCTTCACGTAGTCCACGCTCAGGCCGGTAAAGTGCGCCACCTGCTGGGCAATCTCGTCCCGTTGCGCCGCGGGCAGCTTGTCGCCCATGAACAGCGCGTCAGCGTAAGGCCCGGCGGCAAACTCGCGCGCCTGCTGCACCCACGCCGCCATGTCCGCCGGCTTGTTGGGAATCTTGTCGAAGTACCACGCCGCCGCCGCATAACTCGGCAGGTTGAAGACATAGCCCATGTCATAGCCCGGCGACTCCACAAAGTAGTTCAAAATCGACGAGATCAGCACAATGCCGTTCAACTGCACGCCGTCGTTGCTCAGCATACCCGCCAAACCCGCCGACCGCGTGGTTCCATACGACTCGCCGATCAGAAACTTCGGCGAGTTCCACCGCTCATTCACCGTCAGGTAGCGCTGAATAAACCTGTCGAAAGCCCGCAGGTCCTGATCCACGCCCGCGAAATCCTTCACCGTTCCCTTGCCCACCGCGCGCGAGTAGCCGGTCAGCGGCGCATCTATAAATACGAGATCGGTCTTGTCCAGCAGCGAGTCCTGATTCGGCACCAGCTTGAACGGCGGCCCCGGCGTCGGCTTGGGGCTGTCCGTCTCCACGCGCACCGGCGCGAACGAGCCCATGTGCAGCCACAGCGTGGCCGAACCCGGCCCGCCGTTGTAAAGGAAGCTCACCGGCCGCGTGCCCGGCTCCGCGCCGTCCAGCGTATAGGCCACGTAGAAGATGCTGCCGTAGGGCTTCTCCTCTTCGTCGCGGATGATCAGGTTGCCGGCCGTCGCCGTGTACTTCAGCACCTTCCCGTCCAGCGTCAGCTCGTGGTGCGTCACCACGGGCTTTTCCGGCGGAACCGGCGTCATGTCCTTGTCGGTGTCCTTGTGGTCGGCGTCCTTGTGCTGCTCCATCGCGGCGGGCGGTTTCTGATCCTGCGCGTTGGCCGCGCTCAAAGAGCCTGCGAATATCAAGGCAAGCATGAATAGAAGACTACGTTTCATCGGCAATTAACCCCCAGGTGATCTTAACTGACCACTGACCACTGACGGCTGACGGCTGAAAGCTGAGGGCTGAAAGCTGAGGGCTGAAAGCTGAGGGCTGAAAGCTGAGGGCTGAAAGCTGAGGGCTGAAAGCTGAGGGCTGAGGGCTGAAAGCGAACGGCTGTCCTCACAGCCACAGCGAGGCATGGCTGCAGCAGGTCGAAGCCGCCGCTTCCGCCGTCAGCCGCTCCGCCAGCTCAAGCCCGTAGCGGCCGAAGTAGTAGGCCGCGCCGTGCATCCGCTCCTGCAGCACGCCGCCGGGAAAGACCGCGCGGCTGATCGCATCGGCGTGGCGCTTCAGGCTCTCTTCGCGCTGCATCTGGAAGTTCGCCGCCAACCGACGCAGCCGGTTCATCTGGTAGCGCATCTTGCGCGCCGCCGTGTCGCCCGAGCGGCCCAGGCCCGCATCGAGCGCGTGCATCCACGCGAGCAGCGGCGTCAGCTCTTCGTCCAGCGCGTTGCCTGCCGCGGCCAGCCTGGTCTTGCCCTCTACCGGCATCGCCCGCGCCGCCAGCAACTGCGCCAGCGAGTCGGCGTTCTCCTGAAACACGCGATCCAATGTCAGCTCATGCGTGCGCAGCAGCTCGCCCATCGCCGGCTCAATCAGCGTGGCGGAGAAACGCGGCTCCGCATGAGTCATGCGCCCCAGAATCTTCTCAAACAGCACCGCCGACTGCGCAAAATACGCAATCTCCGCCGGCCCCCCGATAGTCAGTGACGTCGAGAACAGAAAGTCCTGAAACACCGGCCGCAGCAGCGCCGCCGGCGAAATCCGCTCCGGCTCCGCTTCCAGAATTCCCACCAGCTCCGCCGTCGAATACCTGTCGCGCCCCGCCAGCCACACCCCCGCGGGCTCGGCG
Source organism: Occallatibacter sp. (assembly GCA_035642355.1). GTDB lineage: Bacteria > Acidobacteriota > Terriglobia > Terriglobales > Acidobacteriaceae > Telmatobacter. The sequence goes on from DASQSP010000212.1 coordinate 10,342, forward strand.
GCGCTGGGCGGCTCGCGCTTCAGCGCCACCCGCGCGCCGGTCTTCGCATCGATCAAGAACAGCAGGCTCGAATGCGCCGCCACCGCCACCTGCGCGTGATACCCCGCCGCCGTCAGCGCACTATTGCGCTCATCGAGCGCCGCATGCAGCTCGTCCGCCCGCTCAAGAGCCGCGCGCAGCACCGGCGCGCCCAGCCGATGCGCCTCGCGCCCCTCGGCATCGAAGATCAGCAACCCCTGCGCGGCAAACACCCTGGCATAAAACTCCGCAAACGCCTGCCCAAAGGTGCGCCCCGGCGTGTATGCCGCGGCCAGAGCCTCCATCGCGTCCGAGTAGCCCACCAGCTCCCACGCCTGTTCGAGCAGCGGCAGAATCGTCTCATCCAGCACCACCCCGCCCACCCGCACCGGCGCCGCCGGAGCCTTGTCGTAGACCAGCCTGGTCAGCTCCCGCCGCGATGGAAACACAACATGATCGATCTCCGCAAAATCGTGGTCCTCGGTCGCCAGCCAGAACACCGCCGCATGGGGCCTGCCCGCCTCGCTCGCCTTCCGCGCCCGCGCCACCGCCGTGGCCGCCTTGAGCGGCACAAACATCGGCCCACCCAACAGCCCCACCTGCTGCCCCGTCACAACGATTCCGGCCCCGCCGCGCAAACTCGCGAGCGCCGCCCTGCCCGCATCCCCCGCCTGAGGGTTCTGCGCCGCCAGCAAATCGACCAGTTCAGTCCAGTGCGCGGGCAGCGCCGGGCGCGCCTGCCAGCCCGCATCGAAGGGAACAAATCCGTAGAAGGGCCGCACCCCTGCGGCGGCCGCGCAAAACTCCGCGAAGAGCCGGGTCAGGCCCGGCGCCACAGCTGCTGGATGACAGTCTGCTATCGACAACGCGTTCACTTCCAGTTCTAAGGAACCTCTGATCAAGTCGATGTTTTGAAAGGGCACGGCTTTAGCCGTGCCGTAAGTAGCGCAAATTTAACTGGGCTTTAGCCCCTGAGGGAATGCGCTGTGACTTAATCAGACCTTCCTTAATGGTCAGCTTCGAGCCCCGGTCTTCACATCCGGTCGCGGCTCGCGGAATTCGGCTCAGTTAAGGATGCCATGCCGGGCCGAATCGATGCACAACGGTGCGCTGGCTTATCCTGAGACTTCACCGATTCCCGCTCCCAAGGAGAACGCCCTCGATGCCCAGCAAGCCCAAGGCGGCCAAACCCGCCAAGCCCAAAAAGCTGAAAGCCCCAAAAGCCAAGCCCGCCGCCGTTGCCGCGGCAAAGCTCATCAGCTCCGTCGTCGTCTACGACGGCAAGCTCTTCAAGGTGCGCCACGACAAGCTCGTCGAACCCGACGGCAAGCCCCAGGAGCGCGACGTCATCCGCCACAACGGCAGCGTCGTCATCCTCGCCCTCGACAGCTCCAAGAGCAGGAAGGATCCCTGGCTCGTCATCGAGCGCCAGTATCGCCACGCCGCCAACCAGTATCTATGGGAGCTGCCCGCAGGCAAGCTGGATGCGGGCGAAGAAGCTATGGATGGCGCCAAACGCGAGCTCGAGGAAGAGACCGGCTACCGCGCCAAAAAATGGAAGCCCCTGGTCGAGTACTACGCCAGCCCCGGCTTCCTCGGCGAATCCATGAAGGTGTTTTTGGCCGAGGGCCTCATCGCCGGTGACGCCCACCCCGAAGCGGACGAGCACATCGAGTTTCGCCTCGTGAAGCTCTCCGAAGTGCTCAAGATGATCGACAAGGGCGCCATCCTCGACGGCAAAACCCTCACCACGGTGCTCCTCTACGCGCGCCTCATCGGCAAAAAATCCGCCAAGAAGAAGAACAAGAAAAAATAGCAGCACACGAGAGGCCAGCCCGGTGCCCCATCCATGCGCAGCATGGGTGGAAAACCACAAAAGCCGCATCGAGCAAACGCCGGGTGCCCCATCCATCGCGCGTCCTGTGCGCGATGGGTGAGAAACCACGAACCGCGTCAGGGTACAACCCGGAGCAGCTTTGTAACAGGGCACGAGTTTACTCGTGCCGTAAATGCCTGAAATTCAACCCCTGGGCTTCAGCCCCTGCTGAACTTTCCTAACCGGGCATGTGCTTTCCCGCAGCCTGTTCAGTCGTGCCGTATCTGTCGCAAAATGAAATGGGGTTTTAATCCCCAGGGATCGGTTGTCGCGAACCGACGACCTACCCAAGCCCGCGAGGCGAGCCGTGCCGCACTGCCCCATGAAGTTCCGTTACCTGCGCGGCCTGCTGCCCGCCCAGCCGCGCATTCTCGACATCGGCTGCGGCAACCACTCGCCGACGCTCACCCGCCGCTGGTTCCCGGACTGCACTTACTCCGGCGCGGACATCCAGCAGTACAACAACAGCGAAGCCGACCTCGCCGCAATGGACGCCTTCTATCCCGTCGGCGCGGACGGCTCCGGCTACGACGCCATCCCCGGCAGCAGCTTCGACCTCGTGCTCCTCAATCACGTCGTCGAGCACATGGCCGACCCCGCCCCCATCGTGGCCGCGCTCTGCGCCAAGCTCGCGCCCGGCGGCTACATCTGGATCGCCTTCCCCTCGCTGCGCAGCCTCGCGCTGCCCCACTCCGACGACGAAACCCTCAACTTCTGCGACGACCCGACCCACATCCGCGTCCCCGATGTGCGCGAAGTCTCCAACATCCTCCTCGCCCACGGCGTCGCCATCGTACACGCCGGCCGCTCGCGCGAAGGCCTGCTCACCACCCTCGGCGACATCGTCAAGCTGGCCAAACGCCTGGTGCGCCGCGCCTTCACCGGCCGCTTCTCCGGCCGGGGCATGTGGTACATCCTCGGCTTCGAGGATCACGTTCTGGGCCGCCGCCGCTAACTCTTTTCCGCACAAAAAAATCACACCGCAATTCCTGACTTAGAGTGCCCTCCAACCTGGAAAAATCAGGTACTTCGCCGGGCCCACCCTGGCTCGCCGTCTCCCCGCTTTTCATCCGATCAATCAATTCGCTCAAAAAACGCTCAACCTTTCGGGCGGCTATTTCGTCATAAACATTGGCGGCTCACCCTCCGTTCCGGTCGTGGGCCGCTCGAATTCAAACCGCAAGAAAGGCAAGCCTGTGGCTCAGTACAAAGGCAAAGTCAAGTGGTTCAATAATGCCAAGGGCTACGGATTCATCGGGCGCGAGGACGGCCCGGATGTGTTCGTCCATTACTCGGCAATTCAATTGGATGGTTACAAAACCCTGAAAGAGGGCGACGACGTCGAGTTCGACATCGTGGAGGGCCAGAAGGGCCCGCAAGCTGACGGCGTGGCGCGTCTGCGCGACGTCGCTCACACCGCAGCCTGATCGCCCTGATCGCTTGTAACCCTGCGGCACGCGTAGCCGAAGTGTGCCTTCTGCTCTAACGCGCCCGTGTGTCTTCGACGGCAGCCCCCCACCGTCTGCCGCAGCGCGGAATACCAGGGTTGCGCGCGCCCCGCACACAGGCCACGCGTTGGCCCCCAGGCGCGTCTTCTCTCCGCCCCGGCCTGCCCCATGACAGCACTGCCTCCGCATCGTAGTGTAGTGCGTCACGCAGATGCGCGTTTAACCGTTTAACGGTTTTTGAAGGGTGCGGGCTTTAGCCCGTACGTTAAGCCTGCAAATTCAACCGGGCTTTAGCCCCTGAGGAAATGCGGTCTGACAAACCTTCAACATTCAGGGAGTGGAATGACGTATGTTATTTCCGACGCACTACAGTAGATGCTGTTCGCAGACAGCCTTTATTGCGGAGACTCGCATTTGGACAACCCCACCATCGCCCACCGGCTTTCTGAAACCGCCGACCTGATGGAGATCGACGGCGCCGACAGCTTCCGCATCCGCAGCTATCGCCGCGCCGCCGAAGCCGCCGAGCAAACCACCGTCGATCTTGTCGCCGCCGCTGCCGACACCGCGCGCCTGCTCGAGATTCCCGGCATCGGCAAAAGCATGGCCGCCCATCTCCAGGCCATCATCGCCACCGGCTCGCTATCGTCGCGCGATGAACTCGTCGCAAAATATGGCACCGGCATTCTCGACCTGCTCAAGCTGCCCGGCATGGGCCCCAAAACCATCGCGCTCTTCTGGTCCGCCGCGCAAATCTCTTCCATCGATCAGCTCGCCCAGGCCATTGAAGCCGGAGCGCTCGCCGGCCTGCCCCGCATGGGCCCCAAGCAGCTCGACAAGCTGCGCAAAGGCATCGAGGACTACCGCCGCAGCGCCGGCCGTTTCCGCATCGACGAAGCCGAGGACGCCGCCAACCGCATCATCGCGTATCTGATGGCCTTCAACGGCATCGAGCGCGTCACCCCCGCCGGCAGCCTCCGCCGCGGCCGCGAGACCTGCGGCGATTTAGACCTGCTCGTCACCGGCCCCTGCTGCCGGCCCGAGCATACCGAAGCCGCGGTCAACTACATCGCCGCCTATCCCGGCATCCACAGCATCATCGCCAAGGGCGAAAACAAGATCAGCTTCTATCTCTCCAACAGCCTCCAGGTCGACGTGCGCCTGCTGCCCTCCGAGTCCTACGGCGCGGCCCTGCAATACTTCACCGGCTCCAAGGCGCATAATGTTTCGCTGCGCCAGCGCGCCCTCAAAATGGGCTACACCCTCAGCGAGTGGTCCCTCGCCCGCCTCGATGACAATTCAGTCGTGGCCGCCGCCACCGAGGAAGAGATATACTCCGCCCTCGGCATGGACTGGATGCAGCCCGAGATGCGCGAAAACCTCGGCGAAATCGAGAGTGCCGCGCACCACGAGCTGCCGAAGCTCATCGAGATCGAAGACATTCGCGGCGACGTGCACATGCACACCACCGCCACCGACGGTCACAACTCCATCCGCGAGATGGCCGACGCCGCCCTCGCCCGCGGCTACCAGTACATCGCCATTACGGACCACTCCAAGAACCTGGCCATGACCAATGGTCTCGATGAGAAGCGCGCCCTCGAGCACATCAAGCGAATCCGAGAGGTCGACGCCGAGATGGAAGGCCGCATCCGCATCTTCCCCGGCATCGAGGTCGACATCCTCGCCGACGGCGCGCTCGACCTCGACAACGAAGTCCTCGCGCAAATGGAAGTGGTCATCGCCAGCGTCCACACGCGCCTCGACCAGCCCCGCGACGAGATGACCGCGCGCGTCCTCCGCGCCCTCGAAAACCCCTACACGCGCATCCTCGGCCACCCCACCGGCCGCCTGCTACTGCGCCGCGAGCCCTTCGATCTCGACATCGGCCAGGTCCTGCGCCGCGCCGCCGAACTGGGCGTGGCCGTGGAGCATAACGCCGCACCCGAGCGCCTCGACCTGAGCGACCGCGACCTGCGCCTCGCCAAGGAAACCGGCTGCAAGATCGTCATCAACACCGACGCCCACGACACCCGCCACCTGGCCAAAATGATCTACGGCATCCGCCAGCTCAAGCGCGCCTGGCTCGGCCCCGCCGACATCCTCAACACCAAAGGCCCGGGCGACTTCCTCGCCGCGCTGCGGCCGCGCCCCTGACCGCGGAATTCGTTGCACTCAACGCCGCCCGTAGAAAAGATCCATCGACACCATCGCGTTGAAATCGCAGGATATTTCGGCGACGGAAACCGATTTCGGTCAAGACGATCTGTTGCACTAAGTGAACATTTGGTGCATACTCAACTCAACCCACCTGCGGCGTGCCGCAGGCCCAGAGGCCGTTGCGCGCAAGCGTGGCGGCCTTTTGCATTTAGAATGCGGAACATGAAGACGGTGGTCTATGTTGACGGCTTCAACCTCTACTACCGTGCATTGAAAGGTTCGCGCCATAAGTGGCTGAATCTCCACGCGCTCTGCGAGGCAGCACTGCCGAAGAACTGCATCCTTGCACAAATTAACTACTACACGGCAAGGGTTTCAGGAAGCCGCAACCCCAGCTCACCGAGAGATCAGAACACCTACCTCAAAGCTCTTGGGACGCTCCCGAATCTGCGGGTGCATTTTGGCAATTTTCAAGTCACAAAAACCAGGATGCCTGTGGCACTGCCACTGCGCTTCTGGCCGCTGGGGGCCACTCCGTTCCCGGTTCCAGAATCGCTCAAGGCAATCAAGACAGAAGAAAAGGGCTCCGATGTAAACCTAGCGGCTCATCTGGTACGGGATGCCCTGACGGGCGTCTTTGAGCACGCCGCAGTGATCACGAACGACACCGACTTGAAAGAGCCGATTCGCATCGTCGTTGAAGAGGCAAACCTTCCGCTGACGCTTCTCACGCCGGTGCCCCGCCCTTCACCCGACCTGCAGGGGCTTGCGACGCATGTTCGAAATCTGGAGGCCTATCTAGGCGTAAGCCAGTTCCCTAGCACGGTGGTTGCTTCGGACGGGCACACAATGTCGAAACCCGCTGACTGGTGAAAATCGCCGAGCGGTAACCAGCCGCTTGCACTGGAAGATAGGCACTCGACAGTACGAAAGCCCCTATTTACCCGGATTCCCTCGCCGAGTAGAGCGCAACAGCGCTAAGATAAAAGCGCCATGAGTCTGCTGCAGCAATCACCGGCCGAATTGGACGACGCCGCCAGGGGCGAGTCGCTCACCAAGGGCACCAGCCACATTGTCATCGCGGCCATCGTGGCCGCCGTCGTGGTCTCAGCCGCCATCGCCATCTATGTCATCGCCGGGCAAAAGCCGCCCGTGGCCACGGGCGAGGTTCTTGACGTGTGGGCGCGGCCTACGCATGTGGTCACGCCGGGCTTTGACGCCAATGGCGCGGCCATGTCCCAGTCCACCTATGACCAGGTGCTGGTGTTTACCCGCGTCCGCCTGCACAACCAGAGCAAGGCGCCGCTCTTTCTGCACGAGATTCTCACCAACATCACGCTGCCCGATGGCACTATCGACTCCAGCACCGCCACCACCGCATCGCAATACGACCGCTTCTTCCTGGCCTATCCGCAGTTTGCGCAGTGGCATGCGCCGGCGCTCAAAACAGACGAGCTGACCCTCGAGGCCGGCCAGACCGTCGAGGGCACATTCGTGACTTCGTTCAAAATGGCGAAAGACACCTGGGACGCCCGCAAGGCTCTGGACTACACCGTCAACTTCCGCTATCAGCCGCTGGTCAAGCTCACGCCCCCGGTCTCGGTTCAGGTCTCCGTTACTGACCGCTAGGCGGCGCGGCCGCGCTCTTCGGCGTCGAGAGATACCCGCTAATCTGGTTCTTCGAACCGATGGTGTTCACCACAATCTCATACAGCGCCGGCTCCTTGCCGCTGTAGAACTGCAGCGGCTCGTCCACGTTGCGGTCCTTCTTCTCGTAGCTGCGGTCGTCCGCATACACCACCAGCGTAAACTTGCTCTTCTTCACGTCGGTCTTCTTCAACTCCAGGCTCACCGTGCCTACCGGCTTCTTCTCGCCCTTGGTCAGCGTGAACTCGTAGTAGTTGCGGTCGCCCTTGTGCTTCAGAACCTCCAGCTCGTCGCGGTTACGCGCAATCAGGCTGGAGTGGTCGCTCAGGTCGCCCTTCATCGAGGTCAACTGTGCAATGGCCCCGGCCACATCGGTCTGGGTCTTGCCCAGGTCGGTCTTCACGCCGCCCACGTCGGTCTTCACCGTGCTCAGGTCGCTTGAAACCGCGCTCACCTGCGCGGCCGTCTGCTGTTGCGCCGACTCCAGCTTCTTGCTCTCCTGCTCCTGGCGCGCAACGATCGCGTCCGCCCGCTGGTCGAGCTGCTTCTGCGTCAGGCCCAGGCTCTTGCCCAGTTCGTCGGTGGCCACGCGCAGCCGCGCATCGGTCTCGCGCAAGTCCGCCGCCAGCTTCACGCTCCGCTGGTTGGCTTCGTTCATCGCCGCTTCCTGCCGCGTCAGCCGGCCGCTTAGCGTATAGGCCCACACCAGCCCGCCCAGCGCCAGCACCAGCGCCGCGCCAATCACCGCCAGCAGCGCGCCGGAGTGCGTTCTCTGAACATTCTCCTCAAGCTCTTCGCTCATTGCTTCTCCTCCGGGGTCGTGGCAGTCTGTTGCCATGCCGCAGCCACGCCTGTGCGCTCATCCTATCTCGTTTCAGGCCGATGCGGAAAGCCTTCCCCTGTTGTTTCAGGCCCCGCAACGTTACCCTCGAACCCGCCGCTCAGCCCTCGTCCCACACCCGCCGTGACAACCCATCAATCGCTACGCTATAAAGGATTTTGCCGCTCTGTTCACCACCACCGCTGCCACGGCAATCTTCAAGCTGATTGAACGCACCCTGGACCGGGCTCTTCGCGTCTCATTTGAGGGGCCGCTCGGGTCACAAAGGCAAAGCCCAGCCCGGCCATGCATTCCCGCTGAATCCGCCGCTGGACGGCGCGTTTCGGCCGATCAACATAGCAGTGTCTAACCGAACCGTATCTAACCGAATGAGGGAGTCCAAAGTCCATGTCTACAGCTGCTGCCGCCGGTAAAGGTCTGGAAGGAATTGTCGCCGCAAACTCCGGCATCTGCTGGATCGACGGCGACGCGGGCGTGCTCGCCTATCGCGGCATCGACGTCCACGAGCTGGCCCTCAACTCCACCTTCGAGGAGTCCACCTACCTGCTCTGGAACGGCCACCTGCCCAACGCCTCAGCCCTGCGCGCCTTTCAGGCCGAGCTAGCCGCCGCTCGCGAGCTCGACCCCCGCGTCCTCGACCTGCTGCGCAGCTTTCCGCCCAACGCCACGCCCATGGAAGTGCTGCGCACCGCCGTCTCCGCGCTCAGCTTCTACGATGCCGACGAGAACGACAACACCCACGACGCCAACGTGCGCAAAGCCTTCCGCCTCACCGCGCAAATGGCCATGCTGGTCGCCGTCTACGACCGCATCCGCAAGGGCCTCGAAGTGATCTCGCCAGACCGCTCCCTCTCCCACGCCGGCAACTTCCTCTGGATGCTCAACGGCGTCAAGCCCTCTGAGACCGCCACCCGCACCCTCGACATCGCGCTGATCCTCCACGCCGACCACGAGTTCAACGCCTCCACCTTCGCCGCCCGCGTCATCGCCGCCACCCTGTCTGACATTCACTCCGCCGTCACCGGCGCCATCGGCGCGCTCAAGGGCCCGCTGCACGGCGGCGCCAACGAGGCGGTGATGCGCCTGCTCCACGCTATCGACAAGGAAGGCGCCGACCCCGTCGCGTACGTAAAGAACATGCTCGCCGCCAGGCAGAAGATCTCCGGCTTCGGCCATCGCGTCTACAAGACCGAGGACCCCCGCGCCACCCACCTGCGCCGCATGAGCGAGCAGCTCGGCAAAGACTCCGGCAGCCCCAAGTGGTTTGACATGTCCCGCGCCATCGAGCTCTACATCAATCAGGAGAAGAAGCTCAACGCCAACGTCGACTTCTACTCCGCCTCGACTTACACCATGCTGGGCATCGACATCGATCTGTTCACGCCCATCTTCGCCGTCAGCCGCATCGCCGGCTGGGCCGCCCACGTCATCGAGCAGCTCGACGACAACCGCCTCATCCGCCCCCGCGCCGAGTACATCGGCCCCGTCTACCCCGCCCCCTGGCTCCCCATCGACCAGCGCAGCTAAGCGCCTGCGTATGCCCCAACCGTTGGTCGACTGTGGGTGCCCCCGGTCCCTAGCTTTTGGGGACCGGGGATAGAAAACTCACTCTCCACAACTGAAAGGTTTCCCTTGGAGTATCCTCGTAACGCATGAAGGGCAAGCGCATCCGTTACCAGCAGACCGGCGAATTCCACTTCCTCACCTTCAGTTGTTATCGACGTCGAGCCTACTTATCGGCACCTGCGGCCATGGAACTTTTCGAAGACGCGCTGGAGCGCGTTCGCCTGCGTTATCTTTTTGCGGTGGCCGGCTACGTCGTCATGCCGGAGCATGTGCATCTTCTGGTCAACGAGCCCAGGCGAGCCCTTTTATCCCGGACCATCCAAGCCCTGAAGTTGTCAGTCTCGATGCGCAGCCGGGAAAGGCCCTTCTGGCAGGCCCACTATTATGACTTCAACATCTCTTCCCACGAGAAGTTTGTGGAGAAGCTGCGCTACATTCACCGCAACCCTGTGGCGCGCGGTTTAGTGACAAAGCCCGAAGACTGGGCGTGGTCGAGTTACCTCCACTATCAAACGGGCATGCGCGGAACCATTGAAATCGAATCCGAATGGACAGCCCGCGAGAGAGGCTGGCAACTGCCCGGCTGGATGCGCAATCACGAGCCCGACTCCCCTAAATCCCCGGTCTCCAAAGGCGAGAGACCGGGGGCACCCTCAACTTGATGTATTCTTCCTTTTGAGATAGGGGCCACCCGCCAGACACGGGAAAGCATGGCATTACGCCAAAATGGCATCGAAACATCGGGCAAGGTTAATTCACTGCAGCGCTTTGGCCGATCTGGGCACATGGTCCTCTACACCTTCACTGCAAACGGCGTCACCGTTTACGGCAAGGCGACGGTTTCCTCAGCGTCGATGGAAAGCCTTCATGAATCAAGCATCCTCACTGTGAGGTTTCTATCTTCAAATCCCTCGATTAATCAACCTCTTGTATCCGAGCAGTCCCTATTGCAGATATGGGATATGATTTTAATTCCTATGCCGTTCCTGGGAATTTTAGGCGTGCTCTTTGTGATTCTTAACAGGCGTCGGCACTTGCTTTCGATGGGGGCGCCAGCCGTCGGCCTTGTAACGGAGTGTAATTTCAACGGACGTTCATTTTTGGTCAAATATGAGTTTGTTACTGATGCCCAGGTGACTATTAAGGGCGCGGGATGGTCCCAAGACTTACAAAAATCTGGTCAGCGACTTTGGATTCTCTATCTGTCGAAAAATCCCCGTAGAAACCGCCCTTACCCCTTCTCGGATTACAAATTGGAAGAGTGAACAAGGTAGATAGAGAAGCACCGTGGCGGGTGGCTCCGATCTCAATAACGTTTCAACCCCGCCGAAGATGCTGTGGGTGCCCCCGGTCCCTCGCCGTTGGGGACCGGGGTTTTAAGACTCACTACGGCAGGTGCACGGGAAAGCAAAAACCAATTCCCTCTCAATCCTCGAAAACAGATTGAACTATCAAGAAGCCGCATCCCCTCGAACCGGCTCCCACAGCTCGATCGGGTTCTGTTCCGGGTCATGCAGCCGGGCAAACCGGCCATAGGGATACGCCTGCGGGTCAACCGTGACTTCGACGCCCGCGGCGCGAAGCTGTGCCGCCATCTTGTCCAGGTCGCGGACGCGAAAATTGACCATCCACATCTGCTGTGGGTCGCCCATGTATTTGCTCGTGAGCGAAAACGGTTGAAACGCCGTAGTCCCCGCCTCCGTGTGCCATGCTTCGGCCTTCGCGCCGCTGGGCGTCAAACCCACTCCCAGGTGACTGCGATACCACTCCGCGAGCCCCTTGGGATCGTGCGCGCGAAAAAACAAGCCGCCGATTCCGAGCACGCGCTCCGCAGGCACGCGCTCAACAGCCGCGCTCTCGCTCGCAGGCGAATCGCCATGCGCGGGCGTTTGTAAGCCGTCCGCAATCGCTTCTCCGGCGAAGTCCTTCTCCGGCCTCTCCGCCGAGGCAGCGCCGCCCTTTACGACCGGCCACCCGGTTGCGCACGCGAGAAAGTAGAGCACCGTTCGTCTCTTGATCGGCATGGGTCTCCCCCTGTCACGATGGTTTACGCATAACATACTTTAACGGCAGCGCGCGGCCCCGGTCCCCGTGATCTTTCAAAGTCCCGTTGAGAGTGGCCCCCGAAGACCTCCGCGGGCTTTGCGTGTTAATTCGCGAAAACGCGCATACTGGATTCAGGCGTGGGATGCACTAGAACCCCCATCGGCGCCCTGCGAAGCATCCGGAAACAGCCCCAGGGAGTCGAAACCTGCTTCCGGCACAAGGATGTGTCCTAAGCCGCGGTGTAGCGAACTTTCCGGGGCTGGATCGATATTGAGGGGACTCTGGCGCATGCGGAGTGAGGATTTGTCCACACTCCACATGCGCTGGAGTCTTCGGTTACTGGTTAATTACTACTGAGACCGCCGCCGTTTGAGTAATTGCAGCTCCGCCCGAGGTTGACGTAGATGTAATCGTCACGACCGCACTGCTTGCCGTTCCGGAGCCTGACCCATTGCTGCTATTGCTACTGCTGCCGCATCCGGTTGCCGAAAGCGCCAGCACCATGCCGAATAGCATCATCAGCGAAGTCCCGAGCACGCCAGCCATTCTCTTCCGTCGTCTCGGCCAGAACAGCAGCAGGGCCTGCGCTATAGCCAGTCCGCCTGCTATTCCGCCCCATGGATGCACGCTGCGGCGGTTCATCGCCGTCGCGCCCGTGGCGGTCGCGATGCTCACCTGCACAGAGCCGGTCTGCCCGCCTGTGAGCGACAGACCCGCGGCGGGATTAAAGGTGCAGGTTGCTCCCGTGGGAAGCCCCGAACACGTAGACGTGATGGTGCCGTTGAAGGTCGGGTTCGTGGCAAAGTTCAATGTCAAGCTGCCCGCCTGCCCGGACGTAACGTTGATGGTCTGCGGCGTGGCCGTGAGCGAAAACGACGGAGCGAGCGGTTGCACGACCAGGCTCAGCGCAGCCGAGGTGGCCGCCTCGTGGTTCGAGTCGCCGCTGTATGCGGCTGTGATGGTGTTGGTCCCAGCCGGCAGTCCCGACGCGGCAAACTCCACCGTGTTGCCGCCGCTCAGCGTAACGCTGCCCAATTGCGTTCCTCCGGAAGCGAAAGTCACACTTCCAGTTGGCGCCGGCGAACCCTTGGGTACACGAACAACCGCCTGCAACTGTGCGGTTCCTCCCTGCGCCACGGTGGCAGAGGCCGCGGTAAGGGCAACGGAACTGCCTCCCTGATTCACATAGACGGTGGAAACAAATCCCAGCCCGGGGCCTTTCGCCAGCAGATCGGGCAGCCCATCTCCGTTGAAGTCGCCCACCAGGCTGGCTGCTGCAAACGGACCTGAGGGCGGCTCCAGCACATTGATGGGCTCGCCAAACGTTCCGTTTCCGGCGCCGGGGAGAATGGAGAGACCAAAATACTGGGTTGGCCCTGCCAGTGTCTGGAATACGGTGGCAATCAGCTCGGGCAGTCCGTCCCCGTTGAGATCGGCGTACTGCACGTCCGTGACTTCCGCACCGGGAGCAATCAAGACAGGCTGTCCAAACGAAAAATCACCGTTGCCCTGCAGCAATACGATTCCGACTGTGCTGGGATCCGGAGATTGTCCTGGAGTGGTAACGTCGCCCAGAGAAAGCAAGGTTAAATCCTGCTTTCCGTCTGCGTTGTAATCGCCAATTTGCATTCCGGTAATTTTCCAGGTGCTCAGCGCAGTCTTCGCATTTGCGATATCGAAGGTGCCATCGCCATTGCCCTGGAGGACGGTAATCAGGCTGGGCGTCGCACCGATATAAGATGTTGCGAGCCCATCCAACACGGCCAGGTCCAGCTTGCCATCGCCATCGAAGTCGCTCAGGAGAACTTGGGCCACCGCGGAGCCATAAGGTGTGAATGTGACGTTGAATCCTCCCTTGCCATCCCCCAGACCAACAAAATAGCCAGACGTATTTCCGGCATACGACAACACGAAATCCAGATTGCCATCGCCATTGATATCTCCGATATCTACATTGCCATCCGAGGAGATCGACGCGGGCACGGGAAGGTCGAGCGGAATTGGCGCGCCAAGGGTTCCGTCCGGCTGGCCCAGGGCAACCGAAAGACCATTCGGCGTGAGCAGCAGGAGATCGAGGTGGCCGTCATTATTGAAATCGGCCAGCCTGGGCACAACGCCCTCCACGCCGGAACTAAACAAAATGGCAGCCGGGATGGCCGTTGAGAAACTGAATCCACCTTTGCCGTTGCTCAGGCCGAAGTCGATGTCCGGGGCCCCGGTCTGATTGGCATTCGTGTAATCGAGAGTCAGCACATCTGCCAGCCCATCGCTGTTCACATCGCCAGCCGCGAGCACCACGATGTTGCCTGCCAGATCGGTATTGCTGGGCGAGACCGCCGAAATATTGTTGGGCGCTACCGCGCGCGGCGCCGTGAATCTTCCATTTCCCAATCCGTGAACCAGTAAGAAGGCGCCGTAGGCGCCGTCTGCCACGGGGACGTCGAGATTGCCATCGCCATCGAAATCCGCGGGAGCCGGCTCCTGCGGGCTGAATGCCAGGCCTCCATTGAAGCTGTTGATGGCGAACTGCGCGTCAGGAGTTGCACTGAAGCCGCCGGTGCCGTTGCCGGGGTATACCGCCATCGAACCAGGGTTCGATATCAGGAGATCGGGTATGCCGTCGTTATTGAAATCGCCTACCTGCAACATTTGTGCGAATTGTTGTAGTGGCAAAGTATTGCTCAGCACCGTGCTTGGCGCGCCAAACGTTCCGTCGCCAACGCCCAGCGCCAATTGGGCGGTTCCGTCGCCGGGGAGATAAACCAGGTCCGGATGCCCATCGCCGTTCATGTCCGCAACCTGAAACGCGGGACCTTCCCCGCCGGAACCCGCGTTGAAGCTGAATGCGGATGCCGCCGTCTGCATCGGGCCAAAGGTGCCGTTTGCGCTGCCCAGGGCGACAGAGATGACCATCTGAGAGGTATCAGTATCGAAATATTCGAGCAGAGTATCAGGATTCCCGTCCCCATTTACATCGCTCATCAAGACAAACTGACCAGGAACGAAGAAATTGTATTGCAGGAAATCCGGAACCGAGGTGTCGACCTCCGGGGAAGGAGTCAGGTTTCCGTGGCCGTCATTGAGAAACGTCTGTTCCGCAATCACGCTGGGAAAGCCTCCTGCAATTTGCACCGTCACCACATCGGGCTTGCCGTCGTGATTCACATCCGCAACCGCAATGCCGCCGCCTCCGCTACCGAACAAAGGATTGAAGCTTGCTCCCGCCGTGGACGAAACCGGCGTAAGGGTAACGTTGCCAAAGGTGCCATCGCCGTTGCTTAGAAAGACCAGCAGATTGTTGCCGAATTCGTCCACCGCAACGATGTCGTCGATGCCATCTCCGTTCAGGTCTCCCACGCCGGCGGTAAGAATACTGGTAATGCCGGATGCAGGAGCACTCGAGTAGGAGCTGTTGCTGGAAGCAAGCGTGAAGTTGCCCTTGCCGTCACTGGCGAGCAGGTTCAGTGTTCCGTCTTGCTGAAGGGTGGCCACATCCAGAGAGTTCTGGTTGCGAAAATGCCCGGAGAGAGCCACAAAAAGCGGATTCCCATCTTGCGGCGCTGTTGCGGCGATATACGGCGTGGGGGAAAAGCCCGGGAAATTGGCAAGTCCGGCAAGGTACGGCTGCGCGGACACATTATTGGTTTTGGCGATAACCCTGGGCTGCGCTCCGTTTGCCGGCTTCAAGTCGCTGAAGATTGCCAGGCGCCGAGGCTTGGGCATCGCTGCCGGCGTATTCTGCTGAGCCCGCAGCGCCGCGATACGGGCGCTCTTTTGATTGGGAGAGACCTGCGAAGCTCCTTGTGCGGAGCTATCCGTTACACCAAGGGCCAGGAAGAACGCGCATGTGAGCGCTCCAAGAAACTTCTGAAGAAAACGGGTCTGCATTGCTGTCAATCTCCAATCAAAATGTGATGCTGCAAATTCTGGAGAGACTTACAGAACATAGTTCACACTCTCCCTGTGGCGCGCCTAATCCTAACGGCAAGCGGAGATTTATTTCAATTAAATTTTATTTAGTGACAAAATAATGACAATTGTTTAATGTTGGATGCAATAAGATTCTCGACTTGAATGATGGTCTGAGAAAAAATCGTTGCCAAAACGCAGGCGGCCATGTATTTCGATCATCTGTAAGTAAATTCCAACCGAAACTTCTGGAGAAATATGGCTCGCCAAATCTCATTCAACCGGTGTAAAGCCGCTCTCTTGCCCGTTCTCTGCCTGTTGGCGCCTTTCTGCCTGGTACCCACCGTCAGTGCCGCGGCACAAACCCAGCCATCCAGCACCGCACCTGCGCCGCTTATCACGCGGCCGATCGATGACACCCGTCTGGTAGAGCTCAAGGGCAACGTCCATCCCGCCGTGCGCACTGCCACCGACCTTGGCCCCGCAAGCGACACCCTTGTGCTGCGCCGCATGATCCTGCTGCTCAAGCGGAGCCCCGCGCAGCAGGCCGCGCTCGACAAGCTGGTAGACAGCCAGAAGAACCCGAACTCGCCGCAATATCACAAGTGGCTTACGCCGGCCCAATTCGGCGCCCAGTTCGGCGTCACGCCGCAAGACATGTCAACCATCACGGGCTGGCTGCAATCGCACGGATTCACTGTGGAATCCGTGGCCAACGGCAAAAACGCGATCACCTTCTCCGGCACCAACGCACAACTGGAATCGGCTTTTCATACCACCATACATCAGTACCGGAGCGCACCGTCCAAAGCGGTGCAAACGAATACGGCGCCCAGCGCAGTCGTCCCCCCCGTCAACTTGCTGCACTACGCCAACGCCACAAACCCCAGCATTCCCGAGGCTCTGGCTCCGGCGATCGCAGGCATCGTATCGCTCAACAATTTTCCCATCGCGACGCAGAGCGTGGTGGCCGGCCTGGCCAGGCCACAGGCAGGCAGCAACAAGTGGCAGTTGACGCAAACCGTCAATCCCGCGCCGCAGTTCAACACTTCCATCGGCACCGCGACTTATCACGCCGTCTCTCCCAGCGACTTTGCCACTATTTACAACGTGCAGCCGTTGTGGGACGCGGGCATTGACGGCACCGGGCAAACCATCGCCATTGTGAACCGCAGCAATATCAACCCGGCCGACGTAGACTCGTTCCGCAGCTTCTTCGGCCTCCCCGCCAAGCGCCTGAATGTCATCGTCAACGGGCCCGACCCGGGCCTGGTTCAGGGAGATGAAGGCGAAGCCGATGTCGACGTGGAATGGTCTGGCGCGGTCGCGAAAAACGCTACGGTGGATCTGGTCGTCTCCGCTTCGACGGCAGCCACCGACGGCATCGATCTTTCCGCGCTGTACATTGTCGACAACAATCTCGCCCCGATCATGAGCACCAGCTTCGGCGGCTGTGAGATGTTCCTGGGCAACGGTGGCAATCAGTTCTACAACGGGCTATGGGAGCAGGCCGCTTCCCAGGGCATCACGGCTCTCGTTTCCTCCGGCGATTCGGGTTCCGCCGCCTGCGACCAGAACAATCCGAACGGAGCAGCGCAAGACGGTTTTACCGTAAGCGGACTAGCTTCTACCCCATTCGATACCGCGGTTGGCGGCACCGACCTCTACGGCACGGAAATCAACCCTAACGCATACTGGAGCACCACCAACAATCCCACCACGCAGCAGTCCGCCCTGGGGTATATACAGGAACTGCCCTGGAATAACGGTTGCGGCAATCCGCAGCTTCTGGCCATCCTGCAAAATTTCGACGGCGTCACGGCCACTACCGGGGAAGCTCTATGCAGTTCCGGCCAGGAAAATTTTCTCGGCGTGGTAGGCGGCAGCGGCGGTCCCAGCAATTGCACCGTTTCCGACCCTCAAACCGCAACCTGCATCAGCGGCTACCCCAAACCCACCTTCCAAACCGGTGTGCCCGGCATTCCCAACGACTCCGCCCGCGATCTCCCGGACGTTTCGCTCTTCGCCGGCAATGGGCTCTGGGGAAGCTTCTATGTCTTTTGCGAGTCGGACGGAACACCTGACGGCCAGTGCGGCTTCAGCTCCGGCGACGCGGAGTACCTCGCTGTGGGAGGCACCTCAGTCTCCTCTCCCTCGTTCGCCGGCATCATAGCGCTGGTGGAGCAGAAGACCAATTCCATCCAGGGCAATGTGAACTACGACCTGTACAAGCTGGCCGCCGCGCAGTTCACGGCGGGCACCTCGTGCGACTCTTCCACGGTGTCCGACGGCAGTTCCTGCGTCTTTTATGACGTCGCGTCCGACTCCCAATTCAACCTTCCGGGCAGCAACGCGGTGCCCTGCCTCAGCGGCTATGCCGACTGCACGCCGACGAATCCGAACGATCTGTTCAGTGTTCTTCCCGGCTGGAATTCCACTCCCGGCTATGACACCGCCACCGGTCTGGGTACCCTCAATGCCGCCAACCTGGTGAATACATGGAGCACGGCATCGGCAAACCTGACGGCAACAACAACCACGCTGGCGTTGAACTCCGCCAGCATTGCCTATGGATCGACAGGCGGCACGATCTCCGTCGCCGACAGCAACGGCAGCGGTTCCGGCGGCGCCATTCCGGATGGGGATGTCTCCCTGACCAATGCGCCCGGCAGCACGCCTACTTTGGGTATAGGCCCATTCACGCTTGACAGCGAAGGCTCGGCTACGTTTGCGACCTACACTCTCGCGCCTGGAACCTATTCGATCGTTGGGCACTATGCGGGTGACGCCACGTTTGCCGCGAGCAACTCGGCCGCGACCAGCCTGGTTATCACGCAGGCAGCCACGACCGCGACCACAATCGCCAGCCGCACGGCCTTATCGACCGGCGAGAGCGTTACGCTGAGCACGACAATCAAAGACATTTCCGCCGGCCTTAACCCTACCGGCCTGGTCACCTACACCGATACGGCCAACGGCGTAACTCTGGGAAGCCAACTGGTGCTGCCCGCTACAGACAGCAATGGCAACTCGATCGGAACCGCAAGCATCAACATTGCCGGCAAGCGCCTGAGCCAGGGCAACAACAGCATCGCGGCCACATATTCGGGAGATGCCAATTACGTCGCAGCCACCGCGGCGCCCGTGTCCATCTCCTATACCGGGCCGTTCTCGCTCACTTCGGCGAGTACGTCGGTCTCCATCACCTCCGGCAGTTCCGCCACCGCGGCTCTTACGATTGCGGCCAATGGCGCTCCACTGCCTACCGCCGTTTCATTCTCCTGTCCCGCGGCTCCGGCAGGAATCACCTGCTCATTCAGCCCGGCCACCATTGCGGCAGGGGCTAGTTCCGGACAGTCCACTCTCACCATCAACGGAGTCTTTCCCGCCACTTCCACCAGCAATGTGCGCCGCGCCGCGGTCGCGCACAATACCCATGCCGGCCTCTTGACGGCAACCGGCGGCATCGCTCTGTCGGCCATGTGCCTCATGTTCGTGGCTCCGGGCAAGCGCCGCCGCTATGGGTGCCTGCTCCTCTGCATCACGGCGGCCATCTCCTTGGTTCCGCTCGGTTGTAACGGCAGCAGCGCGCACACACTTACCGCCACGTCAACCACGGTCGCGGCTACCCCGGCAAGCGGCGTGCAAGGCTCCACCTTCACATTCATGTCCACGGTCAGCGGTTCGAGCGGAACCGGGACGCCTACGGGGACGGTAACGTTCTCCGACGGCAGCTCGACGCTCGGCATGGGCACGGTATCCAACGGCACGGCGAGCTTCAGCTCCACCACGCTGGCGCTCGGATCGCATTCCGTTGTTGCCACCTACAGTGGAGACACGAATTTCGCCCCCTCCAACTCTGGCACTCCAGCAACCGCCGACGTCCAGTACTCGGCCAACCTCACAGTGGCCGCGACGGATTCGCTCGGCAACACAACCAGCATTCAAATTCCCGTCACCGTCCAGTAACCGCGAAGACCTGCAACCCAGGCGGTATCTTCCTCATGGGAAGGTACCGCCATTTTCTTTCCACTTGCTATTTGTCTAGCCAGCATAAATAATGCAAAATCGTGCATCTGCTGGCATCTCTTCAGAAACAGGACGTCGCTGCATCTATTTCCCTATGATCGGAACGAAAAACACGAAGATCGACAAGACAGACCTCCGAATTCTCGCTGAACTGCAAATGAACTCCGGTCGGCCCGTCTATGAGCTGGCTCATCGGCTTGGCCTCTCCATGGCTTCCTGTGCGCGACGTATAAAGCGCCTGGAAACGGCCGGCGTCATTGAGCGCTATGTTGCATTGCTGAACTCGGAGCAGCTTGACGTAGATCTCGATATATTCGTCAATATCCGCCTCAGCCGTCACATCCATAAAGAGAAGCAGGAGTTTCGTAACTTTGTGAGCACAATTCCGGAGGTGCTCGCCTGCTATTCGCTCACCGGCGATTCCGATTTTCTGCTGCACATCCGTATCGCCGGCGTGAAGGAATTCAACGTCTGGATTGAGAAATATCTCACAGGTCTCCCGCATCTTTCCACCACGCACTCCAGTGTTTGCCTGGAACGTCTTAAATTCACCACGGCTGTCCCGTTCAAAGCTGAAAATAGCGGGCCGCTTGGCAAGACGCCTAAAAGCAAATCTCCCCAGAAGAAGCCTGGCAGAAAACCAGCCAAAGCCTGATGCTGAGCTTGCCCCCGCAAGACGACGCTGGCTGTGGCGCGTGAAGGTGCCATCACTCCGCCGCAGCCTGAGATCGCCCGGACTCCGAAGCAGGAGCAGAGCCGGGGCATGGATATTGGACTGAGTCTCTGACAACATCGGGAAAAGACGCGAACAACCGCCTGTCCGTCCCACTGTTTCAAGGGCATGGCAGCCAAATTGCGAAACTTGCGCAAATCCCGCACAGCCAAAAATCGCCACATTATCTATTACAAAATCACCGATAAATGGAAATTTTCTCACCCTCGGGATGACATGGCTTGAGTTGACGAAGCCAACGGCGCGGTGGGCTGGCTGGCTAGTTCGGCGACGGCGGTACGGAGGCGGGCGGTCAGCTCTTCGGTCTGGCGGAGGGTCATGCCCTTGGTTTGGATGGGTTCGCCGACTGCGAGGGTTACCGGGCAGGGATGGAAGTGGTGGGTGTGGATGGGCAGCAGGTCATAGACGCCGCTGAGGCCGATGGGGACGAGCGGGACCTGGGCGCGGATGGCAAGGAAGGCTGCGCCGGCCAGAAATTCGCGGAGTTCGCCGGTGTTGGTGCGGCCGCCCTCGGGGAAGACGAACAGCGGCATGCCGGCGCGGAGGGCGCGGGCGCCGGCGCCGAGGCTGGAGAGCGAGGCGTGGGGATTGTCGGTGTCAATGGGGAGCTGGCCGGAGCGGTTGAGATGCCAGCCGATGAAGGGCAGTCCCCAAAGCTGCTTGCGGGCCAGGATGCGGAACTGGAACGGGAGGGTCGCAAAAATGACCGGCGTATCCATATAGGACGTGTGGTTGGAGGCGTAGACGGCGACGGGGTGTTGGCGGAGGTTGGCCGCGCCGCGCACGGTGAGGCGCGCACCGGAGAAGAAGACACAGCCGCGGGCCCATACGTGGGCGATGGCGTGCTGCACGCGTCCGGGCTTGTCAAACAAGGAAGACAGCAGGGAGAGCGTGCCGCAGAGGGCGGTCCAGAGCAGGAAGAACGGTGCCCGGAAGACGTTGGAGCGGCAGCGGGCGAGGAACGGGAGCGGCCGGGTCATGGTTTGTCCTCGGCGAGTAAAAACGCGCGGGCTTCTCCAACGAGGTAGACGGAGCCGGAGATGACGATGACCGCAGGGGTTCTCTCAGGGGCTAAAGCCCCTTTTTTATGGTGCGGGCTTGCGGCACGACTGAAGTCGTGCCCTGACGCGGGGGTCTGCGGCTCTTGTCCGGCTTGGGTGGCGCGTGCCATTACGAGGGCTTCTGCGACGGAGGCGGCGGCTTGCGCGGGTGTGCCGGTGGAGGCGGCGGCGGCGAGCAGCTCGGCCATTGGCGTGGCGCGAGGACTGGTGATGGGCGCGAAGACGACGCGATCGAAGAGTGGGAAGAGTATCTGCGCCATTTCTGCGAGGGGCTTGTCGCGCAGGCAACTGAAGACCAGGGTGAGGGGTGTGCCTTCGGGCACGAGCTGACGCAGGCCGGCGCGGAGGGCCCATGCGCCGGCGGGATTGTGTGCGACGTCCAAAATCCACTGCGTGGAGGCTAACCCTTTGGAGGAGTGTGTTGTGATGCGTTCCAGGCGCGCGGGCCATTGCGTGTTGCGGACGCCTGCGGAGATGGAGGCGGGCGTGATGGGCAGATTGTGGCGCTCGGCGAGCTCGACGGCGGCAGCGATGGCGAGGGCGATGTTGCGGTGCTGGTGCGCGCCGTGGAGGGGTGAGTCGATTTCGATCTCTTCACCGAGAGCCGTGATGGTGTAGGGCGCCGGGGCTAAAGCCCCTTCATTCATTGGCGCCGTTGCGTACGGGCTGAAGCCCGTACCCTTCGCCGGAGTTGAAGCCCCTTCTTGTTTTTTTGCGAAGCTTTCGGCACGACTGAAGTCGTGCCCTGACACGGACGGCATGTACGGAACGGCGCTGAGGGCGCGGACGTTGAGCGCGAGGGCGATTTCGCCGATGGCGTGATTGGCCTCGGGGTGCTGGGGCAGGGTGATGAGGGTGCCGTTGGGGCGAAGGATTCCGGCTTTCTCGCGGGCGATGGCGGCGATGGTGGAGCCGAGCCATTCGGTGTGGTCGAGGGAGATGTCGGTGATGACGGAGAGCAGCGGATCGACGATGTTGGTGGCGTCGAGGCGGCCGCCCATGCCGACTTCGAGGACGGCGAAGTCGACTGGACCTGCTCCCGACGCGCCCTCGGCGAAGTGGAGGAAGGCCAGGGCGGTGAGGCATTCAAAGAAGCTGGGCAACTGGGCGAGCTTCCGATCCATGACGAGTTGCTGGCCTGTGTCGTGGACGCGGAAGTAGAGCGCGGCGAATTGCTCGTCGGAGATTTCGACGCCGCTGACGCGGATGCGCTCATTGGGGCGGGTAAGGTGCGGCGAGGTGTAGAGGCCGGTGCGCAGCCCCGCCGCGGCGGACAGG
The DNA here is from genome assembly GCA_035642355.1 of Occallatibacter sp. Lineage (GTDB taxonomy): Bacteria > Acidobacteriota > Terriglobia > Terriglobales > Acidobacteriaceae > Telmatobacter. The sequence continues at coordinate 32,954 of DASQSP010000212.1, forward strand.
CCCGACTCATTCAGAATGGAGGCGAGCGTGGCGGCAGTGGAGCCTTTGCCGTTGGTTCCGGCGATGAGGACCGCGGGGAATTTGCGATGCGGGTTGCCGAGGGCTTTGAGCAGGACGCCGATCTCGTCGAGAGAGAACTTGCGCCGCGGCTGGCCTGGCTGGGTGTGCAGCTCAGGGGTCATGGCGGCGAGCTGGTCGATGGCGGCGGCGTAGGACATGAAGACTTCAGTATAGAAGGCAGGGATTGGCCGCAACGAGAGCGCAAAACACATCGGGCCTCTTCCACGCGCGCGGAAGAGGCCCGACTGATCACTGACGACTGATCACTGACAACTGTACTTAGCCTTTGGCGACGGCGAAGCGCTTGTTGACTTCGGCCCAGTTGACCAGATTCCACCACGCGGCCAGGTAGTCGGGGCGCTTGTTCTGGTACTTGAGGTAGTAGGCATGCTCCCACACGTCGTTGCCGAGGATGGGATAGAGGCCCTGCGAGAGCGGTGAGTCCTGGTTGGGCGTGGTGATGACCTTGAGCTTGCCGCCCTGGAAGACCAGCCAGCCCCAGCCGGAGCCGAACTGCTTGGCGGTGGTCTCGTTAAAGGTCTTTTTGAAAGCCTCGAAGTCGCCGAAGTCGGCGGTGATCTGCGCAGCAATCGCGCCGGAGGGCGCGCCGCCAATGCCAGCCGTATTCGCCGGGCCCATGATGCTCCAGAACATGCTGTGGTTGGAGTTGCCGCCGCCGTTGTTGCGCACCGCGCCGCGGATGTCTTCGGGGATGGCGTTGAGGTCGCGGATGAGGTCGTCGGCGCTCTTGGCGGCCAGCTCAGGATGCTTCTCAAGCGCGGCATTCACGTTGTTGATGTAGGCCTGGTGATGCTTGTCGTGGTGCAGGTGCATGGTCTCGGCGTCGATAAAAGGCTCGAGAGCCGCGTAATCGTAGGGCAGCGGGGCAAGGGTGTATGCCATGTGGGAGATCTCCTCAGTTCGGATTGTACTGCGATTGGTATTGCGATGGCCGGCCATCCGGGCCGTGCGCGGGCCATTTTGGGAGATGGCCCGGCGCGCTGCAACCGAATCTTTACATTGGCCCCCGCGCCTTTGTGATTGGATGGAACCGGCGGGTTTGCTGTTGTCTCACGGTGAAATGGATGCGGGCAGGCGGGCAAAGGTGCGAAACTTTCCTTTCACCCCACAATGTGGGCCGTAGTCCGTCCTTGCCGCCCTTTTTGGGCAACCAGGACGCAACCTTCCGCTGTGCGGATCATCCATCAAACAGAAATGGCAGAATGGGCAGGTACATCTTGACTTCTCCAACCCGGCAGTCTGGTATCGAAGCGTGAGCGAACAACATCTTTATCGCTGGCTCGACCTGCAGGGCGAAGCCTTTGGCGGTCCCGGCCTTGTGCCGCGCTGGACCTCGAGTGTGAAGGATGCGATCGGCACGTCGTACGCGGCCTCCAGCCGCATCTGGTTCACATGCTCGCACGGCGTCCTCAACGAGATCTACCACCCCACCATCGACTGCGCCCAGGTGCGCGACATGGAGTTCCTGGTCACCGATGGCGAGACCTTCGCGCACGAAGAGAAGCGCGACCTGATCACCACCTTCGAGTACATCCACCCGGAGGCGCTGGGGGTTCGCTACATCAACCGCGACCCGGACAACCGCTACACGCTGACCAAGGAGATCGTCTGCGACCCGCACCACTCGGTGGTGCTGCAGCATGTGCGGCTGGAAGGCCATCCCGACCTGCTGCCGCGGCTCAAGGTCTATGCCCTGCTGGCCCCGCATCTTGACGGCGGCGGCGCGGGCAACACGGCGCGCGCGGTGGACATTGCCGGCCACAGGATGGCGCTGGCGTGGAAGAATCACTGGTCGCTGGCCATGGACGCGAGCTGCGGCTTCAGCCGGTTGAGCTGCGGCTTTGTGGGCGCGAGCGATGGCTGGAGCGATGTGATGGGCCACCACCGCATGGAGTGGGAATTCGGCTCGGCGACCAACGGCAACATCGCTATCACCGGCGAGCTGGACCTGGACGGGGCCATTGCGCCGGACGGCTCGCGGGTGTTTGTGGTCGCGATTGGCATTGGCGAGGGCCACCACACCGCGGTGCAAAAGACGGTGAACGCGCTGGCTGCTCCGTTCGAGAATCATCGCGCGCGCTTTATCGAGCAGTGGCAGCGGGTGGCCAACCCCGAGTGGCTGGGGGCCAAATCCGGCGATGGCGGCAAGCTGATGCGCGCCAGCCACAACGTGCTGCTGGCGCACGAGGACAAGACCTTCTCCGGCGCGTTTGTGGCCTCGGCGTCCATCCCGTGGGGACAGGCCAAGAGCGACGACGACCTGGGCGGCTATCACCTGGTGTGGACCCGCGACATGGTGCAGACCGCCACGGCGCTGCTGGCCTGCGGCCGCGTGGAAACCGCGCGCCGCGCCCTCGTCTATCTCGCCTGCACGCAGAAGCCCGACGGCGGCTTCGCGCAGAACTTCTGGGTGGATGGACGGCCCTATTGGAGCGGCCAGCAGCTCGACGAGGTTGCCTTCCCCATCATCCTGGCGTGGCGGCTGTGGCAGGCCAAGGGCCTGGGCGACATGCGCATCTTCGCCTTTGTAGAGCGCGCCGCCGGCTACCTGCTGCGCCATGCGCCCATCACCCACCAGGATCGCTGGGAAGAGAACGCGGGCTACTCGCCTTCCACGCTGTCCGCGGTGATTTCCGGGCTGATTTGCGCGGCGGAGATTGCGCGCGCCCATGACTCGAACGAGCTGGCCGTCTATTACGAGGAGTTCGCCGACTGGATCGAGAGCCACCTCGAAGACTGGACCGTGACCGACGACGGCGTTCTGTTGCCGGAGGTGAAGCGCCACTATATGCGCATCCGGCCGCCGGAGCAGGGGGAAGCCTATGCCTGCGAGGGCTGCGGCACGGAGATCGTCCACATCAACAACCGGCAGCCGGGCACGCGCATGGACTTCGAGGCCCGCGAGATCATCGATGCGGGCTTTCTGGAGCTGGTGCGCTACGGCATTCGCCGGGCCGACGATCCGCTGGTGGCCGACTCGCTCAAAGTGGTGGACGCAGTGCTCAAGCGCGGCCTGCCGCAGGGCCCCGGATGGCTGCGCTACAACTGGGACGGCTATGGCCAGCGGGCCGACGGCGGACCATTCGAGGGCTGGGGCCAGGGCCGCGTGTGGCCGCTGCTGACCGGCGAGCGCGCCCACTTCGAGCTGGCCGCGGGCCGGGATATTGCCTCCTTCATCAAGACCTACGAGCGCTTTGCCACCACCGGCCAGATGCTGCCCGAGCAGGTGTGGGACGAGCCCAACCGCCCCGGCATGCGCCTGCAACTGGGCCAGCCGGCGGGCTCGGCGGTGCCGCTGGTGTGGGCCCACGCCGAATACCTGAAGCTGCTGCGCTCGGCCCTGGACGGCAAGGTCTTCGACCGCATCGAGCCGGTCTACACGCGCTATTGCGAGCCGCAAGGGCGCGCGAAGGTGCGGCGCGGCATGGAGTTCTACAGCTTCCGCCGGCCCATCCAGACGATGCCCGCCGGAGGCACGCTGCGGGTGACCGATGCGAACCGCTTTACCATCACCTGGTCGGCCGATGGCTGGAAGACGAGCAACATCACCGCCAGCCGAAGCCTGGGCTCGGCGGGCTTTGCCGCGGACCTGCCGACGGCCCCGGCCAACGGCACGGAAACCGGCGAGGGCGCATTATCATGGACTCTCCAATGGGCCGGCGACGGGAGCTGGCTTGGTTACAATGTGAACGTCAGGCTTGAATCCCAGACGCCCGGCCAGATGCCCGGCCAAGCGTCAGGAAAGACACGAAGCAAGAAGTAAAACGATTTATTTTGGTGCAGCGCCTCCCAGCAATGACCCGGCAATGAATGAAAGGACCGCATACCGCAATGACCGCCACGCTTTCGGCAACCTCCCTCGACCAGCTCTCCATCGACACCCTGCGCATTCTCGCGGTGGACACGGTGGAAAAGGCCAAAAGCGGCCACCCCGGCGCGCCGCTGGGCTGCGCCCCCATCGCCTACCTGCTCTACCACAAGCTGATGAAGCACAACCCGAAGCAGGTGAAGTGGGCGGACCGCGACCGCTTTGTGCTGTCGAACGGTCATGCCTCGGCGCTGCTCTACGGCTCGCTGTTTCTCTCCGGCTACAAGCTCACGCTCGACGACCTGAAGAGCTTCCGCCAGTTGCACTCGATCACGCCGGGCCATCCCGAGGCGGGCGAGACCGAAGGCGTTGAGGTCACCACTGGTCCGCTGGGTCAGGGCTTCGCCATGGCCGTGGGCCTGGCCATGGCCGAGAAGCATCTGGGGGCGGTCTATAACAAGCCGGGCTTCGAGATTGTCGATCACTACACCTATACGTTGTGCGGCGACGGCGACCTGATGGAAGGCATCTCGCACGAGGCGGCCTCGCTGGCCGGAACCCTGGGCCTGGGCAAGCTGATCGCGCTCTACGACGACAACCTGATCTCGCTCGACGGCCCCACCGAGTTGAGCTTTACCGAGGACGTGCTGAAGCGCTTCGAGGCCTACCACTGGCATGTGCAGATCGTGGAAGACGGCAACGACCTCGCGGGTATCGAGAAGGCCATCGAAAACGCCAAGGCCGAGACCACCCGGCCCTCGTTCATCGCGGTGCGCACCGTCATCGGCTACGGCAGCCCCAAGGCCGGAACTAACAAGGTTCACGGCGAGGCGCTGGGCGCGGCGGACACCGCGGCGACCAAGAAGTTCTTCGGCTTCCCTGAAGACCAGAGCTTTTATGTGCCCGACGATGCGCTGGCCAACTGGCGCAAGGCTATCGACCGCGGCGCGGCGGATGAAGCCGCGTGGCGGAAGCGCTTCGAGAGCTATCGCGCGCAGTTCCCCGAGCTGGCCGCGGAGTTCGAGCGCACCCAGAAGGGCGCGCGCAGGGCTGGCTGGGAGCAGGCGCTGCCCAGCTACTCGCCGGAGAAGCAGCAGGCCACGCGCAACGCGGGCGGCGCGATCATGAACGCGATTGCCGGCGCGGTGCCGGAGCTGTTCGGCGGCGCGGCCGACCTGACGGCCTCGACAAAAACCATCTTCAAGCCGGGCGCCAACTTCCACCTCGATCCGGCCGGCCGCAACGTCTTCTTCGGCGTGCGCGAGTTCGCCATGTGCGCCGCGGTCAACGGCATGGCCAAGCACGGCGGCCTGGTGCCCTTCGGGTCCACCTTCTTCACCTTCTCCGACTACTGCAAGCCGGCCATCCGGCTGGCCGCGCTGATGCACGCGCACTCGCTGTTCGTCTTCACCCACGACTCGGTCGCTCTCGGCGAAGACGGCCCCACGCACCAGCCCATCGATCAGCTCACCATGCTGCGCGCCATCGCGTTCCTCACCGACTTTCGCCCCGCGGACGCCAACGAGACGGCGGCGTGCTGGCGTCTGGCTCTCGAGCGCAGCGGGCCAAGCTTCTTCGCGCTCACGCGGCAGGACCTGCCGGTGATCGACCCCAAGGCCATTGACGTGTATTGCGGCGTGAGCAAGGGAGCCTACGTTCTTGAAGACGCGCCCAACCCGCGGATCGTGCTCATCGGCACCGGCTCCGAGGTGTGGCTGTGCGTCGAGGCCAAGAAGCTGCTCGCCGCGGAAGGAATCGCCGCGCGCGTGGTCAGCTTGCCCAGTTGGGAGATCTTCGGCGAGCAAACGGCTGCCTATCAGGCCAGTGTGCTGCTGTCCGGCGTGCCCCGTCTCGCGGTCGAAGCCGGTTCGCCGATCGCATGGTGGAAATACGTCGGCCTCGATGGCGACGTGGTGGGTCTCGACCGCTTTGGCGCGTCCGCGCCGGGCCCGGCGGCGATGGCCGATCTGGGATTCACCGGCGCGAATGTAGCGGCGCGCGCCAAGGCGCTGGTGAAGAAGTAACAAGAACGAGTGAACAGTGATCGGTTGTCAGAGATCAGTTGAACCCGCGCCAGTAGCGATCGGTCTCTGTTCCCTGATCTCCGTTCTCTGATCTCTGTTTTCTGATCTCTGTTTTCACCGAGGAAAGAAATGAAACTCGTCATCAGCTCCGATCACGCCGGCTTCGAACTGAAGGAAGAGGTGCGCGCCCATCTCGCCAGGGCCGGCCATGAGATTGTCGATCTCGGCGCATTCACCTGCGATCCAGAGGACGATTACCCCGACTTTGCCGAGCGCGTGGGCGAGGCCATCAAAGCCGGCGCGGCCCATCGCGGCATTCTCATCTGCGGCTCCGGCGTGGGCGTTTCCATCGCCGCCAACAAGATTCCCGGTGTGCGCGCCGCCATGTGCCACGACACTTACTCCGCGCATCAGGGCGTGGAACACGACGACATGAATGTGCTGGTGATGGGCGCGCGCATCATCGGCGCGGCCCTCGCCTTCGAGCTGGCGGAGAGTTTTATCAAGGCGAAGTTCATCTCCAATGAAGTGCGTTTCACGCGGCGCTTCGACAAGGTGCTGGCCATCGAGGCCAGGTATCAGCGCGGCTGAGCCTGAATCGCTCAGCCTTTTCTTTTCCGCTGTCAACGAAACATCTATCTGCACGAGGCGCCGATGTTCCCCTTTGACGTAATCCTTTTCGATGTCGGCGGCGTGCTGCTGACCAACGGCTGGGACCACTGCGAGCGCGCGGTGGTGCTCGACCGGTTCAAGCTCGACCGCGCCGAGTTTGAAGCGCGCCACCCGGGCCCCAACGATGCGTGGGAGCGCGACGCGATCACCGCGCGTCAGTATCTGGACGAGACGATTTTCTATGAGCCGCGGGCCTTTTCACATCAGGAGTTTCTGGACGCCATGTTTGCCCAATCCGTACCACTGGATGACGGTGCGTTGGGAATCCTCGCTGAGCTGGCGGCATCGGACAAATGCATGCTGGGCGTGCTGAACAATGAGGCGCGCGAGCCCAACGACTACCGCTTCAGCACCTTCGGCCTGCGCTCGTTCATTCAGGTTGCATTCAGCTCGTGTTATCTTGGGCTGCGCAAGCCGGGCAGTGAGATCTATCGCCGGGCATTGGAAATTGTGGGCAAGCCGCCGGCTCGCGTGCTGTTTATCGACGACCGCGCGGAGAATGCGGCCGCGGCAGCCGCGGCCGGCATGAAGGCCATTCGCTTTGAAGGCGCCGCGCCGTTGCGGCGCGAGCTTGAGAGTCTCGAAGTTCTATAACCGAATCCCGAAGGAGAGAGCGACATGCAACTAGGATTGATCGGCCTCGGCAAAATGGGCGGCAACATGGCGGAGCGGCTGCATCTGGGCGGCCATGAGGTAGTGGGCTTCGACTTCAGCGCGGAAGCCGTGGCGCGGCTGACGGCCTCGGGCAACGTGGGCGCTTCCAGCCTTGAAGATATGGTCAAAAAGTTGAAGGGCCGGAGAGCCATCTGGATCATGGTGCCGCAGGGCAAGCCGGTGGACGACACCATCGCCAAGCTCGAGCCGTTCCTCAACCCCGGCGACATCCTGATCGACGGCGGCAACTCGAATTACAAGGACTCGATGCGCCACTACAAGGAAGTCACGGCCAAGGGCTTTCAGTTTGTGGACGTGGGCACCTCGGGCGGCGTGTGGGGCCTGAAAGAGGGCTACAGCATGATGATTGGCGGCGACAAGGATGCCGTCGATTACATCACGCCTGTTCTCGAGACGCTGGCGCCCGGCAAGACGCAGGGCTGGGGCCATGTGGGTCCGGCCGGCGCGGGCCACTTTGTGAAGATGGTGCACAACGGCATTGAGTACGGCCTGATGCAGGCCTACGCCGAGGGCTTCACCATCATGGAGAAGAAGGAAGAGCTCAACCTCGACCTGGCGCAAATCTCCGAGATCTGGCGTTACGGCAGCGTGGTGCGCAGTTGGCTGCTCGACCTGACCGCCGATGCGCTCTCGAAGAATCCCACGCTCGATGGGCTCGAAGCCTTCGTGGCCGACTCCGGCGAAGGCCGCTGGACCGTCTTCGAAGCCATCGACCTCAACGTCTCCGCGCCGGTCATCACCGAGTCGCTGATTCGCCGCATCCGCTCGCGCGAAGACAACAACTTTACCGACCGCATGCTGGCTATTATGCGCAACGCCTTCGGCGGTCACGCGGTGAAGAAAGATTAAGTACGAGTTCACAGTTCTTAGTTCGCAGTTCACAGTGCGATCAGTTGCGAGCTACGAACTGTGAACCAAGGAAGCTCTGATTCAGCCGATCAAAGACTCCGCAGGGGCTAAAGCCCCTCTCATTTTGACGACTCATACGGCACGACTGAAGTCGTGCCCTGTTACAAAGCGGCCTTGTTCAGAGGTTCTCTACGAACTGTGAACCAAGAACTGTGAACTAAGAACTACGAACTGTGAATTAACAACTGAGAACTGTTTTCACGTCCCGGAGGTCCGTACCCATGGCAACCACGCAGATCAAAATCAATCCCGAAGACCTGGCTCAGGTTCCTCACTCCGGCGAGCGAGTTCCCGAGCCCGGCATCATCGTCATCTTCGGCGCCTCCGGCGACCTGACCAAGCGCAAGCTGTTGCCTGCGCTCTTTCATCTGGAGCAGGCCGGCCTGCTGCCCAAGAAGCTCGCCATTGTGGGCGTGGCGCGTCGGCCGCTGGGCGACGCGTTCGCGGCAGACATGCGCGAGGGCGTGGTGGAGTTCGGCGGCGTGGACAAGAACGATCCCCTGCTTGAGGCCTTCATCAAAAATGTGAGCTACTTTGCGCTCACCTTCGACGATGCCTCGCACTACGCGGGCCTCGAGGCGGAGCTCGATCGCATCGCCCAGGAGAAAGGCATCGGTCCCAACCGGCTCTTCTATCTCGCCACCGCGCCCGAGTACTTTGCGCCCATCGTCGAGAACCTGGGCGCGCAGGGCATGGCGCAGCCGGAGAAAGGCCGCACCGGCGTGGTGATCGAAAAGCCCTTCGGCCACGATCTCGCCAGCGCCCGCGCGCTCAACCACGATGTGAACGCCGTCTTCGAGGAGAGCCAGGTCTTCCGCATCGACCACTACCTGGGCAAGGAGACGGTGCAGAATATTTTGGTGTTCCGCTTCGCCAACGGCATCTTCGAGCCCATCTGGAACCGCAACTACATCGACCATGTGCAAATCACGGCGGCCGAGACGCTGGGTGTCGAAGGCCGCGGGCCGTTCTATGAGAAGGCCGGCGCGCTGCGCGATGTGGTGCAAAATCACGTCATGGAACTGCTGAGCTTTGTCACCATGGAGCCGCCCTCGAGCTTCGAGGCCGAGAGCGTCCGCAGCGAAAAGGTGAAGGTCTGGAAGTCGATTCCCAGCATTCCGGTTCACGACGCGGTGCGCGGCCAGTATGGCCCCGGCGTCATCGGCGGCAAGAAAGTCATCGGCTATCGCGAGGAAGAGCGCGTCGATCCCGCGTCCGGCACGGAGACCTATGCGGCCTTCCGCCTGGGCATTGAGAACTGGCGCTGGGCTGGCGTGCCCTTCTATCTGCGCGCGGGCAAGCGGCTCAAGCAGCGCGCCACCGAGATCAGTATCCAGTTCAAGCAACCGCCTCTGTTGATCTTCAATCGCATGCAGGCAGCAGGCCCCTGCGCGGAGATTCAGCCCAACCTGCTCACCATCCGCATCCAGCCGGACGAGGGCATCGCGCTGCGCTTTGGGGCCAAGGTGCCGGGCACGCCCAACATGGCGGTTTGCCCGGTCAACATGGACTTCGACTACGCTGCGGCCTTTGGCACCAGCAAGGCCAACGGCTATGAGCGGCTGCTGCTGGACGCCATGCTGGGCGACCAGACACTGTTCTCGCACCGCGACGGCGTCGAAACCAATTGGTCGCTCTACACGCCGGTGCTCGAAGAGTGGGCGGCAAAGAAGACCGAGGTCTTTCCCAACTACGCCGCCGGCGCCTGGGGCCCGGACTGCTCCGACCGCCTGCTCGAGAAGGACGGCCACGCCTGGCGGAATGACTTCAGCGCGAAGAGCTGAACGCTCACATGCTTCGCAACAAAGGGCTGCGCGATTGATTGCGCGGCCCTTGCTCTTTATATCAATTCGGATATAATAAGACGATGAAGCCGCTCCGGTTTCTTGGTGACTCGCTCAAGGCCCTTCGGGATTTTCCGAAGGATGCGCGCCAGACCGCCGGCTATCAACTCGACAAGGTACAAAACGGAAAAGCGCCGAGCGACTCCAAACCGATGCCTGCAATCGGCAAGGGCGTGGAGGAGATCCGAATCTGGGAGGACTCGGGAACGTACCGGGTTATTTACACAGCGCGCATGCGAGATGCGATCTATGTACTCCATGCCTTCCAGAAAAAGACGCAGGCAACGTCAAAGCGCGACATAGAGATAGCCAGACAGCGTCTGGCCGAGGTGCTCGGAGGTTCCCGATGAAAAAAGCGAAGCCCGAAAAATATCGGAGTGTTTGGGATGCGCTGGCGGACACGCCGGAAGAAGCGGCTAATCTTCGCCTGCGCTCCGCTCTGATGCAGCAGATCACCGGGATTCTTGCCGCGAACCACTGGACTCAGGCCGAAGCTGCGGTCCGCTGCGGAGTGACCCAGCCGCGCATCAACGATCTGTTGCGCGGCCGTATCGCGCGCTTCTCACTTGACGCACTGGTGAACATTGCCGCCGCGTTGGGCCGCAAGGTTTCCCTGACGCTCGTCGACGCTGCCTGACGCGCGTCAATTCGGCTACTCCCGCACCACCTGCCCAGAATGCCGTCCGGGTGATTGCCAACGCGACGAGACAATCCGATGACAAAGGAATGACGAGTAGAGAGCCTCCGCGAAAGTAAACTAGGCCGTATCGAAAACGGTGTTCGCTGGAGGTTCGATGAAATCGTTTCGCACGATCTACGCCAGAGATCTGGATTCCGTATCTCTCAGGAATGAGGTCGAGACTTACGGATATGTGTTCATCCGGGACCTGCTGCCGAAGAGGGACCTGGGGCAGCTGCTCGGCGAAATGATTGGGATTGCATCGGATGAGGGCTGGATGATGGAGGGGTCGGTGCCATCGGAACGCATCGCGAATCCGGCCATGGCGTGCTCTGATCCTGATCCTAAGTACAAGCAGGCCGCAAATCGCGCGTTCCGCCTGGAGCGGCTGCACGCGTTGACGCATCATCCGGTGTTGACCGGTGTTATGAAGCGGCTGACGGGTCCGCGCCTTCTGGTTCATCCCAAGCCCATTGCGCGGATGATCTTCCCCAACTGCGAGGGCGCCCTTTTGCATGCGCATCAGGACAACTCGGGAATTGCGGGAAGCTCCGAGAGCTACACCGTGTGGATGCCGCTGCATGACTGCCTTGAGGGACAGGGGACGCTCGAGATCAAGGAAGCTTCGCACTTGTTTGGGCTGCAACACACCGACGGATACATCAATCCGGAGACCGCACAGGGCGGCGATTGGGTAGGCGGACGGATCAATGCGGGCGATGTGGCGATTTTTCACAGCCTGACGGTGCATAGCTCCACATTAAGCACCTCGAACCAGATCCGTTTTTCGGTGGATTGCCGGTTTCAAAGCTATGACGAAGCCGTCTCGCCGCTGGAGATCGTGTTTCCCAACCAATCTAAAGGCGGACGCACCTGGGAAAGCACTTACGCGGATTGGAAGCATGACGATTTGAAGTATTATTGGCGGGATTTGCCTTTGCGACTGAAGCCCTCGATGGCCGAGATGGCCGCGCAGGCCGAGAAGGCTGACAGCGCCGAGAAGCGGGCGCGCTACACCATGATGATGGAACTGATTGAGCGAGAGATCCCCATGCTGGTGCAGTGAGCAGAGCTACGCGACCGCGCGGACAGCTTTACTGCTACTCCCGCACCACCTTCACCAGAATCCCATCCGGCAGCTCGCCCTCAATCAGGTGCACCACGCCGTTCTTCACCAGCCCCTCAAAAACCTGCCGCTGCGGCCTCGCAGGTGAGCTGGGTGCAGGTGAGCCGGGTGCCCCACCTTCGCCGTCCGCCGCCAGCGGACGGTTAAGGTGGGACGGCCCTGTCGGCGCACCACTCAGGCCGGGCCTCTTCCCCATCCCCCGGTCCATGGCTTCGTTGGCCAGCCGGTCGGCTTCCTTGTTGCCGCCGCGCAGGGTGTGGCCCATCTGGAACTTCTCCAGGCGCGCGGCCTCGCGCCTGGCCTCTTCCCACAGCGGCTTGAGGCCGGGGCTGTTGACCTTGTAGCGGCCCTTCATCTGGTTGACCATCAGCTCGGAGTCCGAGATGACCTTGAGGTGGCTGACGTGGTTGGCGTTGGCCCACTTGAGCACGGCCAGCAGGCCGGCATACTCGGCATAGTTATTGGTCTGCTTGCCCAGAAACTCGCTCAGCCGCGCCACCACGCGGCCGTTGGGGTCCTCCACCACCGCGCCAAAGCCCGCCGGCCCCGGATTGCCGCGCGAGCCGCCGTCACAGTGGGCCGTAAACCAGCCGCCGCTCTTCGCTTTGCCGCCCGCTTCCATCTCGCCAAATAATGTGCTGTTCATCGTTTACAAGTGTACCGGGCCGGATAGCGCGCGGCCCTGCCCGTCACGGAAGTACCGCGCGCGCCCTCGGCCCGCAGCGGCCCGGAAGGCTCACGAAAGCCCCATCGGCGCGTCCATCCAGAGGCGAATACTCCATTTTGAGCGGAGCAGCAACCAGATGGCGAGTGAAGCGGTAAGCGTTCTTTCCGCGGCCCCGGCAACCAGGGCCCGTTTGGCCAGTTTGGCTCGTTTGCCGTGGGCAGCCGGCCAGGGGATACAATCCATCCCAGGCATGGCTGCGACCAGGGCAATCGACGGACCCGACCGCGCCGCGGAGCGCCTGCGGGCCCGCGCGCCGGAGATGGAGCTGATCCGCGAGGCGCAGGCCGGCTCGCGCGCTGCCTTTGACGCGCTGGTGCGGCAGTATGAGCAGCAGGTTCTGCGCCTGGCCATGCATCTGACCGGCTCCGAGCACGACGCCGAGGACATTTACCAGGAAGCTTTTCTGAAGGCCTTCCGCTACATCGGCAACTTCCGGTTCGAGTGCTCGTTTTACACGTGGATTTACCGGATCGTCACCAACCTCTGCCTGGATCAGCTGCGCCGCCGCAAGACCCGCCGCGAAGATCAGGCGGTGATGGTGGATTACGCCGGGGACGAGATCGACCTGCTGGCTTCGGTGTCGGACAATCGCTCCTTCGCCAGCCCCGACCGCGAGCTGGACCGCAAGGTGCTGGGCGAACACATTCAGGCAGCGCTGGGCAAGCTCACCCCGCGCGAGCGCATGGTTTTTGAGCTGAAGCACTACCAGGGTCTCCGCCTGCGCACCATCGGAGAGATGTTGAGCACCACCGAAGAAACCGCCAAGAATACGCTGTTCAGGGCGACGAAGAAGTTGCGCGCGCAGTTGGCGAGTGTGCGCTAGGCAGACAGCCGGCCCATCGAGGCGGCGATTGCGACTCTTTACCCGGTTTGCACCACTGATTTTGAGGCTATGAGGGCGTAACACCATGAATTGCGAACTTGCTCATGAACGCGTGGTCCTGGCGGCTTATGGCGAGCTGCCCGATGAACAGGCGCACGAACTCGAGCGGCATCTCGTCGGCTGCGCGGAGTGCGTGGCCGAGCGCCGCCAACTGCAGGCGCTGCAAACGCTGGCCGAGCTGCACCCGGTAACGGAGCCGCCGGCCAACCTGGTGGCCCGCTCCCGCATGCGTCTGGAAGAGGCGCTCGACGCTCTGCCGCCCAAGCGCTGGCTGGAGCGGTTCGGCGAGCGCATCGTCAACAACTTTGCCCGTCTGCAGTCGGCGCCTGTGGCCGCGGCGCTGCTGCTGGTTGCCGGCCTCGGCGCAGGCTCGCTGGGCGGCTATGAAGTGGCGCAGGGCCGGGCGGCGCATTCCGCCGGACAAACAAATGGGCAGGCCGCGCCGGCCTCCACAATCCAGCCCGCTGCGTCGCAGTCGGCCGCCCCGGTTATGCCCCAGACAATCACGCCGGACTCAGTTACGCCGGACACGGTCGCCAACATATCGAGCATCGTGCAGCAGCCCAACAGCAACGTTGTCGAAGTCAGCTACAACCAGGTGGTTCCGCAGCGGGTGCAGGGCTCGCTCGAGGATCCGGCCATTCGCCAGTTGCTCATGATGGCCTCTGAAGATGCGGCCTCCACGGGCATCCGCGACGACTCCGTGGGTCTGCTGGCGGCCGAGTGCCGCGCCGGCCGCAGTTGCAACGCCGCGGGCATCCGCGACGCGCTGATGGTGGCGCTGCGCTACGACCGGAATGCCGGCGTGCGGCAAAAGGCTCTGCACGGCCTCGAGCCCTACGTGGCCGAAGATATGCGGGTGCGCGATTCGGTGCTCGAGGCGCTGCTGAACGACAGCGATCCCCGCATTCGCACGGAAGCCATCGGCGTTCTGGAACCGGTTGAAGCCGACACCACCGTGCGCCAGGTGCTGTACACGGTGGCCAACTCCGACCGGAGCCCCCAAATCCGCACCGTCTCCCGGCAGTTGCTGAGCCGGGCGCCGCAGTTTCAATAGCATCGAGCGGGCACCTTCGCCAAAGAGCGAACGGGCCGTGAATAGAAGATTGAGGGAGAAACGATGAAGCACTTTTCGAGGCCTTGCCGCAAGACCATCTCATCGCGAGGCCTTGCCTTGGCGCTCGCGTGCAGCGCCGTATGCATGGTTTATTCCGCATCGGCGCAAACCGCGGGCCTGGCGCCTTCCGCGCTGCAACTGCCCAGCCCGCTGCTGTCCAGTCCAGTTCTTTCCAGTCCGGCGCCGCGCGCAAGCGCGCAGGGCTACCTGGGCGTGCTGGTGGGCGACGTTGACACCGACACTGCGACCAGGCTCAAGCTGAAGGAAGCGCGCGGCGCCGTGGTCACGCTCATCGATCACGATGCTCCCGCGGCGCAGGCCGGCGTGCGCGTCAACGATGTGGTGTTGGAGATCAACGGGCAGGCCATCGGGGGCGCGGAGCAGTTCACGCGCATCCTCAGGGAGATGCCGGCGGGGCGCACCATCAGCATGATTGTGTGCCGCGACGGCGCGCCGCACACCGTGACCGTGGAGCTGGCCGACCGCAAGAAAATGGAGCACGACGTGTGGAAGAATCTCGACACCGGCGCGGACGCATCCGGTTCCGCGCCGGTGCTGGGCATTCTGCCGGGCGCCTCGGGCGATGTGCCGTCGGGCGGCTTTCACAATCCCTTTGGCGGCAGCGCGCTCAACGTGGGCGCCATGGTGGAGCCGCTGGCCGCGCAGATGGCCGAGTATCTCGGCATTCAGTCCGGCCTGATGGTGAAGCAGGTGGCGCGCAAGAGCGAGGCGGCCAACGCGGGGCTCAAGGCCTTCGACATCATCCTCAAGGTCGGCGCGGAGTCCATCGCCACCACCGCGGACTGGGACCGCGCGCTGCGCGCCAACCGGAATAAGACTGTGCAGATCACGGTGCTGCGCGACCGCAGGCAGCAGGTCATCACGCTGCAGGTGGACTCCAAGCGCCATCGCTCCGCATTGCAGCAGCCGCCGCAAGCACAGCAGGCGGAGGGATTGGCGCCGTCGGCTTAGCCAGGAGCCTTGAAAAGGCAAGATGGGTATGCATTTGACTCAGGTCAGTCCAACCGACTGGGATTGGCAGCACTGCAAAAATCCGGTGGCCTTCACTGGCGGATTTATAATCGAGTTTCGGCATGGAACAGTTTCCATCCTCTAGGTGTCTATAACAATATGAGTGCTGACAGATTCACATCTAGGGTGGCTTTGCCACCTGCAGGCTTCAGTGTGATTCTACTGCGGTGCGTCTTTGCGACGTTTTGTTATCCGATTTCTCAGGGAATCGCTTAGTAGAGTTGAACTGCATTCCTTTCATCCGGCGCTCAACAGGAGACGGTATGCGAGCCGCGCCGTTATTTTTCTTCTTGATCTGCCTTTCGTCGTGCGCCGCGCAGGCCTCGGATTCTCCGAAGTCACCGAAGCCGTTCCTGATCTCCGTCGATCAACCGGCATTCCTCGGCGAGCCCATCTGGGTGAACGAAAAGACTCGTCCGTAAAAATAAATTGCCGTGACGAAATGTCCATACTGACGGGAAAACTCCACGATGGCCGCAGGGAGCGCATCTTCCGTGACGAAAGGCTGAAGGTACCGGCAGGTGCCCGGTCATCGATCCTGTCCCGCGGTTGCCTCGTAGACGGAAGAGTGTGCCCATTCATCGCAGTTTTGTCGCCGTTAGTGGGCCGCGTGAATGCGGCGGGAGGACCATCGTTCGTTGCGGAATTGTATCCGCGCGCCCCGGCTCGACGGGTCTCCCGTTCATCGTCCACCGCGGCGGACGATGAACGGGGCATAGACCGTCAGCACAGACCGTCAGATTCGAACGCCCCAATTTGGGAGCGGTGAGTGGGCCACCTGCCCGTCGGTTTTTCTGAATGGGGCTGTTGCTAAAATGGGCACTGCGGTACGAAAGTGTGCGGGCCTCGATTTCGCGCGGGGTTGCGGCTTAGAATAGGCGCAGTGACCTGCCTGAGTCTGCCGAGCAGGAAAAAAATGCGGACTGCGGACGGCTACGAAGCGAGCGCGTGCGTGGAAAACCGGAGATGATAGGCCAGCGAACTGGCCAGTGCCTTGGCAACCCCCCAGTCCCACCAGGACAGAAAAGGAAAATTCTCTTGAGCGCAATGTGGAAACCAACTCAGTCTGGACCCGGATCTTCGCCAACCCCCGAGCCGCAGCGCCCGGCTGCTCCCGCAGCACCGGCGTTTGAGCCTGCCCGCAGTGCCCCGCCGGCTGCCGCCTCCACTGCCTCGACGGGCGAGCAGGCGACCATCGGCAAGGGCCTGTTCATCAAGGGCGAGATCACCGGCTCCGAGTCCTTGTATATCGACGGCAAGATTGAGGGCACGATCAATCTGCCGGGCAACCGGCTCACGGTGGGCCGCAACGGGCAGGTGAATGCGGCCATCAACGCGCGCGAGATTGTGGTGCTGGGCAAGGTGAAGGGCAACGTGTCGGCCACTGACCGCGTGGACATTCGCGCGGAGGGCGCGCTGACCGGCGATGTCTCCGCGGCGCGCATCAGCATTGAGGATGGCGCGTTCTTCAAGGGCGGCATCGACATCAAGAAGGCGGATGGCGGGAAGCCCACGGCGGTGCCGGAGCCAGTCAAAGCCACGGCCTAAGCTCGCAGAACAGGTTGCGCGAAGGCCCTCTGCGAAGGTGGAGGGCCTCAGACTGCCAACAAAGTAAAGGTCTATCCCTCAGGGGCTAAAGCCGCGTTGAATCTTATGGACGCAGGTATATCGACGCCGGATTTTTCGACACGGGAAAGCGCGAATGCACGGCGTCCAGCTTGCCATTGCCGCACCTCGCCCGCGATACTCGCCTTAGGCTGCGCACGCAGCCGCATCTTCCCCAGCGAGACCATATTGGAGCGTGAATTTCATACCGCGCGGCTCCTCCACAAGGAGTGCATCTCAGAGCTCGCGCAGACTTACCACTTCGAATTCGTCCTCGACGACCTCGAAGCCTTCCCCTTCATCCCCGGCCAGTTCATCTCCGCCGTGGCTGAGGACCGCACCGGCCACGAGCAGACGCGCGCCTACTCGCTGGCCTCCGCGCCGCGCGCCAATCGGTTTGACCTTTGCCTCAACCGCGTCGAGGGCGGCTTCTTTTCCAATCGCCTTGCCGATTTGCCCGACGTTCCCGTCGGCGGCCTCGTCCGCGTCTACGGCCCCAACGGCTTCTTCACTCTCCGCGAGCCGGTGACGGACTCGCTGCTGGTCGCAACGGGAACCGGCGTCGCGCCCATGCGCGGATTCTTGCAGCATTTGTTTCCGCAAGACGGCCCGCACGCCGGAGAAGATCGCAGCCAGGGCAAGGAAATCTGGCTTGTGTATGGAACGCGCCACGAGACCGAGCTCTACTATCGCGCCGAGTTCGAGGCTCTGGCCGCGCGCCACGCCAACTTCCACTACCTGCCCGCGCTCAGTCGCGACGCGGAGAATTGGACGGGCTTCGCGGCTACGTGCAGGACCACGTCGCCAAGATCGTGGAAGATCGCGTCGCGCGCTTAGGCCCGTCGTCTGCAATCGATCCTTCCACGCCGCCCAATGAGCTGAGATTCGATATCAACGCCTACATCTGCGGCCTCAACGACATGATCACTGCCGTCCGCGACCGCCTGAAAACCTTCGGCTGGCATCGCAAACAGATCGTCGTCGAACGCTACGATTGATACGCACGGTCCTTGCGGGCTTCGCTAAAACATGCCCGATCAATCTGACTTGTGGACATTGCGGATCGGCGGGCTTGAGCGTGTGTGGGGAGTTTTCTCGGAAGGCGCATACCAAATCATCTTTGGGGCCCCCAGCCACCTAATCTATCCGACGAATTAGTAGCCTGTGCGGGTAAGGTCATTTCAGCCATTCGGAAATAGGATTCTCATTCCTCCAGGGTTCTTGATAAAGTTCACAGTGGTCTTGAACTTGAGGGTGTCAGGGAGAATACGTTATGCGGCATTGCTGGCGTGCTTGCCCGCCACTGGAACTTTGGCGGGCTTGCGCAACACCCAGGTGGTCATGCAGCGATAGTCCTGCACGATGGTGGTCTTGAGCGGGTCGACGAGCACGCCGCCCAGCTCGCTGGTTAGGCGCAGCAGCATTCTTTCATCGACTAAAAACCACGCAGAGCCGTCGCCCACGCGATAGATGTTGGGGCGGAGCTGCTCGAAGTCCATGCCGATGCGCGAGCCGAGGCGGCAAAAGACCATGCCGCCGGGGCGAAGCACGCGCCACAGCTCTTTGAGCATGGCGAGGAAGTGCTGGCCGTCGCGCGCGAAGTGCAGGACTGAGTTGCAGAGGACGACATCGGCGAAGTCGTCGGGGAAGGGCAGCTTTTCGAGGAGCGCGACGCGGAAGTTTTCATCGGGCAGATCGGTGCCGAGCGAGACGGAGAGCTGGCGCACATGCTCCACGGCGGCGGGGTCGGCATCGACGGCGAAGACCTCGCAGCCCTCGCGCAGCAGATGGACCAGATTGCGTCCGTAGCCGCAGCCGGCGTCGAGCACGCGCATGGGGGCGGCGATGTTGCCGCGCAAAATCTGATCGAAGACGTAGATGTCGATCTGGCCGAACTGCTCTTGTATCGTGATTGGTTTCCCTGCTCTCTGGCGCCTGACTGGAGACTACGCCTGGCTCTGACTTACTCTTGACTTACTCTTGACTTACTATTGACTTACTCATGACTTACTCCTGGCGAAAGCGGTTGGCTTTGTCGAACTCGTCGCGCAGGTCGGGGGTGCGCAGGTTTTCGCGGATGTGCGCGAGGCGCTGCTCGAGGGCGAGCAACGCAGCCTGGATGGGCGCGGTGTTGGAGAGCGCAATGTCGCGCCACATGGAGTAAGGGCTGGCGCCGAGGCGCGTCATCTCGCGCAGGCCGCGGCCGCCCACGTCTTTCATCTCCGGCGCCTGGCCAAGGTCGTCCTCAAGAAGCGCGCTGAGCGCGGTGGCGACAAACTGCGGCAGGTGGCTGACCCATGCCACGAGCTCGTCGTGGCGTTCGGCGTCGAGGTCAATGCTGCGCGCGCCCATCGCGGCCACCCACGCGCGCCATTCTTTGATCAGAGCTTCTGCGTGCGGCGTGCGCTGCCATGCGGGATCGTCGGTGAACAGCCACACCGCGCCGCGAAACAACTCTGCATCGGCGAGCGCCGCGCCGCCGCGTTCTTTGCCCGCCATCGGGTGTCCGGGCAGAAATGCCGCGCGGCCGGTGCGATTGAAGAGCCGATCGGCTGCGCCGGTGATCTGCGCCTTGGTCGAGCCGACGTCGGTGATGAGATGCTCGGGGCCGAGGACGCCGGAGAACTGCTCCATCCAATCGAGGATGGCGAAGACGGGCACTGCGAGCAGCACGACCTGACTTGCGCGCGCGGCCTGGATTGGATCGGCGGCGATGGAGTCGATTGCGCCTATGCCAAGCGCGATCTGCGCCTGCTCGGGGTCACGGTTCCAGCCAACAATGGAGCCTGTGAACCCGGATGCGCGCAAGGCCAGGCCCACCGATGCACCCAGCAGGCCCGTGCCTAGTATGGCGATGCGCTCAATCATGCTGTTTGTATTATGCGGGGTCCGACGCGGGCATCGTGAGGATCGTGCTTTCCCAGGTCTCAGAAGCGAGACCTGGGGCACCCATGTTTGTGCGGATAGCAGGACCGCAAAAAACAATCGCCAGTACAAAACTTGGCTACAGCGCTCTGCCCACCGCCGCGGCGATGACGCGCAGCTCTGTCATCAGCTTATCGAACTGGTCAAGGTACAAGGTCTGCGCCGCGTCCGATGCGGCCTTGTCGGCGTTGGGGTGCACCTCGACGAGGATCGCGTCTGCGCCCGCGGCCACCGCGGCCTTGGCCATCGGCGCCACCATGTCGCGGTGGCCGGTGCCGTGCGAAGGGTCGGCCACGATGGGCAGGTGCGAGAGCTTCTTCACGACCGGGATCGCGGAGATGTCCATGGTGTTGCGCGTGGCGGTCTCATAGGTGCGGATGCCGCGCTCGCAGAGGATGATGTTGTAGTTGCCGCCGGAGAGGATGTATTCGCTCGAGAGCAGCATCTCCTCAATGCTGGCGGCGATGCCGCGCTTGAGCAGCACGGGTTTTTCGACCTGGCCCAGCTCGCGCAGCAGGTTGAAGTTCTGCATGTTGCGCGCGCCCACCTGGAAGAGATCGACAAATTGCAGCATGGGCTCGATCTGCGCGATCTCCATCACTTCGCTGACGACGAGAAGCCCGTGGGCGTCGGCGGCTTCGCGCATCAGTTCGAGGCCGGGAATGCCCATGCCCTGAAATGCGTAAGGCGAGCTGCGCGGTTTGAAAGCTCCGCCGCGCAGAAACGCTCCGCCCGCCGCTTTGACGCGCGCGGCGGTCTCGAATATCTGGTCTTTGTCTTCGATGGAGCATGGCCCCGCCATGGCGACGACCTGCGTGCCGCCGACCTTGACGCCGTTGCGGAATTCGACAACCGTGCCCTCGGGCCGGAAGCCGCGCCCGGCCAGCTTGTACGGCGCGCTGATGCGGTGCACATGCTCGACGCCCGGCAACACTTCGAATTTGCTCAGGTCCACGGCGGACGTGGGCCCCACGCCGGCCAGAATGGTCTGGCTCGCGCCGGTGGTGCGGTGAACTCCCACGCCAGCTTCCGTCATCGCTTCGATCACGGCGTCAATCTGTTCTTCGCTGGCCTTCTCCTGCATGGCTACGATCATTGCTTGTTCCCTGTCTCCGGCGCCTGTGCGCCTGTGCCTTTGCCCGATTGCTCAGCGGCAGCCTGGGCGTTCCTCTCCGATGCCAACTCGTTCCTCTGCAGCGCCCGCATCACGTCGACAATGCGCTCGTAGATATGCACCAGCTCGATGTCCGGCAGTGGGCCCTGGTTGTGGGCGCGCACATTGGCGAAGATGATTTTTTCGCGGGCCGGCTCATAGACCGGCAGCGAGGTCTGCACCTTGAGGTGACCGATCATCAGCGCGGCACTGGCCCGCTCGTTGAGCAGCGCAACGAGCTTCCGGTCCAGCACATCGATTTCGGCTCGCAATTCTTCCAGCGTCATTCGACTCCTCGGGTTGAAAGCTGCGATCTCGGGAAGTAGGTCAGTTTGAAACCGTTTTGAAAGGGCATGACTTCAGTCGTGCCGTATGCGTCGCAAAATGAGATGAGGCTTTAGCCACTGAGGGATGGGTTGTCACAAACTGACCTACTACCCTATCTCGGGATACATCGACTCTGGTTTCGCTCTACCGGGTCAGCGCCGCCGCAGGCTGGCGCAGACCCCTGATAAATCGGGCCACCGCGCCGGGCGCTGCTTCGGGAGTCGATTTCTCGATCAGCTCCACGATTGCGCTGCCGATCACCGCCGCATCGGCGAACTCCGCCACCTGGGCGACGTGTTCCGCGTTGGAGATGCCGAACCCCACGGCCACCGGCAGCGAAGTCCATCGCCGTATACGGGCGACCAGCGACGCGGCATCCGCGGTCATGCTCTGCTGCTTGCCGGTGATGCCGGTGCGCGAGATGGCGTAGACAAATCCCTTGCTGTGCGCGGCGATGGCCTGCAGCCGATCATCGGGGCTGGTGGGCGCGGCCAGAAAGATGGGCGCAAGATTCACGCGGGCCATTTCTGCCAGATACTCGCCCGCCTCTTCCACAATAATGTCGGTCACCAGCACGCCATCGGCACCGGCAGCGGCTGCATCGTCTGCAAACTTGCGCAGGCCGTAGCGCAGGATGGGATTGAAGTAGCTGAAGATGACGAGGCCGGCTGCGGGCCGCGCGGCGCGAATCTCGGCAGCGAGCGCGAGCACATCTTTGAGGCGCGTACCTTTGGACACAGCACGCTCGCTGGCGCGCTGAATCACGGGACCGTCGGCCAGCGGATCGCTGAAGGGTACGCCGAGCTCGATCACATCCGCGCCCGCATCGATGGCCTCAAGCGCGATCGAGCGCGTGGCTTCGAGCGAGGGGTCGCCGGCGGTGAGATACACCACCAGGCCCGGTTTGTGCTGGAATTCGATCGCCATCGGAGTTCTTCGGATCACGCTCCCCGGAGGTTGAGCTCGTCGGCGAGGATGCCCATATCCTTGTCGCCGCGCCCGGAGAGGTTGACTACAAGTATGTCATGCGCGGCCATCGTCGGCGCCATGCGCAGGGCCTCGGCGACGGCGTGCGCGCTCTCGAGCGCGGGCAATATGCCTTCAGTACGCGCGAGCTTGACGACGGCCGCAAGCGCGGCGGCATCGTCCTGCGCGGTGTACTCGGCGCGGCCGGAGTCGTGCAGCGCGGCGTGCTCCGGGCCGATGGAAGCGTAGTCGAGACCCGCCGAAACCGAATGCGTGTTGGCGATCTGGCCGTTCTCATCCTGCAGAACGTAAGAGAACGTGCCTTGCAGCACGCCGGGTTCTCCGCCGTGGAAACGCGCCGCATGCTGGCCGAGCGCGGTGCCGCAGCCGCCCGCCTCCACGCCGATGAGCCGCACCTGCTTGTCCGGGATGAACTCGTAGAAAGCGCCGATGGCGTTCGAGCCGCCGCCCACGCAAGCGACCACTGCGTGGGGCAGCCTTCCTTCCTTCTCCAAAATCTGCTCTTTGATCTCGCGGCTGATGACGCGCTGGAAGTCGCGCACCATGGTTGGATAGGGATGCGCGCCCAGCGCCGAGCCGAGGATGTAGAAGGTGGAACGGACGTTGGTGACCCAGTCGCGCATGGCCTCGCTGATGGCGTCTTTCAGCGTCTTCGAGCCGGACGACACGCTGCGCACTTCCGAGCCCAGCAGGCGCATGCGCAGCACGTTCAGATCCTGGCGGGCCATGTCCACTTCGCCCATGTAGACGATGCACTCCATGCCGAGCAGCGCGCAGACTGTGGCGGTGGCCACGCCGTGCTGGCCGGCGCCGGTCTCCGCGATGATGCGCTTTTTGCCCATGCGTTTGGCCAGCAGCGCCTGGCCGAGAGAGTTGTTGATCTTGTGCGCGCCGGTGTGCAGCAGGTCTTCGCGCTTGAGATAAATTTTTGCCCCGCCCAATTCTTCACTAAGGCGCTTAGCGAAGTAGAGCGGCGTGGGACGGCCGGCAAAGTTGTGCAGCAGGTCGGCAAGCTCGGCCTGAAAGGCCGCATCGGCCTGCGCTTCGGCATAGGCGTGCTCCAGCTCAAGCAGAGCGGCCATCAGCGTCTCCGGCACATAGCGGCCGCCGTAGACGCCGAACCGCCCGGGACGCGACTCCGACGGAGCCGATGGAAGAATGACCGATGCCATGGAGCCCTCCTGCACCTGCGCCTGCGCGCGAAATGGGGAACCCTTCAGTGTACAGGGAAGGCGTGCGGCGGGCTGGCCGGGTTAGGTAGCATTCATGCGGTGGGCGGGCTGAATGTTGATCGACCAGTAACTGTCGAATAGCGGGTTAGCCGCCCGCAACTCGTGAATGGAGCCCGAATAGGCAACCGATACAGTGCATGGGCAGGCGATACGCGTGAAGGAGGTATACTCTTGCTGCGTCACTCCCTACAAGAGGTGCATGATGAGGAGATTCGTCGTTATCGGCGTAATGCTTGTCTGTCTTTGTTCAATACATGGTCAAAAGACTCGGCTCGGGCAAACGCCGCCAACACTAGCCACTGTCCATCTACACATTTCCGCATCGCATCTCCGGCTCAACTGTAGCGGCAGCAGCATTGGCTCCGCCGGGCCTGGCGTCGAATGTGGTTACGGGCTCTATGTAGATGCGATTCTGAATGGCAAGAAGATTGAGCTATGGGGCGATTCGAAAATTGGGAAACAACGATGGGCACTCGTTGCGCCGGGCGATTACACAGCGCAGCTCACGAGTGACGAACACAACGCCGATCAATCTGTGGTTAGCCAAAACTATCGACTCCTTCTTCCTGACGGCACCACCTGGTCATGCCAGTTAAGCGGCATCATGGAATAGCTTCGAAACATTGTGAACGCCTGAGATTGCGATCAACGAAAACTCAGAGGATTCCGGCAACGCCATTTACTACCGAAAGCGTCATGATCGACCACATTTGAGGGACCTACGCCGGACTAAGCTTTTGCGCATTCGGGGTTGTTTGTCCCCGATCCGGAAATAGCTCACGAGTAAACACTCTGGAAGTGGAAGGTCCAATTGTAGCGGCAAATGGGCCAGCTGGCCCCTAAGGAAATGCGGACGGCGACGGTTTCAGGCCGCCTTGTTCACGCGCACGCTCACGCGCAGGCCGGCGGCGGTGAGCATGTTCACCAGCATGTCGATGCTGAAGAGATTGATTTTGCCGCGCATGAGGTTGGAGATGCGCGGCTGCGAGACGCCGAACGCTTCTGCGGCTGCAGTTGGGCTGAGGCCCTCGCGCTCGATGTGGCGCTTGAGCGCGAGCATGAGAGACGAACGTAGTTTGAGGTTCGCCGCCTCCGTCGGAGATTTCTCGATAGCGTCCCACACGCTTGCGTGGCGCGTGTTCGGCTTACGCGTAAACGAGGGCACATTCAGAATTATTTAGAACTTTATATAAATCGAATGCGCTATTCGCTCTCGGCGCGGGCGTTGGCGATGAAGGCGCGCACCTTGGCGGGGTCTTTGCGGCCGGGCGCGGCTTCCACACCGCTGACGACATCGACACCCCAGGGACGCAGTGTGGCAATGGCCTCCGCCACGTTTTCCGGGTTGAGGCCGCCGGCGGCGATCATCTTCGCGTTACCGCGAAAGAGGGTTTGCGAGGCGCTGGCCCAGTCGAAGGCGATGCCGGTGCCGCCGACGGCGGTTGCGGTGCGCGAGTCGATGAGGATGCCGTCTATATTTGTGTCAGCGGCCAGTGCGGCGGCTTGCTGTGCGGCGTCCGCGCCGAAGTGAACCACGCTCAGAATGCGCAGCGCTCGTCCGAACTGCGCGCCGAACTGAGCGCGGAGTTCGGCGGGCAGCTTATTGATCCGGGAAGTAAATAGTGTTGTGCTTTCCCACCCATCGCGCATAGAACGCGCGATGGGTAGGGCACCCAAGTCGCGGTATTTAATTGCCGGATCTATAGGCGCGGCACCGGAGTGAAGCTGCACGCCGGTGAGGCCGGCGACGCGGACGGCCGCTGCAATTTCATCGAGAGACGCGTCGACGAAGACGCCAATTTTCTCAATCTGCGCAGGCAGGTGCGGGGTGATGGCTGCGACCTGATCAGCCTTTACGCGGCGCGGACTGGGCGCGAAGACGAAACCAACCGCATCCGCTCCCGCGTCGGCCGCAAGCTCGGCGTCAGCGAGAGAGGTATTGCCGCAAATTTTGATCCAGAGAGGCATAAGCATGTTGATTAGAGGATAAGCGGGCCGGCATCGGCGGCAAAGGGGTTCAGGACGCGCACACCTGTGCCTTCAAAGTGGCTGACGTTGTGGGTGACGACGCTGAGATCGTAAACCAGCGCCATGGCGGCCAGTTGCTTGTCAATTGGGTTTTGGGTGTCGATGCTCATCAGTTGTCCCCAGGTCTCCGCGCAGGTGAGATCGAAGGCCAGAATGCGCGCAGCAAAATCTTCGTGGACGGTCTGGAGCCAGACTTCCAGGCTGGCTGCCTGGGGCTGATCGCCGCGGCGGCGCAGGCGCTCGATGCCGCCACGCAGCTCTCCAATGACGAAGACGGGCACGAAGATCTCGTGTTCTTTACGGTCTACAAACTCGGCGACTCCCGGATCGGCCCGCCTGCCTTTGCGGCGCTCACTCAGAACATTCGTATCAACCAGGTACATGATTATCCGCGCGGAAAGACGAAGTCTTCGTCGTTGCCGACGTTGGGCATGGCGGCGAGGACTTCATTGAATGAGCGTTTACGCGGCTGCAGCAGAGCGGCCTTGAGGATGGCGCGGTGCTCGGCTTCGGCGCTGCGGCCGTTGCGGGCGGCCTGCTCCTTGAGAGACTGCACGACGTTTTCTTCCACGTTCCGAACAACCAAGCTAGTCGGCATGGTGCGCCTCCGGTGATTGCACTGATTGCATTCTAGCACGAAATGCAATCATTGCAATCATTTCGTGGCGGGTGCAACGGTTCCGGCAAGCAGCGACTCCAGCGCCGCGCCGGGGTCGGGCTGGCGCATCAGGCTCTCGCCGATCAGCAGCGCGTCAAAGCCGGCGGCGTGCAGGAGGGCCGCGT
>DASQSP010000213.1:0-10455 GCA_035642355.1 Occallatibacter sp.
GCGGCTGCCGTGGCGGAAGCTGGCGAGCAGGGCCACCATTTGCCCGACGGACTCGACGTCCATGTTGGAGAAGGGCTCGTCGAGCAGCAGGAGTTCAGGAATGGGCAGGAGCACGCGGGCGAGCGAGGTGCGCTGGCGCATGCCCTGCGAGTACTGGCCGAGTTGGCGCGGGAGTTTTGGATCGAGGCCGACTTGTTGCAGGGCTTCGGCGGGGGTGAGGCATTTTCGATCGGGGTAGAGGCTGCGGAAGTAGCGGAGATTTTCCTCGGCGGTGAGCTCGTCGTAGAGCATGGGCGCGTGGCTCATGTAGCCGATGCGGGCGCGGGCGTCGTGGGGTGCAAGGCCGCCGAAGACGGTGACTGAGCCGTGTGAAGGGCGCAGCAGGCCGGCGAGGATGCGCAGCAGCGTGGATTTGCCTGCGCCGTTTTCGCCGACCAGGACGTAGCAGCGGCCGGGTTCGAGATCGACCGAGACCTGGCGCAGAGCGGCGAAGGAGCCGAAGAGCTTGGAGACCTGGTCGAGCCGGGCGCAGAGGGCGGAGGTTGCGGCCTGCTGTGCGGGCATGAGGCTAGTGGGCGGCAGCGGGGCTGGCCGGAAGGACCACGGAGGCTGTAGCGGCGCGGGGATTGGCGGGAGCGGCGGCTGGCTGATTGGGCTTCATGCCGGGTTGGGAACCGGGCTGTGCTCCGGGCGCATACTTGCTGGCGCACTTGGCCTGCAGGCCGTTGGCGTGGAAGACGCCGTCGGGACTGTAGGTGCCGATGGCGAGCGCCTGCGCATCATTCTTGAAGGTGTCGGGCGGCGGCTCGGAGCCTTTGTAGACCACGCGGATGGTGCGGCCGGTGGCGGCTTTGGGCGAGTGGCTCTCGAACTCGTTCATGACAAAGGAGACGTTGGGGCCGCTCTGCTCGATGGAGCCGGGCTTGACGAAGCCTTCGACGCGCAGGTTGGCCTTGTAGGCCTTGTCGCCCATGCCGCCCAACTCGGCGATGGTGACGTAGTAGCTTTTGCTGGAGCCATAGCCGGTGAAGGCGAGCCAGCCGACGGTGCCGAGGATGACGGCGACGGCGATGCCGATGCGCATGGTGGATTTTTTCATAGCCAGTATTAACGATACGAGTCCTGGAGTGCCCGGTCAACGGGTGGGCGGGACAGGAGTGATCTCGGTCACACGGCTGGGCCGGGTTTGGTGCGGTCTCCGAAGTGGGCTAGTTTAGCGCGGTTGCAGTGGCGGTGTACCCAATTCCATCCCCGGTCCCCAAAGGCTCGGGACCGGGGGCACCCGGCCCGTACCCTTCACGCCGATCTATTGCGCGGAGTTGAGGGTTTGGGCGGCGCGGTCGAGGGCCTGGGCGAGCACGGTGAGCTGCTGCTGGGCTACGGTTGCGTTGTGGGCGTCGATGGCCTCGTTGACGCCGGGGATGACTACGGCGGCGTAGCCGGTGTACTCGCCAGGAGCGTAGATGGTGTGGCGAAACCAGGAGCGGTTGGGCAGGCCCTGCGGGTTGAGCAGATCCGACTCGGCGGCGCGGAGAGTCCGGTTGAGCTTGGCCACGTCGACGGGCGGCGCGGTTTGGAGCGCGTGGGCATGGGCCGCGGCTGCGGTCAGGCGGGCGGAGGCGGCTTCGGCCTGGGCGAAGTCGAGACTGGTGAGGCCGTCGTCCGCGGCTTTGTGCTGGGCCGCCTTGATGTACGACGCGATCTCGCGGGCGTAGCTGGGGTAGTCATAGGGCAGGACGTCGGCGTCGGCCATGCGCAGCGACTCAATGCCGAAGACGCGCGCCATCTCCTGCAGATAAAGGAAGTGGGGATCGGCGTTGAGGACGAACCAGGTGTAGTCGTCGAAGGCCGAGTGATAGACGCCGTAGGGGCCGTTGGAGCCGATGTCGGTGGAGGGCACGCCGGCGTGCTGCAGGAAGGACGTGAAGTCGGAGCCCGAGCCGAGGTCGCTGACGTGGACCTCTTCGCCGGGCTGGGGCGGGGCATTGGAGCCGCGATGATCGTCCACCGTGCCGGGACGGCCGCGGTCCATGCGCCACTCCTGATAGACCGTGCCGCCGACTGGGTTGGGAACCGCCTGCGTGACCTCGCGGACGAACTGCTTGAGCGAGGGCACGGCGGCGGCGGCGAACTGAATGCCGGAGACGCCGACATCCATGTTGAAGTAGGCCACGGCGTGGTTCATGGCCTCGGCGTGCTGCTCCACCCACTCGGTGGAACCGATGAGGCCTTCTTCTTCCGCGTCCCAACTGCAAAACAGGACGGTGCGCCGGGGACGCCAGCCCTGCTTGAGCAGCGCGCCGATGCCGTGCACGGCCTCGAGCATGGCGGCGGTGCCGCTGTTGGGGTCGACCGCGCCGTAGACCCAGGCGTCGCGGTGGTTGCCGTTGATGACCAGCTCGTCGGGGTAGTCGGAGCCTTTGATGCGGCCAATCACGTCCCAGATGACGCGGCGCTGGTAGTCCTGCTGCGAGACCAGATGCACGCGCACACCTTCCCCGCCGAGGTGATAGCGGAAAGGCAGCGCGCCCTGCCAGCCCTGCGGCACGCTGGAGCCTTTCAGCGCCTGCAGAATGGGCGCGGCGTCGTGGTAGCTGAGGGGGATGGAGATGATGTGGGGCTGATTGCCTTGGGGGTTGACGCGCGCGGAGTCGGGCAGATCGAGCGTGGAGGCGACGCCGGGGGTCTCGGGGTCGCCGGGATATTTGAAGAGATATTGGACGGAGCCGCGCTGCACGCCGGTCTCCGGCCGCCAGGGGCCGAGGGGGTAGACGTCGCCCTTGAAGTAGCCGTCGTCCTGGGGGTCGGAGTAGATGAGCACGCCGGCCGCGCCGCGCTGCTCGGCGAGGTAGACCTTGACGCCGCGGAAGTTGCCGCCGTAGCGGGCGATGACGATCTTGCCGCGCAGGTCGATGTGATCGGCGTCGAGCTGTTTGAAGTCTTCGAGGCGGCCGTAGTTGGCGTAGACCACGGAGCCGGTGACATCGCCGGAACCGGAAGAGCCGTTGAAGGGCATGACGATGCGCGGGTCGTTCTGGAAGGGGTCGCTGCTGACATGCTCGGGGGTGGGGCCGGACATGAGCTTTTTGCCGACGGCGTCAAAGGCCTCCACACGGACGACCTTGGGCCAGTTGAGCAGCACGCGGTAGGGGACGATCTCGGTGTCGAGGCCGGCGGCGCGAAACTTCTCGGCGACGTAGAGGGCGGTCTTGTGGTCCTCGGGCGTGGCGGCCACATGGGGCTCGGCGGTGAGGGTCTTGAGGGCCTCGCCGGCGAGTTTGGCGTTGGGCACTTGGAGGAAGCGGCTTTCGAGCGCGGCTTCCTTGCTGAAGTCCGGGTAGCCGAAGGCGGAGGGCTGCTGCTGCGCGGCGGAAAGCGCGGGCCCGGGAGCGGGAACAAGAGTCAGGATCGCGAGAAGAACAGGCAGACGACGGAGGAGCATGAGCAGAGCCTTTGCGGAAGGGATGCGTGCGTCTTCGGGCTCGCGGGCGGCGCGCCGCTGAAGTACGCCCCAGCTTACACTAAGCAGGTGGGTGGTCCCTTCGAGGGATCGGTGAGGGACGGCCGTGAGCGCGAGCGAAGAGTTGGAAGAGGAGCCGGAGACTCCGGCTGCGGCCGAGACTGCGATTCGGAAATTTGCGCCGGCGGAGACCAGCGGCCCGTCGCAGGCCGTGCGGGCGCTGCGCAATCCCAACTTCCGCCTGTTCTGGAGCGGCAATTTTCTCTCGAACATCGGCACCTGGATGCAAAATGTGGCGCAGGGCTGGCTGGTGCTGCTGCTCACCAACTCCGCCTTCTGGCTGGGCGTGGTGGCGTTTGCGGGTTCGATTCCGTTTCTCATCTTTACGCTGTTTGGCGGCGTGATTGCCGACCGCGTGGACAAGCGGCGGCTGCTGCTGGTGACGCAGACGGCGATGATGGTGCTGGCGTTTTTGCTGGCGGCGCTGGCGTGGTTCAAGGGCGCGGACGGCAAGCCGCTGATCACGGTGTGGGAGGTGGCGGCCATCTCGTTTTTGAACGGCGTGGCCATGTCGATGAACGCGCCGAGCTATCAGGCGCTGGTGCCCAAGCTGGTGCCGCGCGAAGACCTGACCAATGCGATTGCGCTGAACTCCGCGCAGTTCAGCATGTCGCGCATTGTGGGGCCCACGCTGGGCGGCTACGCGATGGCGGTGTTTGGCGTGGCGGGGAACTTTTTCCTGAACGGGCTGAGTTTTCTGGCGGTGCTGGGCGCGCTGGCGCGGCTGCGCTTTCCCAAAGAGCCGCCGGCGCGGCATGAATCGATCTGGTGCAGCCTGCGCGCGGGGTTTGTGTATCTGCGCGGTGAGCGGCAGATGCTGGTGCTGGTGGGGATGACGTCGGCCTTTGCGCTGCTGGGCTTTCCCTTTCTCAGCTTCATTCCCTACTTTGCCAAGATTCAGTTGCATGCAGGCGCAAGCGGGCTGGGCTGGCTGATGGCCTGTTCCGGATTGGGCGCGGTGCTGGCGGCGATGACCGTGGCGGTGATGGGCGTGATCCGGCATCGCGGCAGGGTGGTGACGATCTTCGGCATTGCGTTCTTTGCCGCGATCATCTGCTTCTGCCTGTCGCACATGTTTCTGCTGTCGGCGGTGCTGGCGCTGTTCGAGGGCTATTGCGGAATCGTGATGGTGTCGTGCTTCAACGTGTCCATGCAGCATCTCGCGTCGGACGAGATGCGGGGGCGGGTGCTGAGCATTTACACCACAGCCTTTTTGGGGCTGCCGCCGCTGGGGTCGCTGCTGGCGGGCTGGATGTCGCGGTACTTTGCCACAGGCCATGTGCTGGCTGCGATGGCGTCGGCGGCCGCTCTGACTTATGCGGCGTTCTTTGTGTTTTCGCCGTCGCTGCGGGCGCTGGATTAGGGCGGCGGGAAAAATATATTCCCGGTGAGGGAGGTGCGGCAGGGGCTAAAGCCCTCTTCATCCCAGGCTCTTTATGGCACGACTGAAGCCGTGCCCTTTCAAAACAACGGCTGGAAGAGTTAAGGAAGGTCTGATTAAGTCACAGCGCATTCCCTCAGGGGCTAAAGCCCAGTTAAATTTGCGCTACTTACGGCACGGCTAAAGCCGTGCCCTTTCAAAACATCGACTTGATCAGAGGTTCCTTAACAACGTATTGAAACTTCACAGCTAAAGCCCGACTTATTCCGCTCGACTCATGGCAGGACTGAAGTCGTGCCCGTTCACGGCGGTTTCAAGCATGCGG
This sequence comes from Occallatibacter sp., assembly GCA_035642355.1. Classification (GTDB taxonomy): domain Bacteria; phylum Acidobacteriota; class Terriglobia; order Terriglobales; family Acidobacteriaceae; genus Telmatobacter. The sequence continues at coordinate 5,227 of DASQSP010000213.1, forward strand.
CGCGGCTGAAGCCGTGCCCTTTCAAGACGGTTTCAAACTGACCCACTACCTCATGCTGTGGGCGCTACAAGCCCATCGTTCCAGATGATATACTCGCAAGGGCGGGCGGTGTCCTGCCTTGCATCTCCACTATCACTGAGGTTTCCATGTCCGGCCACTCGAAATGGGCCACAATCAAGCATAAAAAGGGCGCGCTGGATGCCAAGCGCGGCAAGATTTTCACCCGTCTGTTGAAGGAAATCGCGGTCGCGGCCAAGGGCGGCGGCAATCCCGACAGCAATGCCCGGCTGCGCACGGCGGTGGCGGCGGCCAAGGCGGAAAACATGCCGGCCGACAACATCAAGCGTGCCATCCAGCGCGGCACGGGCGAGCTTGAAGGCGTGAACTACGAAGAGATCACGTTCGAGGGCTACGGCCCCGGCGGCGTTGCGGTCATCGTCGAAGCGCTGACGGATAACCGCAACCGCACGGTGAGCGAGATTCGCCACGCATTCTCGAAGAACGGCGGCAACCTGGGCTCCAGCGGCTCGGTGCTGCACATGTTCTCGAAGAAGGGCGTGATCGCGATTGAGAAGTCCGCGGCGGGCGAAGACAAGCTGATGGACATCGTGCTCGAGCACGGCGGCGAGGACCTGAACGACGAAGGGGAAGCGTGGGAGATTCTGACCGACCCCGCAGCGTATGAGGGCGTGCTGACGGCGGTGAAGGCCGCGGGCATTGCGCCGGCGATGAGCCAGGTGACCATGGTGGCCTCGACCTATACGAAGCTTGAGGGCGCGCAGGCCAACCAGATGATCCGTCTGCTTGAGGCGCTCGAGGACTTCGACGACGCGCAGAATGTGTATTCGAACTTCGACATGGACGCCGAGCAGATGGAGCAGGTGGCCGGCTGAGCGGGTTTTATTCGTCTATTGATCCGGCAAGTAAATAGTGTTGTGCTCTCCCACCCTTCGCGCAAAGAACGCGCGAAGAATGGGGCACCCAAGGCCCAGTAGTTAATTGCCGGATCTATAACCCCAGAGGCCGCCCGGTTGTGGCGGCCTGATTTTTGATGTGTGCGCTCTTAACGAGAAGGGAATGAGCTTGATTTCGCGATTGAAACTCCTGTTTCTGATTTGCGGCGCGCTTACCGCGCCTTTGGCTTTGGCTCAGGTCGCTTTGGCTCAAACCCATGATGAGCCTGCCGACAATCCGGTGGCCCAGGTGCGCAACGACCGCAGCTGGGAGTACGGGCCCTTCGTCAACTATGGCAACGGTTTTGGCAACCGCAACGATTTTCATTTCTTCTTTGCCGGGGCCGAACTGGGCAAGGTGCTTACGCCGGTGGTTCATGCGGGCATCTTGACCGGCCAGTTTCAATTCAGCGGAAACATCATTCCCTTCTGGCAGGCGTACACGCCGCCTGCCGGAAACCAGAACTATATCGTCGATGGCCAGGTTTTTTCGGCGCCGACGGGCGGCGGCACCTTTACCGGCGTCAGCATCACGCCGGTGATTTTTCGCTGGAACTTTCTCACCCGGTCGCGGCGGATTCAGCCGTGGTTCCAGGCAGCAGGCGGTCTCATTTACACAACGCACAAGTTTCCGCCGAATATCCAAAACCCGCCGGAGGGCACCTCGGTGTTCAACTTTTCTCCGCAGGGCGGGGGCGGTATCCACTACTTCCTGCGGCAGGGCCGGTCGATTGATGTGGGCGTGAACGGAGTGCATATTTCGTCGGCCTCGCTTGGCGACCACAATCCCGGCGTGAATGCGAGCATTCAGATTCAGGTGGGATATACGTTCTGGAAATGACCGGCAAGCCCCAGATCGTGGAGTGCGTTCCCAACTTCTCTGAAGGTAGAGACGCCAAGCGCGTCGAGGCCATTGTGGCGGCGATGCGGGTGGAGGGCGTGCGCCTGCTCGACTGGTCGATGGATACGGACCACAATCGCTCGGTAGTTACGGTTGCCGGGCCGCCGGCGGCGGTGGTGGAGTCCGCGGTGCGCGGCGCGGGCAAGGCGGCCGAACTAATCGACCTGACCGGGCAAGAGGGGGTTCATCCTCGCATCGGCGCGGCCGACGTGATTCCGTTCGTGCCCATCTCCGGCGTGAAGCTGGAGCATTGCGTGCTGCTGGCGCGGCAGGCCGGCGCGGAGATCTGGCAGCGGTTTGGCGTGCCGGTTTATTTCTACGAGGCAGCGGCGGCGCGGCCGGACCGCGTGAACCTGGAAGATGTGCGGCGCGGGCAGTTCGAGGAGTTGAGGGAGACCGTGCGCAAGGAGGCAGCGCGCCGGCCGGATCTGGGCGGTCCCGGCCTGCATCCCACCGCCGGAGCCTGCGCGGTGGGCGCGCGCAAGTTTCTGGTGGCCTATAACATCTATTTCGATACGGCGGACGTAGCCATTGTCCGGGCTATTGCCCGCGAGGTGCGCGCCGCATCGGGGGGGCTGAAGAGCGTGAAGGCGCTGGGCGTATTGGCGCACGGGCGGGCCCAACTGACCATGAACATCACGGACTTCGCCGTCACGCCCATCTCGCAGGTCTACAGTGCGGTCTCGCGGCTGGCGCTGCGCCATAAGGTGGCTCCGGTGGAGGGCGAGATCATCGGGCTGGTGCCTGAGGCGGCCTGTGAGCGCGAGAGCGAGTGGATGCGTCTATTGACTGGGTTCGACCCGCTGGCCAAGATTTTGGAGAGCCGGCTGGCGGCCCCGCTGTCTTGGCCCGGAGAATAGTAACCTTTTCGCGCCGCGCGGCGTGTGCCGGATGAATTTTCGGCGACGTACAATGATGAATGAAGGAATGGGCTGATTCTGCTGCGTTTCGCACGCCTGTGTTCTAGTTAGTACCCAGGCCGCGTGAGTTTGTCGTATCCCAGGTCTCAAAGGCGAGACCTGGGGCACCCAAGGTTATTAGTTCCGATTACGAAATCATGCGGTCGTAGTACTAGCGCAGGCAAAAGTGAGAGTGTTGCAGGAGATGAGGCGCATTCCCGGAGGAAGACCTTGGTACGCAATTTTGTTCGGCTTTTGACTTGTGCCGGGGCGCTGAGTTTGGCTCTGCCGGCCTTCGCGGCGGAGTTGACCAGCGACGCACGCGGGGCGATTCCACACGATGTGCAGCAGCTTGTGGTGCTGGACTACCGCGCCATGCAGAACTCCGAGGCCGCGCTGCAACTGCGGGATCGGGTGATGCCGCCCGACCTGAAGCAGTTCGACGACGCTCTGCGCAAGTCCGGCATCAACGACAACCACGATGTCGACAGCCTGGCGTTCGCGCTGTATCGCCTGCCCGGCAAGACCGACCAACTGGAGACGGTGGGCATTGCCCAGGGTCAGTTCGATGTGGAAGATCTGCTCGCAAGCTTCAAGAAGCAGCATGTGAAGGCGACTGTGGTGCGCACCAACCATGTTTATCCGATGGGTAAGACGGGGTTCGTGCTGTGCTTCATCGATCCCTCGACCATGCTCTTTGGCACATCGGCGGCCGTGAAGCAGGCGCTGGACGTACGCGACGGGCTGGCTCCGGGATTTTTGACCAACGGCCCGATGGTCGATGCCATGAATACGGTCGACGCCCAGCCGCTGTGGAGCATTCTCGACGAGAAGGGCACGCAGACCATGATGCGCCAGATTCTGGGCGAGGCGGGTTCGGTGGCCGATTACGACTCGGTGCGCAAGCGCCTGGTGGGTTCGTGGTACAGCATGGATTTCCAGCACGGCGTGCGGCTCGACCTGACCATCTCGACAGGTGACGCCTTTGCCGCGGCCACAGTCTCCTCGCTGCTGAACGCGGCTGTGCTCTACCGCAAGGTGAGCGGCTCGGATGTGGATAAGGCTGCGCTGGCGGAGACCAACATTACATCGAGCGCGGGGAAGCTGTCGATCCACTTTGCGGCTTCGGACTCGGAGTTCGACACGCTGCTGAAGTCTTCGCTCTTCCAGAGCGTGGTGCGGTAGGGTCTGCTCGGGCCGAGGGGCAGGGGTAGTGGGGCAGTTTGCGGCAACTCATCGCTCAGGGCTAATCGGGCTGCGGAAAAATGCATTCCCGGTGAGGGAGGTGCAGCCGGGGCTGAAGCCCGGCACTTTATTTGCGGCTTTTGCGGCACGAGTCCGCCGCGGCGGATCGTGCCCTTTCAAAACGGTGCATTTTGGCGTGTTTTTCCGTAGCTTGTAAAGTGGCGCCCAAGACGGTGCTCTCCGGCGGGTTTTATGCAACCTGCTACGCTACGGGTTGGGCGCAGAAGGCGCAGCGTTTTGCTGCCACGGGAATGGCGCTGAGGCACTCCGGGCAGGGCCTGGTGGCGGGCGCGGCTGGAGGTTCGGGCTTCTTCATGCGGGCCATGATGGCGTTGGCGGGGAGCACAATGAAGAAGTAGACGGCGGCGGCAACCATGAGGAAGGCGATGACGGCGTTGAGAAAGTTGCCGACCAGGATGGGACCCGCCTTGATGGCGCTGAAGTCGGGCTTGCCGACCAGGCTGCCGATGAAGGGCGTAAATACGTCTTTGACGAGCGATGTGACGACGGTGCCAAACGCGCCGCCAATGATGACGCCGACGGCGAGATCGAGTACGTTTCCGCGCAAGATAAAATCCCGAAAACCCTTCAGCATGTCTTTTCTCCTGTCGGTGGCGTTAGGGCGCACGCGCGCTCAACCATGCTACACGCCTGTTCAATGCAACGCGCCCAAAAAATCTTGCGGGCAGTTCTACTCGTAGAAGACGAGGAAGACGATCATGGCGAGGATCATGAGGTCGGCGTAGAGCAGGAGCAGAATGCCGGCGTGATAGAGGCTCCAGCGGCGGCGCAGGCAGCGGGCCGTCTCCGCCATGCCCCAAAGGGCGACGAGCAGCACGAGGATCTGCCAGTTGGAGCCGTGCAGGCGATGTATATCGGGGAAGCCTGCCAGGCGCAGGCTCGCGGCGAAGGAGCCCAGCGAGAGCACGAGCGCGCGGGGCAGGGATTTTTGCCGCGGGCGAAAGATGGCGAGGAGCGATTGCACTACTCCTTAATGTAAACGGCGACTTGAGACGGGGCGCAGAGTGATCTTAAGCCAAACTGGTTTGTCATCCCGAGCGGAGGTCGCGGCGGCGACCGGAGTCGAGGGACCCGCGGTTGTCTTTCTAGCTGTCCATTCGATCCAATGCCCGCCGGTAGTCGGCTGGTTCCACGTCGTACCACTCACGGCTCAGGTCAATCCATGCCGGGTTGGCGGCCTCAATCAAGGCAATCTTCTTTGACCGCCGCC
>DASQSP010000214.1:0-3721 GCA_035642355.1 Occallatibacter sp.
CGAAGGGATGCGCGTGGCGAGCTGGAGGAGCCGCATGCCGCCTGGCTATGCGCGTTACGCGATGAATGCGCTGTGGACGGTCGCGACCGCGCCGCCACGGGGACGATACGACATCTATCATGCGACCTATCAGCGATGGGAGCCGGCGATTCGGCATCGCGTGCTGGTGGCGACGCACCACGATGCGACGCAGGAAAAGTTTCCCCAGCTGTTTCGGAATGCGGCGGCGATCCGCGCGCGCAAGGGCAGGCTCTATCGACGAGCCGACATGGTGATCTGCGTTTCGGAGTCGGCGCGGCAGGATTTGATGGAGATCTACGGAGTCGCAGAGGGGCGAACGCGCCTGGTGCACCACGGTGTGACGCCCATTGCGGAGACGGGTCCATTCGAGGACGGCGATGCCCGGCCCTATGTGCTCTACGTGGGAGCGCGGAGTCCGTATAAGAACTTTCTCGCACTGGTGCGGGCGTTTGCCAAAGCAGAGCCTGCGCGTTCGATGCGGCTGGCGGTCGCCGGCGGCGGTGCGTGGAGCGATGCCGAGCGCGCGGCGATAGGGGAGGGCGGGCTGGAGGATCGGATCCTGCTGCTGCCGCGCGTCGATGAGGCGCGGCTGGGCGCGCTCTATCGCGGCGCCGCGCTGTTCGTCTATCCGAGTCTGTATGAGGGATTCGGTTTGCCGCCGCTGGAGGCGATGAGCGCAGGGTGCCCGGTACTGGTGAGCCGCAGCTCGTCGTTGCCGGAGATGTGCGGCGATGCCGCCCACTACTTCGATCCGGCAGTGGATGGGTCGCTGGAGCAGGAGCTGGAGCGCCTGCTGGGCGACCGCGCGCTGCTCGGCGCGAAGGTCGATGCCGGGCATTCGCAGGCGGGACGATACACTTGGGAGTCGGCTGCGGTGGGGACGTTGGCGGTCTATCGCGAGGCTCTGGACCGGGCTCTGGACCGGGCTCGAAACCGGGCTCAGAAGCGAGGCCGGAGCGCGGCGCCTCGCGGCTGAGCTTTGCCGGCAGTTTGCCTTACAGCTCATGCGAATCCTGCTCCTGAACCAGAGCTTTTATCCCGACGTGGTGGCGACGGCGCAGTACCTGACCGGCCTGGCGGAGGCGTTGGCCGAGCGCGGGCACGAGGTACGGGTGCTGGCAGCGCGGCGTGCCTACGACGATCCGGCGCGGCGGTTTGCAAAACGCGAGCGATACCGCGATATCGAGATCGAGCGCGTGGGCGGCACCGGCTTCGGAAAGGACGCGAAATGGCGGCGCGCGCTGGATTTCGGCAGCTTCCTGCTGCGCGCTGCCTTCCGCATCTTGAGGACGGGGCGCGTCGATTGCGTGGTGGCCCTGACCTCGCCTCCGCTGGTGGCGGCACTGGCGGCGCTCCGCTGCCGGTTGAGCGGCGAGCGATTCGTCTACTGGGTCATGGACATGAATCCGGACGAGGCGCTGGCGGCGGGATGGCTGCGGCCGGGGCTCGTCGCGTGGCTGCTGGAGAGAATCTCGCGTTTTACGTTGCGCGCGGCGGATGCAGTCGTCGTCCTGGACCGGTACATGCGGGAGCGCGTGCTGTACAAAGGGGTGGCGGAGAAACGGGTCCGGGTGGTGCCGCCGTGGTCCATGGATCGATATGCCTTTTGGGATCCGGAGGGACGGGCGGCCTTTCGGGAGCGGCACGGGCTGATGGGGAAGTATGTGGTGATGTATTCCGGCAACCACAGTCCGGTGCACCCGTTGGATACGCTGCTGGAGACGGCGGTCCGCTTAGGACCAGATCCGCGCTTCTGCTTTGTTTTCATCGGGGGCGGGAGCGAGTTTCGCCGCTTGTGCGGGGCCGCCGAGGCGCAGGGGCTGGCCAACGTCAAGTTTCTCCCCTATCAGCCGATAGAGTCCCTTGCCGGGTCGCTTTCCGCCGCGGATCTACAGGCCGTGGTGCTGGGAAGTGCAATGGTGGGGACGATCCATCCGTCGAAGCTGTACAACATTCTGGCGGTGGGCAGCCCGGTGCTGTACATTGGGCCGAGGCAGAGTCACATCAGCGATATCATGGGCGAGATTCGGGAACAAGACGCCGGCCCTGCCAGCTACATCCGGGTCGACTTTGGGGATGTGGTTGGCCTGACGGCCTGGCTGGAGGCCGACTGGGCGAATTGGGAGGAAAAGGGCCGGAGGGGTATCAGCCCTGGTTCGCGCAAGTATTTGCAGGAATGGCTGTTACCTCGGCTTGTTCACATTGTGGAAGGTTCGGGTTGAAATTTGGATTTTTGGTGTATCGTCTATTGTTGTGAAAGCGTAAATGTATGAAAAGTATTGAGCTAGTGGTCACAGATGCCTTTTTCACCACGTAGTAAAGAAGGCAATCGATGCAGTACGCAGGGGTAAACTCATTCCGTGGAAGGTTCCAATTCAGGCTGTGTTGTTCAATAGATCTCAGAGCGGTAGTAAGTGACACTTTTGCGGTAATTTCATGAGTAGGCGCCTTATCTTCGTATTAGATAGGGCTGGCTGTGAACGGGAAGAGAGTTTCCTCGACGCGGGTAGCGCGACACACTCAATCGCAGTATCGGAACTTGGGTAACCCGATGTTCGATTCCCCCGCCTGCATCTGAACTAGCACGATGCAGCCTCGACCTTAACGCGTCGGAGTGGGGAGAAAAATCCCTACCGTACGCCGAACAGACGGGCAAAAAGTGTATCCAAGGATACTGAATGAGTTCATTTGAAACCTCTCATAGCTTCTCCGTTCAGCCTTTGTGGAATGACTATTCACGGAAGAGCGCCGGCCCGCTTCACGAGGAACGGCTGCGTGGAGGCGGGGCCTCAGCAGTTGCATACGAAGAAGTTGAAGTCGAAATGGGGGTCGTTCCAAAAGGCAGCGAGTGGTCCCTCTGCTCGCTACGCCGGGCTATAGATTTCATCCTGGCGTTTTTCGGTTTGCTCCTGTTCGCGCCTCTTTTGGCGATCCTGGCGATCGCAGTGCGGCTCAGTTCGTCCGGTCCGGTCATCTTCCGCCAGCAGCGGGTAGGCCGCCTGGGGCAACTGTTCACCATCTACAAATTCCGCACCATGGAAGCGCAGCCTCAGCCGAAGGGGCTTTCCGTCACGCGGCATGGCGACCGCCGGGTCACCCAGGTGGGGCGCATTCTTCGCCGTTACAAGCTGGACGAATTGCCCCAACTGGTGAATGTGCTCTTTGGGGACATGAGCCTGGTGGGACCGCGGCCCAAGCTTCCCGATCATCAGCATCGCCAGGCGCAGTCCATGCCATTCCGGCCCGGAATTACGGGTGCAGCCACGCTGGTCTTTCGCTGCGAAGAAGAGATGCTGCGGCAGATTCCGGAAGAACAGATCGAGGCGTTCTGCAAGTACAAGCTGACGCCATACAAGACGAACCTGGACTTCGCGTACGCGGAACGCTCCACCTTCCACAGCGACGTGGCGCTGATGTTGCGTACCGCACAGGTGTGCGTGATGCGCAGCAAGGCGAGGCCGCCGCAGCCAAGCGCGATTGTCTAAAGTTCTCTGCCCGGATTACGCTCTATACTCGAAACGATGAGGCCCTGCCGGGCCTCATGTTGTGTGCGCACAGAACATTATGAGCGAGCGAGCGAACGAAAGATCCCTCCAGACCGTTTCGGACGCGCAGGTGCTGCAGGTTGCGGCGCTTGCGAATCTTGAGCTCACACCGGAGGAGCTTCCGGCAATGGGGCGCGACCTGAACGCCATCCTTG
>DASQSP010000215.1:0-10286 GCA_035642355.1 Occallatibacter sp.
ACGCGCAAACTCTTCGGCACCGACGGCATTCGCGGCATTGCCGGCGAGCCGCCGCTCGATCCGCGCACGGTCTTCGCCGCGGGCTTCGCCCTGGGCCACTCCCTGCGCAAAACAGTTACTCAGCCGCGAGTCCTCATCGGCCGCGACACGCGCGAGTCCGGCCCCTGGATCGCCGCTACAATCGCTGCCGGTCTCCGCGAAGCAGGTGCGCAGGTCGAGAGCGCGGGCGTCATTCCCACTCCGGCCATCGCATTCCTCGCGCGCACCCACGGCTTCCACGCCGGCGTCGTCCTCTCCGCATCGCACAATCCCTGGCACGACAACGGCATCAAGCTCTTCGGCGGCGATGGCTTCAAGCTACCCGATGCCGTCGAGCTCGCCATCGAAGACGAGATCCTCCACCACGCCGCGCGTGTCGAGGCTCCCGCATCGCCCGCCGCCGTTGTAGACAACGCCGCGTTGGCCGGCGACTACATTCAGTTCCTTCTCGATGCGGTGCCGGGGCTCGCGCTCGACGGCCTTCGCATCGTCGCCGACTGCGCCAACGGGGCTGCCGCCGCCATCGCTCCCGAATTGTTCCGCCGTCTCGGCGGCGATGTCACATTGCTCAACATCGCGCCAGACGGGCGCAATATCAACGAGGGCTGCGGCGCGCTCCATCCGCAGTGGATCGCCGCAGAAGCCGCCGCGCGCGGCGCGCAACTCGGCCTCACCTTCGACGGCGACGCGGACCGCTGCATGCTCGCCGGCGCGCGCAACAACGTCATCGACGGCGACGCCATCCTGCTGATGACCGCCCGCGATCTGCAGGCGCGCAATCTACTGACCGGCGACCTCGTCGTCGCCACCACCATGTCCAACATGGGCCTCGAAGCCGCGCTCAGGCGCTCGGGCATTCGCATGCTGCGCGCGCCCGTCGGCGATCGCTACGTGCTCGAACAGATGCAGCAGCACAACGCAGCGCTGGGCGGCGAGCAGTCCGGGCACATTCTCTTCCCGCACCTCGCCACCACAGGCGACGGCCTGCTCACCGCGCTCGTCGTCCTCGACCTCATCGCCCGCAGCGGCAAGAGCATCGACGAACTCACCGCCGACCTCAAGGTATTCCCGCAGGTGATCGTCAATGTAAAAGTGCGCGAGAAAAAGCCCCTCGAATCTATCCCCGCCGTTGCCGCAAGCATCCGCGCCGCCGAGGAAGAACTCAAGGACAACGGCCGCGTCGTCATTCGCTACAGCGGAACCGAGCCGCTGGCCCGCATCATGATTGAGGCCGAAAGCGAAGAAGCCATGCGCCGCCACGCAACCGCCATCGCCGATGCCATCCGCGCGGAACTGAGCGCGTAGCAACCGCTGGGCACACCGAGCTTCAGCCGCTATGTCGTGGCAATAACGATGAGGCTCTGTCCAATTGGTGGGCGAAGAACGTGCGTCTCAAAGCCGTGAATAGCCGGAAACAGGACCTTGTCGAATAGACGAACCGAGGCTATGTCAAAAGCTCTTTTTCTAAGCAGACAAAAGTTCAACCACCATAGAAAGTAGCCGGGGAAATTGTAATAGTGAATTCGAATTTTCTTGAATCCAGCCAACGCAAGTTTGTGCTTCAACGCAGCCTTGCTATAGCGTCGAAAATGTCCAAAATCCCGATCGATGGGCGCGTAGATCTCTTGGCGAGAAGGCACAAACAGGCATAGTGCTCCGTGTGTGGGCCGCAGAAGACGGTTGTATTCTGCTAGTTCACCGTCGTCATCCTCAATATGCTCCAGCACATTAACGCTCAGGATCGCATTCCAGGAGACATCTGACTTCAAATCAGCAATCGTCCCTTCCACAATCCGATGTTCAGGAAAAATACTGCGCAACCTGGAACAGAAAGCCGCGTCAGGCTCGATGGATGTGAGGTTTTGAATCGCAGGAGTCTCTAGCAGCGCGGCCGTAATCTGCCCAATTCCGGCCCCAACTTCGAGCACATTGCCTCGCAAGTGCAGACCAAAGTCTTGCAACAGCGCCGCGCGATAGTTCCTGGCCTCGCTTAGAGCGGCAAACTCAAAGTCCGCAGTCTCGGCATGTTGATTTGGCTGTGAGGTCATTTCTGAACAAGATTATACTTGTAAATGCACCACAGAGCTCTCATCCCGTCGCGCCATCCAATCTTCTTACCCTGCGCATACGTGCGGCCGTCATAGGAAATGCCTACTTCATACACCCGAACACCGGCCCGTGCGATCTTCGCCGTAATCTCCGGCTCAAAGCCGAAGCGCTCCTCTTCAATCGCGATTCGCTGAATTACCTCGCGCCGAAAGGCCTTGTATCCAGTCTCCATGTCCGTGAGGTTCAGGTCCGTCGCCATATTCGATAGCAGTGTGAGCAACTGGTTTCCAACCGAGTGCCAGAAGTACAGCACACGGTGAGCGCCTGCGCCGCCCAGAAATCGTGACCCATAGACCACATCCGCCTTTCCGGCCAGAATGGGCGCCAGCAGCAGATGATATTCGCCCGGGTCGTACTCCATATCCGCATCCTGGACAATCACGAGATCAGACGTGGCTACCGCGATACCTGTTCGCAAGGCTGCCCCTTTCCCGCGGTTCACCGCATGTCGCGAAAGACGTATACGTGTTTCACTCCGCGCCAGCGTCTGCAGGCGGTCCCACGTGCCGTCTTGCGAGCAGTCGTCGACAATCACCAGCTCGCGTATCGGCCGTTGCCGCAACACGACTTCGACAATCTCGTTGATCGTCGCCGCCTCGTTATAAACGGGCATTACTGCTGTGAGGCACGGCTCGATCTCGTCGTTGGAAGGCATTGGAAACATGCTAGCACTCTGGTGTCCACTGGAACCCTACATATCTCTCCAGTTCGGTCCAAAGGCAAGGTCGGCGACCAGCGGCACCTTCAACTGCGCCACGCCTTCCATTTCGGCGCGCACCAGCGTTTCCACTTCCGGTATCTCTTCTTCAGGCACCTCGAAGAGCAGCTCGTCATGCACCTGCAGCACCATGCGGGTGCGCAGGCCGCGCTCGCTCAGCTTGCGATCCAGCGCGATCATCGCCAGCTTGATCAGATCCGCCGCCGTTCCCTGCAGCGGCGTATTCACCGCGGTGCGCTCGGCGAAGCCGCGCTGGTTGGGATTGCGGCTTTCAATATCGGGGATCGGCCGCATCCGCCCGAAGAGCGTGCGCACGCTGCCCTCGCGGCGCGCCGCTTCCAGCGTCTTCTCGATAAAGTGCTTCACACCTTCGTAGCGCGCAAAGTAGCGGTCGATATACGCGCGCGCCTCGACCTGTGGAATGCCGAGTTGCGCGGCTAGCCCAAAGGCCGAAATGCCGTAGACGATGCCGAAGTTCACAGCCTTGGCGCGATTGCGCGTCTCCTTGTCCACATCGGCAGGCGCCACGCCAAAGACCTCGCTCGCGGTGAGCGTGTGAATGTCTTCGTCCTTTTCATAAGCGCGCAGTAGCAACGGGTCGCCGCTGAAGTGTGCCAGCAGCCGCAGTTCAATCTGCGAGTAATCCGCGGAGAGCAGCTTCATTCCTGGGGCGGCAACAAATGCCGCGCGAATCTCCCGGCCCAGCTCCGTGCGCACAGGAATGTTCTGCAGATTTGGATTCACGGACGAGAGCCGTCCCGTTGCCGTGGCAGCCGCCTGGAACGTGGTGTGTATGCGCGACTCGCCGTCGGCCAGCAGAGGCAGTGCGTCAATATAAGTCGACTTCAGCTTGGACAGGTGGCGAAACTCGAGCACCAGCCGCGGCGTCTCGTGCTGTTCAGCGAGCTGCTCCAGAACATCCTGCGCCGTCGAAATTGCTTTGCCCTTGCCCCGCACCACGGGAGCGGGCAGGCCCATATGCGTAAACAGTACTTCGCCCAGTTGCTTGGGTGAGTTGATGTTGAAGCGCCTGCCCGATAGCTCGTAGATGCGCTCGCTGAGCCTGCCGATCTCCACCGAGAACCGCTGCGACAACCCCTCCAGCACCTTCGTTTCGATGCGAATACCCGCGCGCTCCATTCGAAACAGAACCGGCGTTAGCGGAAGATCGATGTCTTCGTAGATGCTGGCGACCGCGATTCGACCAGCCTCTTCGCGCAACTGCGGCGTCATCGCGAAGATGGATGCAGCGGCCGAGGCCAGCGAGGCAGGCTGCTGCTGTCCATGCCGCGCCGCCACGTCAGCCAGTGTCTGCGAGGCGTGCGTAGGATTCAGCGCGTACGACAGGAGCATTGTGTCAGTCACGGCGCCGCGCAGCTCCACGCCGAGCCCGCTCAGCGCATGCAAAGCGAGTTTCCAGTCGTGTACACGCTTGGGCACGGCCGGGTTTTCGAGCAGAGCGCGCAGCTCATTTTCAAGCGGCAACTTGAGCGCAACGCCGGCATCGGCGCAGACACCCAAAGCGTATTGGCCTTTTCGCTCCGCGGCTTCTACTGCGTCCAGCAGGGAAAGCGTCTGCGGCGCGCTGTCTTCAGCGTCTTCGCTCACCGGTTTAGCGGCATCCAGCGCAAGCGCAAAACCACGTATGCGCGCGACGCCGAAAAATGCGGCGGCCTGCTCTGCGGTCGGTTCATCCACTAGTGCAACCAGCGCGGCTGCGGTCGACGGCGCAAGTTCCCGCAGCATCGAGGTGAACTCAAGCTCAGTAAACAGTTCGCGGCTCGCTTCAAGGTCGGGCTCCGCGGTTTCCATCGCCTTCAGGTCGAGATCGAGAGGCACATGGCAGTCGATGGTGACCAACTCCTTCGACAGCAGCACGGCCTCGCGGTTCTGTTCGAGCGACTCCCTGTAGCTCTTGCGCTTCACCTCCGCGGTGCGCTCCAGCACCGCCTCCACGCTGCCGAACTCCACAATTAGATCCACGCTGCCCTTGTCGCCGATCCCCGGCGCGCCGGGCACATTGTCCACCGAGTCCCCGCGCAGCGCCATCACGTCCACAACCTTCTCCGGCGGCACGCCGAGCGTCTCGGCCACCTTCGCCGGATCGAGAATCAGGTTGTCCTTCTGCGGATTGAGAACCTTCACCCGCGGCGTGACAAGCTGCATCATGTCCTTGTCGCCGGAGACGATGAAAACCTCGTGCCCGCACTCCGCCGCTTCCCGCGCCAGCGTTCCAATCACATCGTCCGCTTCAAAGCCTGCCGCCTCCAAAACCGGAATCCGCAGCGCCTCAAGCGCGCGGCGAATGTACGGAATCTGCCGGCGCAAGTCTTCGGGCATCGCTTCACGATTGGCTTTGTAGCCCTTATAGCTCACGTCGTCAAAGCCCTGCGTCTTCGCATTCCATTTCCGCAGCGTGCCAATGGCGCGTGCCCGCTCGTCGCGAAATACCTCGCCGCTTACGTCGAAGACAGCGGCAAAGTAACGCGGGGCAAAGTCCTGGCGCAGCTTGCGGATCATGTTGACGAAGACATACGTCGCCGCGGTCGGCAATCCGGTTCGCGTGGACATGGGCCGGCTGCGCTGCATCGCGTGATACGCGCGAAAGATGAAGGACATCGTGTCAAGCAGATAAACGGGAGGTTTAGAGGCTTCTGGCACGCTCCGAGTGTATCAGGGGAACAGCCGCCGCAACGCTAGTGCGCCGGTTAACGGTCTTCATACCAGCATCGTCGCCGCGTCAACTCGCAGCTTGTCGCGCTAATGGAGCTTCGATAGAGTGAAGTCATGTTTGAGCAGGCGTCAAGTGCAGACAAAGCTTCATCCTCGGTACAGGCGCCTTCTCCGTCTTATGGTCTGCTTCGCCGCATCGCAGGCAACGATTTGATGAACCTTTCCCTGCTTTCGTTCGTAAGCCTTCTGTTTTCGGACCTGCGCAATCCCGTGGGTATGCTCACAGATCCTGACATTTGGTGGCACATCGCCAATGGCCGTATTGTCGATCAGGCTCGCCATTTCATTCGCATCGAACCCTACTCGTTCACCGTGCAGGGCCAGCCATGGATCGATCCCGAATGGCTCTCCGGCCTCATCTATTGGCTCGCCTACAAGCACCTGGCTTTAGTCGGTATCTATCTTGTTGCCGCTGCCTGCATCCTGGGCAACGTGTTCTTGGTGTATGCACGATCGTGCATGCGCGGCGCAAGTGGCTCGGCATCGCTGTGGATATCGGCGCTTGGTGTACTGCTCATGAGCGTCAACGCAAGCGCACGGATGATCCTGTTTGGCTATATCCTGCTCAGTTTGGAAATGGCCATCATCGAGCGCGACCAGCGTAATCCGACACGCCTGGTCTGGCTGCTGCCTTCGCTCTTCTGTCTCTGGATCAATCTGCATGGAACCTGGGTCATTGGCCTTTCGGTCTTCGTGCTCTACGCGGCCTGCGGGTGGGTGCGTTTTCATCGCGGTGTGTTCGCACAGGAACGCCTGCCGGGCGCGCAGCGCATCCGGCATCTATTTGTGATAGCCGTCAGCCTTCCCATGCTCTTTCTCAATCCCTACGGCTGGCGTCTCCTCTGGAACCCTGTCGATATGGCCCTCGGGCAGAAATTGAATATTGCCACTGTGCAGGAGTGGCAGCCGCTCAGTCTCAATGAGGTTGTCGGCAAATTTGTGGTGCTCAGCATTCTGCTTCTGCTGGTTGCCAACTGTCTGCGCGGGCACATGTGGAAGCTCTTCGACTTGATGCTTGTCGTTTTTGCCTGGTACTCGGCTTTTGCCCATGCTCGCTTTACGTTTCTTGCCGCGGTGCTTGTGGTGCCCGTGGTTGCTACCGACGTGACTACTGCATTTTCCCGGACTGAGCAAGCAAAGCATCATCCAATGTTCTTGGCGAATGTTGTCGCTGCTCTTGGGGCAATCGTCGTGTTTGCAGTGGCGTTCCCGCGCCAGGCCGTTCTCGAGACCAGGATGGCCGAGGCGCTTCCACTGGCCGCCATTGCTCATTTGCAACCGGAATGGCGCACGTTCAATCAGGACGGTTTCGGCGGCCCGATGGACTTCGAATCCAAGCCGGCCTTCATCGACTCCCGCTTCGACACGTTTGAGCATCACGGTGTGATGAAGGATTATCTCGATATCATTCAGATAAAGGACTCGATTCGCGTACTTGACCGCTACCGCATCGATCACGTTCTCATTCAAGAGCACCAGGCCCTCGCCTACTTGCTTGAGCACTCGACAGGTTGGCGCGTTGTGCAGTCGGGCGGAGAGGGAGAGGGCAGTTGGGTGCTTATCGCGAGGACGCCACTAGCAGCCGCTGCACAGCCTCGCTAGCCGGAGCTGTCATTCTCCTTGCGCAGGGCTTCCGTCTGCGAATGTCGCGCGAAGACCCACAAATAAAAGGCGGCTGTAGCGAGCAGGAGCATGGGAGCGGGCCGGCCAATCAGAATCGCGATCAACTTGCCGCCAAGATCATGTGGATACATCTGCATCTGGTCTGTCTTTGCTGCCAGGAGCGCCAGTGGTATATCGCTGGTCATTGTGATGGTTGCCGCAGTAAGAACCGCAGCGGGCCATGCCAGCGCATCCTTTCGGGACCAAAGCAGTGCGCACGCGGGAATAGCCAGCAGCAAAAGCCTGGCATCGTAGGAACGATGGTAGGTCACGAGCATCGACAGCGACGATGCCGCGACCAGCGCGAACCACGCCGACTGCGCTGAGCGGCGAGTGCGCGCCACCAGAATGACCCAGGCGCAGAATAGTGCACCGCATATCACATACGTGGCCGCGTTGTAGAACCCGGGATCATCGCGGATGATGCTGAACACGGTTTGCAGGTCGACGATCATGTCGGCGCTGCTCACTCCGATCGATTTTGGGCCGGGCTCGTTGATGCCGCCGTGCGCGGAGATCGCCGCCAGGTTCGCGCGCAGTTCCGGGAACCAGTGCGGCGCAACCACTGAGACCCACAGCGTTGCCGCGAGGACAAGGGCGATTGCCAGAGCGCCGGCCTGCATCGCTCGCCTGCGGAGCGCACCGCCGGAAAGAAGAAAGAAGAGCCAGACCAGTCCCGCGTCGTGCGGCTTGATGGCCAGAGCCGCTGCCAGGCATAGCACTCCGGCGAGTTCGCACCGTTGCTCAAGAAAGCACCATGCCGCGATCACACAGAACGCGACGACCAATCCCGCCGTGTTTCCTCCGCTAAAGAGCACTTCGCAGTTTGCCAGAACCACGAAGGCGAGAATCGTCGAAAGTTTTCGCGCCTTCATTGCGCCAAGATCCCACATCAGCAGGGTCGCAAGGACAAAACTGCCGATCAAAGGAATCATCCACAGAGTCTGCGCGCTCTTGAGCGGAAGCAGAGCAAAGGGGGCGACAAATACGAAGGTTGAAGGGATGTTAACGTACAGCGTTACAGCCTGGCGGCGCGCCACCGAGTCTATCGGCACCGCAGCGCCCGAGCGCTCATAGAAAGCCTCGAACTGCGGCACATTGTAAGGGTCGCAGTGCTGCATCAGGCAGCGCGTTCCATAGTAGATTCCGGGGAATCCCATGATTCCGCCGGGCACTGCGCGCGCCAGAGAAACGCCCCAGTAGATGGAGATTACGCTGCCGAGCAGCAGCATAAGAAGGCTGGGAATGTGCTTCCAGTGCGCGGCGGTTCTCATTGCGTTATGCCCTAGTGAAGTGTACAGGGCCGCACGCTAGACGCGTGCGCGACGCGCCGGAAGAAGCGCGGGCAGAAGCGGCACCTCGTCGGTGAACGCTGAGTGCGGCAACGTTGCAGCGAGGTCTACTTGTATCGATAGGTGGGGCCGGCTTAGCGGAATGCCGGGGCCTGTGGTTTCAGGCCCCGGTTGCCGATCCGTGGTAAACGTGCTGATTCTCTGTCAAGAAGAGCGCCCTGAATCGGGTAATCCACCAGCCGGAACGGTTTGAGTCTGCTAAACCAGCTCGAATATCCCGCTCAGTTGCTCCCCAGTCGAGCCCGGAATCATCTCTAGATGAGAGCCGAGCCTCCGGCTATGCCGGAAATACCTCTACAGCGAAGTGGCGAAGTTAGAGCCGATCAAACCAACGCGGTATCAATATCCGTGGGTAAGTTGACTGTGTGCCGGAAGTCTGAATGCCCGGCAGCTGTGCAACAAGAAATGGTGAGGGCGGACAGGTATCATCCGCCCCGCGTAGTTGTAGGCTCGCGCAGTCTGTCTTAGAGCGACGAGGAGAGCTTGGTGCTGATCGAGTTGAATGCGGTGTTCAGTTCGGACGAGAGACCGGACATTGCTGCGGTTGCGCCAAATGCGATGAGGGCAACGACCAACGCGTATTCCACGAGGTCCTGGCCTTCTTCACACGCCATCAGGGTCTGCATCTTGACATACATCTTCAGAATCATATTCTTCATTGTCGTATTTTCTCCTATGCTTGGATTGTTCCAGCCACGGGCCGGCTTGCTCACTACGATGCATTTTCACTGCCATTTACATGAGCAAGTATGCATCATTTGAATTCAACGATTTATCCAAAGTCAAGCAGTATCCTGTGTAATCACTGGTACACAGACATACTAAGGTCATTCCATATCCGTTTACATCCCACAAAGGTGGGACATCGATCCGCGCGGTCACCCTGGATTAAATTCGCGAGGCAACGGTTTAGCCTGAAGACGCAATCGATGCCGGGACCGGCGTCTCTTCTGCCGCTTCCAGGGTGAGTTGATCTCCGGGCGCTGCGTCTTGAGCGCGAATCGCTCCTGCCGCAAACTCGATCACGGAGTGCGCGCGCAACGCCCCGGAGAGCCGCCAGGGAGGAACATTGCGCCTGATCTTGACGATGCGATGACGCCGGTCCAGGTACACGAGATCGAGCGCGAACTTCATCCAGAACGTATGCACTGCTTCGCAGGGCACAATCCACAAGGCTTCTCCCGGCTCAAGGCCGGCTCGCCCGAGGAGTCCTTTGGAGCGTTGCGCTGCCGTGGCGGCAACTCTGGCCGCCGAGGCCAGTTCGATTCCACGCGTGGCATTGAGGATGCGCAGCGGCCTTCCGGCAGCCTGTTGAGCCCCGCGGCGGCTTTCCTGAGGCTCACTGCGGTCCTGGTCTTGAATATCCATGATCCCTTTGGCGGGAACTCCTTCTCTTTATCAGTTTGGCCCAGTTTGGCCGCTGGCCGCGTCGTTGCATCGGCCTTAAACAGCAAGCCCCATCCGTTGCCGGTTGGGGCTTCTGGGTTCAGACTTCGCTCTGACTGTCCGAAGCTACGGTGTGCCGGAGCCTCCGCTTCCGCCGCCTCCTCCGCCACCACCACCACCACCACTGTCAGTACTGAGCGGCGTTTCGGGCTTCAGGCTCTCGATCAGCTTCTCCACCGGAATGGTAGCTGGAGCCGAGGCCGGGGCGGCATTGGTATCCGGCGTAT
>DASQSP010000216.1:0-13156 GCA_035642355.1 Occallatibacter sp.
TGCCGCAGACGCGCTACGTGCTGTCTAAGGCGCTCGAAGCCAAGCTGCCGCCTATCGTGGTGATCAACAAGATCGACCGGCCCGATGCGCGGCCGCAGGAAGTGCTGAACGAGATATACGATCTGTTCATCGATCTCGACGCCGAAGAGTCGCAGCTTGATTTCCCCGTGCTCTACGCGGTGGCGAAGGCGGGCACGGCAACCACCGATCTGGCCAAGCCGGGCACGGACTTGCAGCCGCTGTTCGAGTCGATCGTGAACACCATTCCGGCGGCCACGGGCGACGCCAATGGCGCGATGCAGATTCTCGTCACCAATCTTGATTACTCGGAGTACTTCGGCCGCATCGCTATCTGCCGCGTGTTCCAGGGCACGCTGAACGCGGGCAGCGAGGTCAACATCTCCAAGCGTGACGGGTCGCTCGAAAAAACCAAGATCACCAAGCTGTTCACCTTCAGCGGCCTCAAGCGCACGGAGACGACCGCGACCGCGATCGGCGACATTGTCGCGGTGGCGGGCGTCGAGGGCATCACCATCGGCGAGACCATCACCGGCATCGAAAACCCCGCGCCGTTGCCGCTCATCGTCATCGACGAGCCGACCATCGCCATCCAGTTCAGCGTGAACAACGGGCCGTTCGCAGGGCGCGAAGGCCAGTACGTGACCAGCCGCAATTTGCGCGAGCGGCTGGAAAAAGAGCTGCTGACGAATGTTTCGATTCGCGTGGAAGACACGGGCTCGCCGGACACTTTCAAGGTGCTGGGCCGCGGCGAATTGCAGCTTGCCATTTTGATTGAGATGATGCGCCGCGAGGGCTTCGAACTGATGGCCGGACGGCCGGAGATTGTGACCCGCATGGTGGACGGCACGCGCATGGAGCCGGTGGAGCACCTCACCATCGACGTGCCGGAAGAGCACACCGGCGTGGTGATTGAGAAGCTGGGGCCGCGCAAGGGCGAGATGACGAAGATGCACAATCACGGGTCTGGGCGCGTGCGCATGGAGTTCCGCGTGCCGAGCCGCGGCATCATCGGCCTGCGCAGCGAGATGCTCACCGAGACGCGCGGCACCATTGTGATGAACGCGCTGTTCGACGGGTACATTCCTTACCAGGGCGAGATTCCACAGCGGCCCACGGGCGCGCTTATCTCCGACCGCCAGGGCACGACGACGACCTACTCGCTGAACGGATTGCAGGAGCGCGGCATTCTGTTTCTTGGCTCCGGCGTTGAGGTTTACGAGGGCATGGTGGTGGGCGAGCACTCGCGCGACAACGACCTGGACGTGAACGTGGTCCGCGAAAAGAAGATGACCAACATGCGCGCATCGAGCGCCGACGAAGCCATCCGCCTGGTGCCGTATCGCGCGCTCAATCTGGAGCAGGCCATCGAGTTCATTGCCGATGACGAGCTGGTCGAGGTCACGCCGAAGTCGCTGCGGCTGCGCAAGAAAGTTTTGCAGGCCAACCGGCGTCCCCGGCGCGGGGAGAGGGTCGAAGCCTAGGGCCTGTTATTGATCCGGCGAGTAAGTAGTGTTGTGCAGAACAAGGCATCTGGCGTTCCCAGGTCTGAGAATCCAGACCTGGGGCACCCGGCATTGGAGCAATTCATGAGCTATCAAGCGGGCCATCTCCCGATCAATCTCCGGCAGAAGTTCGGCCTCTTTACCGAGCAATGGCAGCCCAAGGTCATTGCGGAGATGAACGACTACCAGTTCAAGATTGCGAAGCTCAAGGGCGACTTTGTCTGGCATCGGCACAGCGATACCGATGAGACCTTCATCGTGATCGAGGGCACGCTGCGCATCGATTTTCGCGATGGGGCCGTACACATCGGCCCCGGCGAAATGTTTGTGGTGGCGAAAGGTGTGGAGCACAAGCCGTTCGCGGAAGAAGAAGTGAAGCTGATGCTGATTGAGCCGCGCGGGGTGCGCAACACCGGCGATGGCGCGGGCGAAAGCAAGGGCGAAGCCAGCGCCGACCGCACAGCGCCGAATGATGTTTGGATTTAGGACCTATTAGCTCTCACGCCCACGTTCGGAATTTTCACTATCTTGGTTGTGTCAAAATCGCCGAATTGGCAGTTCGGACAAGATCAGCCTTTCGTTCCGCTTTGATTCCTATGATGTAGTGATAATTTCCTTCGGACCATGTCATCAAGGCGTCGCTGCAATAGGCTCCGCACTCCGATTTATAGAAAGTCCCCTTAATTTTGTGCGCGAGCGCAGCACGCGCTCCCTGTCTACCGCGAAGAGTGTATTCGTCGATTTGATCTAGTGGTTGAGAAGTGCCGATGAATGTGCCATCCGAGCAGACATGCTGTCCCTGGCAATCGGGAGTAGCACCCAAAACAACGACATACCCTGTTTTGTCTACAGATTTAATTACTGCATAAAGCTCAGTCCCATCTTCCAGCCCCCGGACGAAGGTTGGGAACCTCAGCGGCACCGAGGTCTTTTCGCTGAGTTTGGTAGTGACCTTGGAGAAGGCCTTAGCTACTTGGGATTCCAGCTCTGTATTGCGCCCCACAGACCCTTGCTGTGTGGCCTGTGCTGGACACGGGACTACGCTGAGAAACAAAAGTACGACGGGCAGGCTGGTAATTATTTTCACGTAAGAAGCATAATGCTTATCTTCGGCAGCACAAAGTAAGCTAATGCAGCTTCTTGCCTCCTCCCCATTGCAATTTTTGCGCGCGGCACCCGTTACAATGGGGCAAAGGGAGCCGTCCAGTCATGCTGCGATCTTTTGCCTCTCGCACCTCTTTTTGCTTCAACCTTGCCGGGCTGGCTGTAGCCGCCGCGCTGCTGGCCGCGCCAGACTCAATGCACGCGCAGTTTGCCCCGCCGCCGGCGGGCACGCAGGTACACGACCCCAGCGCGCTGAAGCCGCCGCCGGGCGCGCGCGTGGCCATTGTGGAGTTCGACGACATGGAGTGTCCGGACTGCGCGCGGGCCAATCCGCTGCTGCACGACGCTGCGGCAAACTACAAAATTCCCTGGGTGCGCCACGATTTCCCGCTGTCGTTTCATGTGTGGAGCACGCAGGCGGCGATCAATGCCCGCTGGTTCGACACCAGGGACAAGAAGCTGGGCGACGACTATCGCGACGCGGTCTTCGCCAATCAGCCCTCCATCGCGGACCTGAGCGGGCTGCGCCAGTTCACGGAGAAGTTCGCAGCCGACCACAAGATCGCGCTGCCCTTCGCCATCGATCCGCAGGGCAAGCTGCAGGCGCTGGTGAAGGCGGACTTCGCGCTCGGCCAGCGCATCGGCATTGAGCACACGCCGACGATCTGGGTGGTGACCGCGGGCGGCAAGGGCGCGCCGTTTGTCGAGGTCATCGACCGCAGCCGGCTTTATCAGATCATCGATCAGGCCATTGCGGAGACCAGGAGCGAACCCAAGACCGACGCGCCGGCGCACAGCGGGCGCAAATAGCGACGGAGCAGTACCGGGCTACCGTAACCGTACTGAGCCAGGAGCCGATGCCGGAGTTTCGCTTTGTCGTGGATGTGATGGCTCCTCCGCAGCGCGTGTGGGAGACGCTGGTCAACGTCGAGCGCTGGCCGGAGTGGACGAGCTCGGTCACGAGCGTCCAGCAGATTGAGCCCGGCCCGCTGGTGCTTGGCAGCCGCGTTCGCATCGAGCAGCCCGAGCTCATGACCGTTGTATGGCGGGTGACGGAGCTCGACGAGCGGGCTGGCTTGTTTGTGTGGCAGACCGGCCGCCCCGGCATCAAGGTCATCGGCAGCCATCGCGTGCAGCGCGCCGAGGGCGGAAGCCGCGTGACGCTCACGCTCGGCTATCGCGGCCTGCTGGGCTGGTTCATGGCGCTGCAGCTCAAGCATTTGAACTGGCAGTATCTGGAGATGGAAGCGCATGGGCTGAAGGCGCGCAGCGAAGGCGTGCGCTAGACCTGCCTATCGGCCCGGCTGACGGCGAGCGCCCCTCGCAGGCTGGATTGGTGCGGCTTCCGCTGCGCTTCAGCCGCAGGTTGGGGCGCTCGGCGCCGGCAGTTCATGAGCCGATTGCCGGTGCAATCTGGATTCGGAGGGAAGAAAATATTGGTCGGGACGGGCAGATTCGAACTGCCGATGGCTCGGCTTTGCCTCGCGCCCCTCGCAGGCTGGATTGGTGCGGCTTCCGCTGCGCTTCAGCCGCAGGTTGGGGCGCTCGGCGCCGGCAGTCCGCGAAGTTCTCGCTGATATAGAAGGCAACGATTAAACTGGAAATAATGGTCGGGACGGGCAGATTCGAACTGCCGACCCCTCGCACCCCAAGCGAGTGCTCTACCAGGCTGAGCCACGTCCCGACGCGATCGGGCCGGCTCAGGGTGAGCCGACCACGGGGTTCCGATTCAGTTTACACCAGCGGGCATCCGGTTCGATTCAACTGCAGGGGCTAAAGGGGAGCGCACCGTGAATCGGGCGTTTCAGGTACGCATGCGGGCTCGTGAGCGAGCCCACCGCGAACGCGATCAGAAGGTGAAACGGCCGCCGACCGTCGGAGCAAAGTTGCTGTTGTGGAGATAGGGCACGCCGGGGCCATGAGGAATCGCGATGGCCAGACCGCCGGTCACGTAGGAATACGCAAGGCCGGCGAATCCATCGAACCGCCTGGTGAAGTGATGATCCGAATAGAGCGATGCCTCGTTGAGGGTGCCTTCGCAGGAGCTGCGGAAACCGGCCGCGACCGAGCAGGCCGGCGGAATGCGGAAGTCGTTCTGCAACTGCTCATAAAAAGATAAAGTGATGTCGGTCTTCCTGTCGTAAGCGTATTTCACGCCCGCCCACCATAGATTCAGTATCCGGGTGGAATCGAGATTGTTGTCTTCGACGCCGCTCAGCAGATAGCCGCCCTGGTCCGTGGCGCCAACCCCCAGCGGGTTGTCCGGGTTGCTCAGGCGGATGAATTCGTAGCCGGCCGAGTACCTGAATCGCTCCCCTGTGTACTTGACGACTCCCATAATCGCCCGGTTGTCGGTCACGATGCCGTATAGAGTGTTGGTGGTGCCGATCAGATTGGTCCCGGTGATGGGGGTTTGATCGATGCTGTCGGTGGTCGACTGATAGGGCTGCGTCAGGCTCTGCGGGCCGAGCAAGGGGTTCACCACGCTGATCGCCTGGTTGTAACGCTGGTAGACGACATCGCCGGAGAAACTGTGGGAGGTTGCGCCCACGTTGAATCCATAGGCGGTGTTATGCGGCTTTACCGCCGTGCAGGTGGTGTCCGTCCAGTTTTCGCGGTCGGCTGCGGCAGCCGAGTAGCAGCCGCCCGTGCCGTCCGCGAACTTCCCCATCGCTGCAAAGTGGAACTCCCCATAGATGAGGCGATACTTCACGGCGTTGTCCCAACGGGTGTCCTCGGTGTCGCCGCCGCCGGCAAATGTGCCGTTGTACCCGATGTACGAAAAGGCATAGGAGCCGCCGGCCGGATCGTAGAGCAGAGTTACATCGGTGCCGAGAGCGCGTTGGCGGCCGAAGGTCAGCGTACCGAATTTCTGCGACGACACGCCGCCATAGTATTCGTCATTGAAGGGTTGGCCTGCGCGCGCGCCGTCGATGGCTTCCGAATAGCCGCTCCGGGGAAGGCCGTTGTTTTCGATGTCGGTGGCTGACGCATTGGCGAGCTGGCCAGACTGCGGATTGATGCCAGTCGAGGCGTTGAACACCACGGACCAGCCATGGGCAAACTCTTCCTTGCCCCGAACGCCAAAACCCGTCTGCGAAAGACTATTCGGTTCGACGAGGAATCGAGAGCTGTTCGCGTTGCGGTTCACAAGCGCAGAGCCTTCATAGTTCGCCGGGTTTTGCGGCAAGCCGTGGCTCACCCAGCCGCCGCCCACGTCATACGCGCCGTAGAGCGTGATGCCGTGCCAGGTCAGCGTGCAATCGGTGGTGGCGAACTCATGGCCGCTGGTGCAAGCGTCGGAGGTGCTCCGCTGCATCTGGATGTCGATCGTCGCGTCCTGCCCGGCCGCCAGGTTGATCCCTGTACGCGTCTCCTCCGCGAACCCGTGCTTTGCCACATGAATCCGGATGCGCCCCGGAGCCAGGCCGAATGTCCGATAGTGCCCGCTGCCGTCGGTTGCGATGGTGCGCGTTTCACCGGTATCGACGCTCTTGATCGTCACCGCGACATTGGCGAGGGTCGCGCCGGTCTGGTCCGTCACCACGCCGGAGAGGCTGGCGCCCGTTTGCGCCAACGCGACGCCGTCGATGCAGACAACGATACAGATACAGAGCGCTACAAATCCGGCTATACGATGCGCCACGGTTTCTCCTGTTTTTTGTTTTCGCACGGTTGCATCGAACCGCTCGATCGCCGGAACCGGAAAGTGAACTTGTTAACTGGAGCGATTCGATACGGTAGGCAGAATCGATTTTATTCGATTTTTCCTCAATGTCAAGCAAACGCCAATGCTCAAGCCAGTGAACGCTTCGCCACAGTATTGCAATGAAATGACATCTCGATGACATGTCCGATCCTGTGGCCCATTAGGCTTCATGGCAATCCGCATCCGTGTCCCAGGCGGCGCGGAGACGTTACCCGATCAGAATGATAAGGCCGAAGATAAAGCACCTGCGCCACCCGCTCCGAACGGCCACCGCCGCGAGAAACCTGCTCTCGCTTTATCTCAACATAAAGAGCGTTGGAGATCGCGGCGAACGCCGCTATCGCGGAGATAGCCGGTACGATCTGATGAATGTCTCGAAGGGCTTCACGCCCCGGGTTGAAGAGTCACCCGCGGATGCGCAGATCCTGGAGAGGATCTGCGCGGCATATATCAGGGCCGCGGAACGCGAGCGATTTGAATCCGAGGTATACAAGGCAAGCCCCTGGTGGCGGCAAATACTGCTCGCAAACCTTGGCCCCGTGACGCAGGCACTCCATAGCCGGGACATCGCTTCCTTGAGCAGAATGTACAGCAATTTCTATCGCAACCCTGGTTCCACGGGGCTCATAGGCGTGCCTTACGGCATGACCAAAGCGTATTTCGGGGGACAAATCCCGAACATGCATCGCCGCTTTTATCTGGGCGATGCCCTGTATGGAATCGATCACTGGAAGGCGCAGACCGAGGACCGCTATCCTTTACATGTACTGGGTGGACCGGAGATTGGAAATCCATTCGGGGTCATGATTGGCAAAACGCTGGTGAGAACCGGAGCTGCATATCAACACTATTGCGCCCACAAGATAGCCAGTTGTCTCCACGCCGCGAATTCCACTGTGGTCGAATTCGGTGGTGGTTTCGGGGGGATGGCTTATTACCTGCTGCGTGATCGCCCTGGAGTAAAGTATGTCGACTTCGATGTGCCTGAAAGCCTCGCTCTAACTTCCTACTATCTCCTGAAGTCGTTCCCGCACTTGAAGTTCTTGCTTTATGGAGAAAGTTACCTGATGTCCGAGGCGCTCGCGGCTGCCGATGTTGTGCTGATGCCGCTGTTTGAAATGGAATCATTGGCCAGCAACAGCGTCGACGTTGTGTTCAGTTCACATGCCATGTCCGACATCTCCCCGGAAGCGGCGAAGGTTTATGTGAGAACGATTGCTCGCGTCGCAACAGGCAGCTTCCAATATATCGGCAATGCGCGCGGGGCCGAGGCGATCCGCAGCATCTCCGCCGAAACACACCTGCCATTGCGCCTGGACGAGATGCGCGCATCCGGCTGGAATGTTCACAGGGATTCCAACGTCGATGAGGTTGAGTGCCAATTCACGCGCGTGGGTGCCGCGCAGGCAGCGTCAGTACGCGGCCGGAGGCAGGTCGGATAATCTCGCTCAGGACGGCTGCCGCGCCTTCCACATCAGATATAGCCCCCACGCCGCCAGCGTGCTTGCATCGGCAATCGTGCCGTCCAGCATCATCCGCTCAAAGTCCGCGAGGGTAACGCTGTGAACCTGCAAATCGTGCTCTTCGGCGTCGCGGTTGGTCGCGGCCTGGGTCAGACCCGTGGCCAGGTAGACATGCTGCTTCTGCCGCGCAAAGCCATAAGCGATCCACAACGTGCCGAGAAAGATCATGCGCTCCGCGCGCAGCCCCGTCTCCTCGCGCAGCTCGCCGCGGGCCAGCTCCTCGGCGTTATCAATCTCCTTCTCCCATCCGCCCTGCGGCAGCTCCAGCGCGCGCTGCTGAATGGTGTAGCGGAACTGCTCGACCAGCCACACGTGATCGCCGTCGATGGGCAGAATGATGGCGCAATCATCCTTGTCGACCACGCTGTAGATGCCTTCCTGCCCATTGGAGCGAAGAATCGCATCTTCGCGCAGCCGCAGCCAGCGGTTGCGATAGACTTCGCGGCTCGACAGCGTGGCAATAGAGTGTGGGTGCGATTCCGGCGGCATGAGGCGTCCCCCGCCTTCGACACTAAACGGCTCGGAACTACGCCGCAACACGCTCCGCGTGCATCAGCGCCCACGCAGCCGGTACTCGCGCAGCCGGCCGATGAGCGAAGCCGGTCCGGTCACGGTGAGGTGCACGAGATTGCCTTCGTAGGCGCGCGTATGCACCACCATCCCCGCGTCAATGGCGGCCAGAACCGCGCCCTCAGTCTGCGGAACTCGCAGCTCGGCGTCCACCACGGGATCGGAATGGAGCGCGTCGTCAATCGCCTTCAGCAGCGCGTCAACGCCTTCTCCGGTCTGCGCCGAGACCAGCACGGCGCCGCGCGCGTCCGGTTCGTCGCGTCCCGCGGCTTTCAGTCCCTCGCGCCCCGCGGCATCCAGCAGGTCGGCCTTGTTCAGCACCTCGATGCGCGGCTTGCCCAGCGCCTCAAGCTCGCCCAGCACCTTCTCTACCTGCGCCTTCTGCTCATCGCCGTAGTCTGAGGCGGCGTCTCTCACATGCAGCAGCACCTCGGCCTGTTCCACTTCCTCGAGCGTGGCGCGAAAGCTGGTGACCAGCGTGTGCGGAAGATTGCGGATGAACCCCACCGTGTCTGACAGCAGCACCTTGCGCCGGCTGGGCAGCTCCACCGCGCGCAGCTTGGGGTCGAGCGTGGCAAACATGCGCGCCGACTCCAGCACATGCGCGCCGGTGAGCCGGTTGAACAGCGTGCTCTTGCCCGCATTGGTGTAGCCCACCAGCGCCACCGTGGGCACGGGCACAGCCTCGCGCCGCTGGCGCTGCTGCCGCCGCACGCGCCGCACAGATTCCAAATCACTCTTCACCTGATCGATGCGCCGCTGAATCTTGCGCCGGTCGGTTTCGAGCTGCGTCTCGCCCGGCCCGCGCGTGCCAATGCCGCCGCCCAGTTGCGACATGGCCTTGCCCCGCCCGGTGAGCCGCGGCAGCATGTACTCAAGCTGCGCCAGCTCCACCTGCAACTGGCCCTCGCGGGTTCGCGCATGCCGCGCAAAGATGTCGAGGATAAGCTGCGTGCGGTCCAGCACGCGGCAGGGCAGCGCCGCCTCAAGGTTGCGCAACTGCGTCGGCGTCAGGTCGTGATCGAAGAGCACCAGATCGGCCTCCGTCGAAGCCGCCACGCCGGCGATCTCCTCCACCTTGCCCGCACCAATCAGCGTGGCCGGGTCAGGCCGCGGACGCCGCTGCAGAATCTCCGCAACAATCGCGCCGCCCGCGCTCAGCACCAGCTCACGGAACTCGGCCAGTGACTCCGTCACATCGAGTCCAGGCGCATCCATGCCTGCGCCCGGTCCGGCAACGGCCCCCGCCGCGTCTCCGTTGTCTTCGTCGGGGCCAGCCGCAGCCGCGCGCGCAGCTGCGGCCCCGGCCCCGCCACGGTTCAGCGCGCGGGCGCGAAACTCCACGCCCACCAGCACCGCGCGGTCACCGCCGCCTTCAGACGCAGTGGTGTGCAAAGCCGACGGCACCGCGCGCTGCGGGCGCGATGCGCGGTCGTGCTTAACTGCCAATTGGGAGCGCTCCTTGATTAATGCTCCCTGATTAATGCTGTTCTGCCGTCGCCGCCGGAGCCGGCGCGGGAACCGCCGACGGGCCTATTCCCGTGTGGGTCGAACCGGGGCGATGCTCCGCGTGCAGCACGCTGCGGTTGCTCACCACCGTGGAGATGGCGTGTTTGAAGATCAGTTGCTCCTGGCTGTTGTTCTCAAGCAGCACGGAGTACTTGTCAAAGGAGCGGATCTTGCCCGTCAGCTTGACCCCGCTGACCAGGTAGATCGTGATCGGAGTCTTGTCCTTGCGAACAGTATTCAGGAAGGTGTCCTGAATATTTTGTGCCGGCTTGTTTTCCATTGCCGATCTCCAGATTTCGTAGTGAGGGTGATCGGCGCCAACCGTCGGCGCCTTTTCGTGAAAAAGAAAATCCACGGGGAAAGCTCCGGAACCCCCGGTGCCGTCTGATCCCGCAATGTGTAAACAATAGCGAGGTTCCGCCGGGTTTTCAACTCCGCCGGAACAATTGGCCTCCACTTCCGTGTAGCGAGAGCCCAAACCATGACGCCGCGCTTCTGCCGCTGCTACCCTATTCTGGTGTCCGTTCCTGCCCGCCCATCGTCGTCCGCCGTCACGCAATCCGTACCCATGCTCGACCTCAAACGGCAGTACCAGCCGCTGCACGAGGAGCTGCTGGCCGCCCTCGCGCATGTACTGGAGACGCAGCAGTTTATCCTCGGCGAGCCGGCCGCTGCCTTCGAGCGCGCCGCCGAAACACAACTCGGCGTCGCCCATGCTATTGGATGCTCCTCGGGCACCGACGCGTTGTGGCTGGCCCTGGCCGCAGCCGGCATTGGCCCCAGCGACGCCGTTCTCACCACTCCGTTCAGCTTCTTCGCCTCCGTCAGCGCCATCCTCCGCGCCGGAGCCACGCCGGTCATGGCCGACATCGACCCAGCCACCTTCAACCTCGATCCCCAGGCCGTTGAAGGCGTCTTGAAGATCCCCCGCGGCGCGGATGTGAAATGCATTCTGCCCGTCCATTTATACGGCCAGTGCGCTGACTTCACCGCCTTCAGCCGTATGGCCAAAGAGCGCGGCCTCGTTCTGATTGAAGACGCCGCACAAGCCTGGGGCGCTCAATGGCGGGGCGTGCCCGCCGGCGTGCTGGGCGATGCCGCGGCCTTCAGTTTCTATCCCACCAAAAACCTGAGCGCCGCCGGCGACGCGGGCATGGTCTCCACCCGGAGCGAAGACCTGGCCGAGCGTGCCCGCATGCTGCGCCAGCACGGCATGCGCCGCCGCTACCACCACGACGAAGTAGGCTGGAACACCCGCCTCGACGGCTTCCAGGCCGCCGTTCTTTCCGTCAAGCTCAAGCACATCGCCGGCTGGAACGATGCCCGCCGCGTCGTGGCCCTGCGTTACGACGCGCTCTTCCGCGGCGCGCGGCTGGCCGAGGCTGGTCCCTATCCCGCGAAGGGCGTCGTGCTGCCCCATGAAGTCCCCGGCTCGCGCCACGTCTGGCATCAGTATGTGATCCGCACCGCCCGCCGCGACGAGCTGCGCGCCTTCCTCGCCGAACGCGGCATTGGCTCGGAGATTTACTACCCCGTCCCGCTGCACATGCAGCAGGCGCTCAAGCCGCTGGGCTACAAGCAGGGCGACTTCCCCGAGGCCGAGCGCGCCGCCCGCGAAGTGCTCGCGCTGCCCATCTTCCCCGAGCTGCGCCCCGACGAGCAAGAGATCGTCGTCGACGCCATCGCCGCGTTCCTCAGCTAGCGCGGGGTAAGAATACGTCTCAGGCCATCGCCGCCAGAATCGCGTCGGCAAACTGCGTCGTGGTTGCCGTGCCGCCCACGTCGCGGGTCAAAGATTTGCGCTCGCTGTAGACGGTCTCAATCGCGCGCTGCACCTTGTCCGCCGCCGCGTCTTCATCCAGATGCCGCAGCATCAGCACCGCCGACTGCAGCAGCGCCGTGGGGTTGGCCAGGTCCTTGCCCGCGATGTCCGGCGCCGAGCCGTGCACCGCCTCGAAGATGGCGCAGTCGATGCCGAGATTCGCGCCGGGGACCAGCCCCAGACCGCCGACAAAGGCCGCGCACAGATCGCTCACAATATCGCCGTAGAGATTCTCGAGCAGCAGCGTGTCGTACTGCCACGGGTTCATCACCAGTTGCATGCATGTGTTGTCGATGATGTGCTCGCCGTAGACGACCTCAGGGAAACCCTCGGCCACCTTGCGCGCGCAACTCAAAAACAGCCCGTCCGACAGCTTCATGATGTTCGCCTTGTGAATCGAATGAATCTTCTTGCGCCCATGCTTGCGCGCATACTCGAACGCAAACTTCGCAATGCGCGTCGAGCCCTTCTCCGTGATGACCTTGATGCTCTCGACCACGCCCGGAACCACTTCGTGCTCCAGGCCCACGTACTCGCCCTCGGTGTTCTCGCGCACAATAATCAGGTCCACATTGGGGAACTTGGTTTCAAGCCCCGGCAGATTCTTGATCGGCCTGAAGTTGGCGAAGAGATCGAACTTTTTGCGCAGCGTCACGTTGATGCTCTTGAAGCCGCCGCCGATGGGCGTGGTCACCGGCCCCTTGAGCGCGACTTTATTCCGCTCAATCGACTCGTAGAGCGCCGCGGGAATGTACTCGCCGAAGATCTCAAAGGCTTCCGCGCCGGCGGCGAAGCGTTCCCATTCGAAAACGACGCCGGTAGCTTCAAGAATGCGCAGAACCGCCTGCGTGACCTCCGGGCCGATGCCGTCACCGGGGATAAGTGTGACTTTGTGAGACATAAAAGCAGCTCCTAGCTCTTGAGCTATCAGATATCAGCCGTCAGCCCTCTGGGTTTCGTCGATGTCATTCGATCCGCACGAAAGAGCTGAAAGCTGATAGCTGATAGCTATTTTTTCCCGCGCCCGCCGCGATGCGTATCCAGCAGGCCCTCAAGCTCCTGCTTGAACTCGTTCACATCCTTGAAGTCGCGATACACCGACGCGAAGCGGATGTAGGCCACCGTGTCCAGCCCCTTGAGATGCTGCATAATCAGCTCGCCCACTTCGCTGGTGGTGCGCTCCCGCTCCGGCGCATCCGTCAGATAGCTCTCGGTTGCGTCCACAATTTTTTCAAGCTGGCCCGACGCGACCGGCCGCTTCTCGCAGGCGCGCAGCAATCCGCTCAGCACCTTCTGCCGGTCAAAGCGCTCGCGGCGGCCGTCTTTCTTCACCACCATGTAGGGGATCTCATCGATCCGTTCATACGTGGTAAAGCGTTTTTCGCACCGCTCGCAC
>DASQSP010000217.1:0-10914 GCA_035642355.1 Occallatibacter sp.
CGAAAAAGGGTGCAGACACGGAAAAAGCCGCCCGGCAACAGGGCAGCTTTTTCCTTAGGGAGAATAGTTCCAACGGAGGCAAAGCCATCAGAACTTTCTGGCTGCATACTAGGGGCGGGGGAAGGGAGTGTCAAGAATAAACCGTTGGCTAAATAACTTATTTATAATGAGCATCTTATAGATAATGCCCAATTTGGGCCTCCAACTTGATTTTCGTGGTCTATTCGCCTTTTATTGGGCAGATTTTGTGGGGTTTCTACTGTGTTTTGTGGGGTTTTTATGCGCTTTTCCACAGGGCTAGGCGCGCTGGTAACCCTTCTGGTGCCGGGTGGCGGCCGATGCGGAGTTACTTTTCAAGATCGAGTCTGATGAACTCGGTGTCGTAGACGGTAGAGACCGGCTTGCCGCGCGCCCTGCGATAGAGAGCCCGGCCGCCGCCGAGGAAGAAGCCGAGCAGAAGGGCGGCGCTGCCGCCGACGATGATCAGTTGCGCGATGCCGAAGAGCAGGCGGGTGGCGCGGGCCGTTTGTCCCTCCGTGGGCTGCGGAATGTTGACCAGATCTTCCTGGAAGTAGACCGACTCGATGAGCCGGTGGCTCTCCTCGGGGATTGCGTCGCCGCTGACGACGATCACCAGCGGCCCGCTGCGCCGTACCTCGAGCGAAGCCTGATCCGAATCTGCGAGGGGCTTGGGAAACGCGGGCTGGGCGTGCGCGCCGGCCTTGATGTAGGCGCGAATCTTCTGCTCCTGCGCGGCGGCCATCTGCGGCGTGGGGTAGTCGATGAGGGTGAGCGTGGCCTCGTTGGAGGGCAGGTTGTAGCTGGCGGTCAAGGCCTCGGCGCCGCGGTCGAAGCCCACCAGCGCGGGCGGCAGCACGCCGCCGGAGGCCACATAGGCCGCGGGTCCGAGCGCGTAGTGGGCGGTCTGCTTTTCCAGCGTGGCCTGGGGCAGGTTGTAGAGGATGGGCGGGGTGAGCGAGCGGTTGCCCTGGGGCACGGGAATCTGGCCGGCCAGTTCGCGCATCTCCGCGGCGGACATGGGAGTGATCTCGGAGAAGTTGGCGTCGACCACGGTGTTGCCGACCCAGAAGAGGACACGATTGTGGTCCGAGGTTGCGCCGTTGCCAATCTGCTCCTTGGGCCAGTTGTTGTGGCGATAGAAGCTGTACGCGCCGTAAGCGCCGCTGGCATCGAGGAAGCCGAGCGCATGCACGGTGAGGGTCTGGCCGCCGCGCTTGTAGGTGGCGAGCAGGCCGTGGGTAAAGTCGTACTCGCGCAGGGCCTCAGCGTTGGCGCTGTCGGCCTGCGCGGCGTCGGTCACGGTCTGCATGGCGCCGTCGACCACCCAGCCGGCAAAGGCATCGGGCAGCAGCGGCCCGGGCTTCGAGGGCGGAGGCGGCAGCAGGAGCTTGACGGGATCAGACTTGGTGGCGGGCTTGCCTGGGCCAGAGTTGACCGGGCCGGCCTTCGACGCGGGCGCAGTCTGCGCGTGTGCGCTAAGACTGCCGAGAGCCAGCGCAACGGCTGCGGCGAAGACTGCGATTGAACGCTGAGACACCATCGGCTCCAACTATCAGGGTACTACGCAGTGGCTCTCACACCCACGCGCGCTGTACCCTGCGTATGTTGGACACGGATGCGGCGGGAAAGGTTCCAGCAGGGCCAGGGCTTGGGGCTCGGTCAGCGCACCGCGGCACGCTGATTGCTGAACGCCGCCCACCACGCATCGAACGCCGCGAGGGCGCGCTCGCACTGCATGCGGTGGCGCTCTTTTTTGTCGCGGATCTTTTTGCGCAGCTCTTCTTCGAGCGGCTCCAGCAGATCGAAGGTGATGTTGGCGGGCTGGAAGTGTTTGGGGTCGGCGTGGGTGATGTAGTGGACCAGCGAGCCGAGCGCGGTGATGCGCGGGACGGGCACAGGCTCTTCGCCGTGCGCGAGGGCCGCGGCGTAGAGGCCGGCGAGCAGGCCCGTGGCGATGGACTCGGTGTAGCCCTCGACGCCGGAGAGCTGGCCGGCGAAGAGGATTTGATAACCGGCGAGGTCTTCGCGTTGATGTTCGTCCATCCCCGGTCTCAAAATCGAGACCGGGGGCACCCGAGTCGGTTGTTTTTTCAGGCGCAGTGTTTCATCGAGGAGAACGGGCGCGCAGATGTAGGTGTTGCGATGAATCTGGCCGTAGCGCAGGAATTTTGCATTTTCGAGGCCGGGGATGAGGCGCAGCACGCGGGCCTGATCGCCCCACTTGAGGTGGTTCTGGAAGCCGACGAGGTTGTAGCTGGAGGCGCGGGCGTTCTCCATGCGCAGTTGCACCACGGCGTAGGGCCACTTGCCGGTGCGGGGGTCGTCGAGGCCGACGGGCTTCATGGGTCCGAAGCGCAGGGTGTCGCGGCCGCGGCGGGCCAGCTCCTCAATAGGCAGGCAGCCCTCGAAGTATTCGAGCTTCTCCCACGCGCGGCTTTCGGCGGGCTCGGCGGCGAGCAGCGCGTCGAGGAACGTGTCGTACTCCTCGCGGTTCATGGGGCAGTTGATGTAGTCGGCGGTGCCCTTGCCCCAGCGCGCGGCAAAGTAGACGCGGTCCATGTCGATCGAGTCGGCGTCGACGATCGGCGAAATGGAGTCGTAGAAGGCCAGATGCTCGGCGCCGGTGATGCGGGCCAGCTCGGCGCTGAGAGCGGGCGAAGTGAGCGGGCCGGTGGCTAGCACGGTCAGCACATCGTCGGGCGCGTCAAGCGAAGTCACTTCTTCGCGGATCACGCGAATGCGCGGCTCGGCGGCGATGGCTTCGGCGATGCGACGGGAGAACTCGACGCGATCGACGGCGAGGGCGTGGCCTGCTGGTACCGCTGTCTCATCAGCGAGCCGCAGCAGAGCAGAACCCGCGCGGCGCATCTCTTGTTTCAGCAGCCAGGGCGCGGTGTTGGGCGACTCGCTCTTGAGCGAGTTGGAGCAGACCAGTTCGCCAAATTCAATAGTTTGGTGAGCGGGGGTGAGGCGCGGCTGCCCGTCAACCATGGCGCGCATCTCGTAGAGCTCCACATCGCAGCCGAGGCGCGCGGCGGTGAGCGCGGCCTCAGGGCCGGCGAGTCCGCCGCCGATGACGCGAATCTTCACTGGGAGCCGTCCATCTGTGGCTCAGCAGATAGCATTGCCGCCCCTGAAGCGGCCTCAACGCCCGCCAGCTTGCGCAGCGCCTCGCCGGAGACCCGCACATTGCGCCAGGCGTCGAGAAACTCCGCACCCATTGCGGCGTAGAAGTCGATGGCCGGCTGGTTCCAGTCGAGCACTTCCCATTGCAGGCGGGGGCAGTTGTTTTCAACCGCGATGGCAGCGACCTGCTGAAGCAGGGCCTTGCCGATACCGTGGTCGCGCAGCTCGGGCAGCACGAAGAGGTCTTCGAGGTAGAGGCCGGGGCGGCCCGTCCATGTCGAGTAGTTGAAAAAATAGAGAGCGAATCCGGCAGGCGCGCCGTCGTGCTCGGCAATGAGGCAATAGTAGAAGGCGGATTCTCCAAAGCCGTCACGCATGAGATCGGCCTCGGTAGCGGTGACCGCGTCCGGCTCGCGCTCATAGGCGGCCAGGGAGCGGATGAAGGCGAGAATCTGCGGAACGTCGGCGCGAACGGCCGGCCGGATGGTGGTGGCCATAGTGCCATTGTAGGGCGCTCTCAGCGGGTTCCGGTCTTGTGCGGACCCGAGGGTTGGATTTACCTTTGGTCGTGTTGATTCATTGCAGCCCGGGCGCGGAGCCTGCGGCGCGACAGAGAACAGACGACGAGTTATTGCAAGGAGCAGGCGGATGGCTAAGGCCGCGCGGGCTCCCAAGGAGAGAAACCATGAAACATAACCTATTCCTTTCGCTGGGCGCGCGGGCTTTCGCCTGCGTTCCGGTCCTTTCCCTGGTCCTGGCGTCTCCGGTCCTGGCGCAGCAGCCGGCCGCGGCACCTGTCAAGGTCCATGGCCACGTCACCAATCCCACCGGCGCAGCGCAGGGCGGCGGTACGGTGACTTATCTTGCAACCAAGAACGGCGCGCCGGCAGAGCCGGGGCAGAACAACGAGAAGGGCGTCTTTCCGGTGGATGCCAACGGCAACTACACGGGCGAAGTGCCGCCGGGCACGTACACCATCGTGTACCGCACCGAGGGCCTGGCCAAGGACAAGGAATCCGATGAAATTCAGGGCGTGGTCGTGGCCGCCACGGGGGAGACGGCAGGCGACCTGGATATGTCGCGCCAGGCCTTTATCGACAAGCTGCCGGAGGACCAGAAGAAGCAGCTTGAAGAACTGCGCAAGAAGAACTCCGAGGCGCTCAAATCCAATGAAGTGGTCAAGGCCCTGAACGCGGACCTGAAGGTGGTTAGCCAGGATCTGAAGGACGCCGACGGCGCGCATGCGGCGGCCGCGCAGGAGTTGGGCGCCGCGGCTGCGCGCGCGGACGTCGACGCCAAGACCAACGAGATCAAGACCGCCAAGTACACCGACGTTGAGACCATGATGAGCAAGGACACGGCGTTGCGCCCCACCGAGCCGGTGCTGTGGGCGTATCTTGGCCAAGCGCAGGTGGGGCTGAAGAAGTACGACGATGCCGAAGCCTCCTACAAGAAGGCTCTCGAGACCAACGCCGCAGAAAAGAAGACTCCAGCCATCGACGGCCTGGCTGACTCCGGTCTGGGCGAGATCTACGCGCGCGCGGGCAAGGTGCCGGAGGCCAACGCCGCTTTTAGCGCTGCCGCGAAGGCGAATCCTCCTTCGGCCGGATCGTACCTGCGCAACCAGGCTGTGATCTTCTTCCAGATGGGCAATGCGGATGCGCAGGTAGCAGCCGCCAATATCGCGATTGCGAACGACCCCAACGACGCGCTGGTCTACTACCTCAAAGGCCAGGGGCTGGTGAACAAGGCCACCATCGACCCCAAGACGCAGCGCATCGAGCTGCCGGCGGAGTGCGAGGCGGCCTACCAGAAATATCTGGAGCTGGCTCCGACCGGACTCTATGCGGCTGAAGTGCAGAGCATTCTGTCGCAGGCGGGCACCAAGATCAACTCAACCTACAAGGCGGGCAAGAAGTAGATCGCGCTCCAGTTGAAGCACCGGCAAGGGGCGTATCCGGCGACGGAGGCGCCCTTTTCTTTTATGGGCATGGCTGCGCATGGAGGGAGCGGCGGCGGGGCGGCTACAATCCACTGCATGAGCGGCGTGTTGAGCTACGCGGATGCAGCAGAGAGTGTGGCGCGTTACGCGCGTGCGCTGACGCCGGTTGCCGCGCGGGAACGGCTGGCGCTGGGTGAGGTTGCGGGACGGGTGCTGGCGCAGGCGATCGTAGCCGATGCCGACCAGCCGCCCTTCGCGCGGTCAACGCGGGATGGGTTTGCGGGGCGCGCCGCGGAGCTGAATGCGCATGGCTGGCTGCCGGTTGCGGGTGCGACCCATGCCGGCGAGCCGCCGCCGGGTCCGCTCGCGGCGGGCGCTGCGTGGGAGATCATGACCGGCGCGGCAGTGCCGGAAGATGCCGATGCCGTGGCCATGCTGGAGCATGTGGAACGGGAGGGCGCGCGAGTGCGATTGATCGCGCCGCGCGCGCTCAAAGCGGGCGAGAATGTGGTGGCGCAGGGCGCGCAGGGGCTGGCGGGCGATGTGTTGATTGAGTCGGGCGCGCGGCTGGGCGCGGCGCAGATGGCGCTGGCGGCCACGTGCGGTTACGCGGAGATTGACGTGTTTGCACGGCCGCGGGTGGCGATTTTGACCACCGGCGACGAGCTGGTCGCGGTGGATGCGACGCCGCTTCCGGGGCAGATTCGCAACTCCAATGCGCCCATGCTGGCGGCGCTGGTGACGGCGGCGGGCGGCCAGGCAGTGGTGCTGCCCACTGCCGCGGACACGGCCGACGCGCTGGGTCGTGTCTTGGATGCGGCGCTGGCACAGGCGATGAATGCCGATCTGCTGCTGATCTCCGGCGGCGTCTCGGCGGGCAAGTTCGATCTGGTGGAGCCGGCGCTGGAGCGGCGTGGTGCGCAATTTCACTTCACCGGCGTGCGCATGCAGCCGGGCAAGCCGCTGGTGTTCGGCGATGTGCCGCGCGCGGGCATTGCTCTGCCCTTCTTCGGTCTGCCGGGAAATCCCCTCTCGTCGGCGGTGACATTCGCGTTGTTTGGCACGACGGTGCTGGGCGCGCTGGCGGGCCTGCCCGGCGCCGGGCCGCGTTTCGCGGCGGCGCAACTGAGCGGCGAGGCCGACAAGAAAGCGAAGCCAGGGCTCACCCGCTTTCTGCCGGCGCTGGCGGATTTCAATCCGGCGGGTGGCGCGCTGCCGCAGGTGGAGACGATTGGCTGGCAGGGTTCGGGCGACTTACCGGCTTTTGCGCGGGCCAATTGCTTTGTGGTGGTGCCGGAGGAGGCGGGCAGCCTGGACGCCGGCGCGCTGGTGCGTATTCTTTTGCTTTGAGGAGTTATGACATGACGGAATCAGCCGGGCCGGAATCGGCTACGTCAGATTCAACAAAGGCGGGGCTCTCGCACTACGACGCAACCGGCCGCGCGGCCATGGTGGACGTGAGCGCCAAGCAGGCCACGCGGCGCACGGCCACGGCTTCGGCCTTTGTCGAGCTTTCGGCGGCGGTGCTGGCGGCGCTGCCCGCCAACCCCAAGGGCAATCCGCTGGAGGTGGCGCGGGTGGCCGGCATTCAGGCGGCCAAGCGCACCTCGGAGCTGATTCCGATGTGCCATCCGCTGGCGCTTACCCATGTGGACGTGACGGCGGAGGTGGTGGAGGGCGGCGTGCGCATCACCGCGACGGCGGCGACGGTGGGGCCGACGGGCGTGGAGATGGAGGCGCTGACGGCAGCCTCAATTGCCGCGCTGACCGTCTACGACATGACCAAGGCGCTGGACAAAGGCATCGTGATTCGCAGTGTGCAGCTCGAAGCCAAGACCGGCGGCAAGAGCGGCGACTTTACGCGCCAGGGGTAAGCAGCATCACGCGGTATATGCTTGCCATCCTTCTCCGCTGGCCGGAGAATTGAGTGATGGAGAAGAGCGTCCATGTCTACGCCAGTCCGCGGGAGATGAAGGCGGACGAATACCGCTACTGGCAGAGCCGTCCCGCCCACGAGCGCATGGCTGCGGTTGCCGAGATGACACGCGCCGCTTATGACCTGAAGGGACCGGCTGCCCATGTTCGACGACTTCAAGGAGCTGTTGTCCTGCTTCAACGCCCAGGGCGTTAGGTGATTTCACGCGCTCTCGCGGCCGCGTTGGAGCGGCCGCTCAGAGCATTGTGAATCGGCAACTAGAGAGTGCGTTTGAACAGCGGCGTAGCGATCAGCAGCGTGCCGATTCCAAACGCGAACAGAAAGAGCAGATCGTACTGGATCGCGAAAAACCCTCCATCTTTCAGCAGCACCGCCTTGAAGCCGTGAATGGCGTAGCTGAACGGATCGACCACGGCAATGCCGCGCAGCCACCTGGGAAACGCGGCGATGGGATAGATGGCGCCCGAAGGAAAATAGAGCAGCGTGTTCAACACGCCGAACATGGCGCGCGGAACCAGCGGGTCGTCCACCCGCACCATCATCAGGAACATCATCCCGTTGAATGCGAGCGAAGTTCCCAGCATGAGCAGCAACATCTCCAGCATCTCCACAGGATGAAAAATCGATCCGAGGCCCGCCATCAGCGTGCCGATCACGGTAAGGCAGATGCCGCTGAGCACGGCCTTGATTGCGCCCGCGATGTTGAGCCCCAGCACGAGTTCCAGCTTGGTGATGGGCGTCACCAGATAGCCCTCGTGCACGCCCCGCGCCTTGTCGTCGATATACAGCATTCCGCCGCCGATCATCACGGAGATGTACATCGCAAGCGCGATGCAGCCCGGCAGCAGGTATTTCATGTACTCGACGTAGGGGTAAAGCTCGACGATCTCCAGCGCGATCTTCTTCACCACGCGGTCCTGAATCACCGGCTGATTCAGCGCGTCGATCAGCGACTGCATCTCGGACTCGAGCGAGCTGCTCATGAACTGATCGGAGTTGTCCACCACCAGGCCGATGCTCGGCGCATCCTGCGCATAGACCCGGCGCGAGTACTGCGCCGGAATAATCACCGCGGCATCCACCTTGCCCGTGCGCACGTCCTCGCGCGCCGTGGTCTCGTCGTCGTAGGCCACGGTCTTGAAGGTCGCGATATTCGCGGCGACGGCGTCAAAGGCTTCTCGCACCTTCACAGCCTGCGGGCCGTGATCATGATCGACAACGGCGACTTTCGCGCCGCGAATTTTCCCGCCGAAGGCGTTGCCGAGAATCACGAGCTGCACCAGGGGAAGCATCATCGACATGACCATGAGAACCGGCGAGCGAAAGAACTTCCGCATCTCGCGCTCGACAATGGCAAACATTCTGTTCATGGCTGCGCTCCTGGCCGCGGCGGCATGGAGAACACCGCCTTCACCTGCTCATCGCGAAGCTGGCGGCCGGTGTAGTGTACAAACACGTCGTCGAGCGAGGTGTTCTGCACGCTCAGCGACGTGAGCTGCTCGCCGAGCGAGGCGGCCATCTCCACCAACTGCGTTGTCGTCTGGGAACCGTTCGCCGTGAGCACGCGGTAAACGCCCGCCGACTGCGACTGCACATCCGTCACATGAGGCAAAGCCAGCAGGCGAGCTTTCCAGCCATCATCCTCGCGATTGAACTGCACTTCCACCACATTCGATCCCGGCACGCTCTGCTTGAGTTCGACCGGCGTGCCCAGCGCCACCAGCGTGCCGTGATCCACAATGGCGATGCGGTCGCAGAGACGGTCGGCCTCTTCCATGTAGTGCGTCGTCAGCAGCATGGTGAGGTTGCGCGACTTCTTCAGGTTGTTCAGCATCTCCCACACCGCGATGCGCGACACCGGGTCGAGGCCGGTGGTCGGCTCGTCGAGAAAAAAGATGCGCGGGTTGTGCACCAGGCCGCGCGCGATCTCCAGCCGCCGGCGCATGCCGCCGGACAGCGTCTTGGTGGGGGCGTCGCGCCACTTCAACAGGTCCACGGCCTCAAGCACGGCGACAATGTTTCTTTCGCGCTCCGCCCGGCCCACGCTGTAGAGCTTGGCATAAATACTGAGGTTCTCTCCGAGGGTCAGATCGGGGTCGCTGGTCATGGCCTGCGGAATCACGCCGATCATGCTGCGCACCGCGTCGGAGTCCTTGCTCACATCGTGCCCGCCCACAATCGCCCTGCCCGCGGTAACCGGAATCAGCGTGGTCATCATGCGGATGAGCGTGCTCTTCCCGGCTCCGTTGGGCCCAAGCAAGCCGAAGATCTCGCCCTCCGCGACTGCGAAGTCAACGCCCTTCACCGCCTCGAAGTCCCCGTACCGCTTGACGATCTTCTCCACCTGAATGGCAGGCGTTGCCGTCAACGTTGCATGCTTCACCGGCGCTTCAGCAACGGCGGTCATGGCTTCACCAGCTTGCTTTTGGGCACAAAGACCTCGGCGGTCATGCCGGGCACAAAGCGCTCATCGGGATTGGGGATGAGCAGCTTGATCTGAACGGTGCGGATATCGCGCTTGCGTCCCCCGTTGATGTCGCGCTGCGTGGCAAAGTCCGCCAGCGAGGACTTGGCAATCACTTTGCCTTTCACCTCCGTACCGCTCGGCATCACCACGCGCAGTTCGTCGCCGAGCTGCACAGCATCGGCCTGTGTCTCGGGCAGCGGCGCGTAGACCCAGGTCTGCGACAGATCCATGACCGTGGCGATGGTGCCGCCCGCGGGCAGCACTTCGCCCTGCCGCGCCGCCAGCACATTCACTTTTCCTGTGACTGGCGCAAACACCTGCGCGTAGCTCATCTCAACACTCGCCTGGTCCGCCAGTGCCTTTGCGTTCAGCACCAGCCCGCGCGTCGAGGCAACCGTTCGGGCGGAAGCGGCGGCGAGCAACTCATGGGCGCGCGCCTGTTTGACCGCGGCCTGCGCAGCCGCCAGATTTTGCCTGGCTGTTTCGACCGCTGCATGCGCGGCCTGCAAGCTGGTCACGGCGTCGTCATTCGCCTGCTGGCTGGCAATGCCTTGCTTCGCCATTGCCATGGTGCGCATGCTGTCGGCCTTTTGATGATCCAGGTTGGCCTGCGCCTGCTCCAGTGCCGCAATAGCGGCGCGCTCCTGCGCCTCGGCATTAATCGTGGCGCTGGTGGTCTCGCCCTGGTTCTGCCGCTCAGTCTCCTCCGTCTCTCCAAGCTTGGCCTGGTTGCTGGCAACGGTGGCGTCCGCCGCCGCCTGCTCCGCGGTCAGGTCCTCGCTCTCAATCACGGCAATCTTCTGCCCGGCCTGCACGCTCTGCCCTTCCTCCACCGATAGCGTTTGAATGCGGCCCGGAATCTTGGCGCCGACCATCACTTCATTCGCATCCACCGTGCCGATAAGCTCCAGATCGCTCGAAGTGCGGCTCGTCGTCAAATACCAGATCAGCGACCCCAGCGTGAGCAGCCCGAGAATCATAAAGACCCTATTGCGCGCGTTCATTCTTCCTCCCCAATATCAGCCGATCTGCATCGAATGCGGGCAACGGCGTGTCGGCCATCACGCGTCGAACAACTTCGGCTCCCCGTTGCCGGTCCTTGAAGATCGCCTGCCCCAGAAACTCAACCAGCGCAATGCGGCGAGCGGCAATTGCCTCGGAACTGAATGGCTCGGTGGGCAGCAGCATACGCCACACCGGCGCGCTCAAAAAATAAAATACGTTCGCACCCAGCGACGCGAGATAAATCTGCATCCACTCGACCTCGATCAGTTCGCCCGATGCGACGCCCTCGCGCACCATCGACTGATACATGGTCATAACCGGAGCAAAGACGCGCTCGACGAGCGTGGGCAGCGCCGTGTTCTCTCCCTTGTGCACGCGCATCATCTCCTGCTGCATGAGCCCCTGAAACTCGTGCTG
>DASQSP010000218.1:0-8505 GCA_035642355.1 Occallatibacter sp.
CATGCACTCGGTCCGCAACTCTCCCGTAACTCGCTACAAAAAACCCAATGCCCATCCGGTCGCGAATCAGATACCGCCATCCCTACGGCCTCATTACACCTTCCGCATCAGCCCGTCTTTCTCCAAAACAAAGCGGTCATCGCGCCAGCCCACTCTGCGGCTGGTGTAGCTCAGCGCCCAAAGCACGCCGCC
The DNA here is from genome assembly GCA_035642355.1 of Occallatibacter sp. Classification (GTDB taxonomy): domain Bacteria; phylum Acidobacteriota; class Terriglobia; order Terriglobales; family Acidobacteriaceae; genus Telmatobacter. Next base: position 193 of record DASQSP010000218.1, read on the forward strand.
CATCAGGTCGCGCAGCGGATAGAGCCAGCAAAACCGGTACGCATCGGGGTCGCCGATCACCCAGCCGCCCGCAATCAGGCTCAGCAGAACGCGCGACAGATAAGCCCAGCCGAAGATCGCCCAGCCCAGCGCCGACAACCCCGCCACGTAACCGCCCACCAGCCCCAAAAGCCCAAACGGCGCGGCAAACGTGAGGCCGGTGCCCAAATGGCCCATCGGCCGGCTGAACCGCGTCGACTTCATCCAACTCCACTGGTGCGAAAAATTTCGCCAGAAGCCGTCATTCACAATGCAGTGGTCGATCACATGCGACGAAAGCGCCACGTGCCATCCCGCCCCCGCCACCAGATTGCCCAGCATAAAGTCATCGGCATAGTAGTAGCCCAGCTTCTCGAATCCCCCAATCGCCGCCAGCGCTTGCTTGCGCACCGCCATGCAGGGGCCCAGCGTAAAACGCATCCCTTCCATCATGTCCGCCGTCACCACGCCGGCCGTCATCTCCACGCTCATGCCCAGCCCTTCCATCAGGCCCCACACGCCCAGCCCCGTGGCATCGCCGCGATAAAGACACGTGGCCGCGCCGGTGCGCGGGTCCGCGAACGAGGCCACCAGGTCGCGCAGAAACTCCGGCCGCACCCGCACGTCGCTGTCGGTAATCACCAGCAGCTCGTGCGCCGCCTCGGGCGCCATCACCGAGAGCGAATAGCAGCGCGCATTGGGCCAGGGCGGCGCGCCCGAAAGCAGAAAACGCGCCGACACCTCCGGATGCCGCGCCGCCACCGTGCGCGCCAGTTGTAATCCGGCATCCGCCTCCGTGCGCGCGCAAAACAGTATCTCCAGCTCCGGATAGTCCAACGCAAAGAAGCTCTCGAGATATTCTTCGAGTCCCGGCTCGGCCCCGTGCAGCGGCTTCAGCAGGCTTACCGGCGGCAGCACCGTAGCCGGCGGCACTGCACGCCGCGCCCGCGCAATCCGCCGGAAACGCACCGATGCCGCGATCACAAGGCCTAAAAAAATTGTCGAAGTGAGGGTGCCAAACAGCGCCAAGCCCAGCAACACGTCTTTCATTCAGTCCACTTCTTCTTCGCGAACATGTCTGAGGAAACTATGGGCATTGTATCGAAGCGCGCGCTCCGCCCTCGCCGGGCTTCAAAGAACGCTTAGCGCGATTTCACCATTGCTATACCCACCTTGGGTGCCCCCGGTCCCTCGTCCGCCGCGGCGGAGGGACCGGGGATAGTACAAAGTTGGGTACACCTACACTGAAACCGCTCTAGCGCCCGTCGCGCCGCCCCGCGCCCCTGGGCATAATCACGGCCTTGCGGAGCGGCACAATCGCCGCCGAAGTCGATGGCGTCCCCTGCTGGAAGCGGGTCAGCATCTCCGAGCGCACATACTCCACAAAGCTCTGCATCTGCCGGTTCATCTCTTCCATGCGCTCGCGCATCTGCAGAATGATAGCGATCCCGGCAATATTCACGCCCAGGTCGCGCGCCAGGTTCAGGATGAACTCCAGCCGCTCCAGATCCTCGTCCGTGTAGTAGCGCGTGTTGCCGTCGGTGCGCGAGGGCTTCAGCAGTCCTTCGCGCTCATAGAGGCGCAGCGTCTGCGGATGAATCTCGTACATCTCGGCCACCGCCGAGATCATGTACACGCCTTTGGATTTGCGTTTCGCGGCCATGGCTATTTCGGGATATTTCTCAATTGCGATTGAACTGCATTGATTGACAATTGAAACGTCCTTTCCCTTGCACGCTCATCACGCCGCCGAAGTCAAACTCAATCGCGTCTCCAATGCCAGACCCAATTGGTCCTTCAATCTCCGCTGCCCTTCCGCCGACGCAATCACCACCGGATTGGCGTCCAGTGCGCCGCCGTCTGACTCAAACCAGAATGTGGCATCGATTCCCGACAACGCCAGCAGCGCTGTCTGAACGGATTCTCTGTGCGTTTGCCGGTCGTGATTGACCAGCACAAACACCTGCGCCAGAGACCGGTCGTTGTTCCAACAAGCCAGTTGATCCATCGCCAGGCCAGTCCGCTGGAGCACACGCTCCGCATTGCTATCCCGCCAATTGCGATGGGTTTCGGTTGGCGCCCCTTCCTGGTGCAATACCCTGACCGTGTAATCAAAATCACCCATCGACTTCACTTCGCAAACGGCCACCACCGCCCCCGCGCGCCGGAGCAGAAAATCCGGCGCCTTTGAATGGCGCTGATCGGGCTCGGTAATTCGCTCCACTTCAAATCCCAACCCGCGCCAGAACTGTTCAATGGCCGCCTCGTCGCCATCATCCTCGCCGAGCCGATACGCGGTATTTCCCGGAACCGCTTTCGAGAGATCATATTCCGGCAGCATCTCATCGTCTTCAAACGCATCAATTGCCGGATTTTCTTTGCGACTCATAAGTGCTCCTCTCTCGCGGTGTAGCCTTGCGCGCACTGATCACACGGTACCGGTCGCCGCCAGCCTGCGCTGTGCGCTCGGTATATACCACCAACAATACCCGTCCCACTGCTGAAGAACCAATCAAAATCACCCGCGGCTCATCCCCGGAGCGCGCTAGGTCTTCGAGAATCAAACCGGCCTTGTCGTAGAGTACAGTCGCTGCCTCGGCGAAGCTGACCCCATGCTTGCGGAGGTTCGCTTCGGCCTTCCGGTCATCCCATTCAAACAGGTCGGATTTCAAAGGTTGCGGGCCTCGCGCCAAGTCTACAACTTGTCAAACAGCATCACGCGAGGATCCTGGTTGTTCAGCTTGGCCAGCTCGCGCATAATCTCGCGGCTGCGCTCGTCCTGCAGTTGCGGCACTACCACTTCAACCGTCACAATCTGGTCGCCGCGCTGGCCGGGGTTGGCGGCGCTCTCCACCCCGCGCCCGCGCATGCGCAGCTTCTGCCCACTCTGCGTCGCGGGGGGAATCTTCAACTGCGCCCGCCCGTCGATGGTCGGCACATCCACCTTCGCGCCCAGCGAAGCCTCCGGCACCGTCACCGGCACCGTCAGTTGAATATCGTCGCCCGCGCGCGCAAACACCGGATGCGTGCCCGTGCGCACAATCACAAACAGGTCGCCCGCCGCGCCGCCGTCCACGCCCGCGTTGCCCTTGCCCTGCAGCCGAATCCGCTGCCCATCGCGTGTCCCTGGCTTGATGCGAAACTCGACCGTCTCCGTGCGGCTTACCGTACCCTCGCCCTGGCAGGTTGGGCACTCGTTCGACACCCGGCCCGTCCCGTTGCACCGCGGGCACGGAATGTTGAACTTCATCCGCCCGCCCATCTGCGTCACCTGGCCGGTGCCGTTGCACTCCGGGCAGGTGGCCGGGCCGCCGGTCTGCGCCATGCCATGGCAGGTGGGGCACGCCTCCTGCCGGTGTACCTGGACGCGCGCCTGTCCGCCGCGAATCGCCGTCCAGAAGTCCGCCGTCGCCTGATATTCGAGATCGCTGCCCTGCTGCGGCCCGCGCGGCCGCTGCGGCTGCTGCTGGCCTGAAAATATGCCCGAGAAAATGTCCTTGAAACTGCCCCATGTGCCCGACCCTGCGCCCGCCTGCGGCTGCGCGCCACCCCCGCCACCAAAGCCCGAGAAATCGAATCCGCCAAAATCCACCGGCGGACGCTGGCCCGCCGTCTGCTGCCGCGCATAAGCCTCGGCCTGCGCCGGATCAATCTGGTCGGAGTAGAAGCCCACCTGGTCATACACCTTGCGCTTCTTCTCATCGCTCAGAATGTCGTTGGCCTCGGAGATCTCCTTGAACTTCTCCTCCGCCTTCTTGTCCCCCGGATTCACATCCGGGTGATAGCGCCGCGCCGCCTTGCGAAAGGCCTTGCGAATCTCCTCCGGCGTGGCCGTCCTCTTGACCCCGAGCGTCCCGTAGTAATCCTTGTTGGTCGTTGTCGCCATAGATTTACAAACTCAGCTTCCGGTTAAACGCTGTTGCTGGTCTCTGTCCTTACGCTTGCCACCGACATCTCCGTGGCAGGCAATCGACGCCGCTAAAGTCAGGCGATCTTTCGTGGCTTCAGCGCGCCCTTTTCCGTGCGCGGCGCGGGAAATATCTCAACTTCAATGCGCGCGGTCACTTCCCGGCTGGCCAGCGCCAGATCATAAGCCATCTGCATCTTCATCCAGAAATCCGGCGTCGTGCCAAAGTACCGCGCCAGCCGCAGCGCCGTATCCGCCGTAATGCCGCGCCGCTCTCTCACAATCTCCGAGATTCTTGTGACAGGTACTCGCAAGGCAAGGGCCAATGCATTCGCCGAAAGGCCCAGCGGCACAAGAAAATCCTCACGCAGAAACTCGCCCGGATGAACCGGCACGCCTCGTTCCTCGTGTTTGCGCGCGATGCTCATGCCACCTCCTTAGTGATAGTCAACGATCTCCACATCCCATGCATCCTTGCCATCCCAGCGAAAGCAAACCCGAAACTGATCGTTGATCCGTATGCTCCATTGGCCCTTGCGATCACCTTTCAGCTTCTCCAGCCGGTTGCCAGGCGGCTCGCGCAAGTCTGCTATCGTCGTTGCAAAGTCGACAGCCTGCAAGCGCCGTAGCGCAACCCTCGCCCACGCGCCCAATCGCCGGCTCTTGCCGGTCCTGAAAACCGCTTCTGTCTCGGCGTCAGCAAAGGACTGAATCATGCTTAACGTTAAGCGTAACACGGAACACGAAACGACCCGGATCAGGCTGTTCACCAACTCGTCCAAAAGCAAATGTGAGCGACACCTTCATCGCTCACCGCGCCAGCCTGCTGGCCATCTCACTACACAGATGCACGAGTTGCAAGAAACCTGCCTTCCGCTGACTACCCTTTCTCACTACACGCTACGGGGATGCGCCAGGACCAAATAGCTTTCCGAGCTCTGCTCGAAGGCAAGAACACGATCCACGGCATTGCGCAACACAAAGTCGATGCGCGCCGTGGTGCAATTGCCGATGCGCAGCCAGACCACCTTCGGAGGACTGCCCAGCAGAAGACTGCGCTGGGAAAAGTCGGAATCCTTTGAAACCAGAGCAAAGCCGTGAAGCCGAGCATGCTCCCATACGGCGATATCGGACGCTCCGCGCAGTCCGCAGTCGCGCACATGACACGAGCCTGGATACAAATCCGAGAGAGCCAATGCCAACCGCGGCGCAAGGTTCTCGTCGAGCAGCAACTTCACAGCGACACAATCTCGAAACGGCGCTCGGTATCTGCCGCAAAGGCGAGGCAAGCGCGGATGTCGGTCTCCGTCAGATCCGGGAAGTCTGCCAACAACTGTTCATGCGACATGCCCGCGGCCAGGTAGTCGAGCACGTCATACACCGTAATGCGAAGGTCGCGAACGCAGGCCTTGCCACTGCGCTTTCCCGGATCAATCGTGATGATCTTCGCGTAATCCATACCAACTCCCCACTCGCCGCGTGAACTCATTCTAAAGCAGCCCCTGCCGCGCGGCCTGCATGCCTGCGCGATGCGCAGAGCTTATGCCGCCTGATCGAACCGTTCGATTCTTGGCCTCTTCTTCTTCTGCGCCTGGCTGATGTCATAGCTCATCTGCAACTCGTACCACAGGCTGTCATGCGTGCCCAACGCGGCGGACAAACGCAGCGACATGTCAGCGGAGATACCGGCCATCCCGTTCAGAATGCGCGAGAGCGTAGTGCGCGAGACATGCAGCTTCTTCGCCGCCGTGGTCACATCCATATCGCCCAACGCATCGCGCAAAACCCTGCCGGGATGAGGCGGATTGTGCATTCTCTGCATACAACCTCCTAGTGGTAATCCTGATAATCGACCAGGATCGCGTCTTCATTCTCAAAAGCGAAGGTCAAGCGCCAGTTGCCGCTCATCTTCACTGCCCAATGCCCCTTGAGATTGCCGCTGAGCTTGTGCAAACCCCAGCCCGGCATATTCATATCCGCAGGCGACTTTGCAAAATCGAGCAACTGCAACCGGTTCGCGAGCTTCTCTGCATGAGACGGAACGATGCCCGCCTTGCTCCCCGTCCGGAAGAACCTCTCAATGCCCGCGTGCCGGAAGCTCTGAATCACGCGTTAAGTGTAGCGCATCACGCAACAGGCGGCAAAGATGCGTGGTCCTCACTTTTTGCACTCTGATCGAGTGCAGCTTCACATTCCCAAAACGCTTCGTCGAAAAATGCGTCAAGTTCGCTCTTAAACAGTTGTGAAGCCCTTGACGTCTCAATACGCTCGTGGAGGTCGAGGAACGCCGTATAACGAGTCTTGTACTGTTCCTCATCCCCTTTCATCCGTTTTGCCCAGAGATGTCCGATGATCGCAATATAGTCGGCGTAGGCAAGTTTAACGTCATCAAGGCCGAGCTTCTTGTCTTGAACCAATTTCCCGATCTGATCGAGGAATGCGATGATCAGCCAGCCAGAAGACGGCAGAAAAGTGTCCTTTATGCCGAAATTCTCCTTCCGATCCAAATGAGTCTTGGCGAAGACGGCACGTGCATAAAGCATACTGGGCGCATTAAATCGCTCGAACATCAGGTTAAAAACAGACGATTGAGCCGAAATCTTCATTGACCGCAATGTAAGCGCGATGCTGATAACCAATCCTGTTGTTGCAATGGACCCAATCCATGTAGCAAGCACGCCTGATTGAGCGGTCATGCTATCCCAAAAGCCGTTCAACATTTCTTGCCTCCAAACCAGCCATCGAAAACATAGGGGTGGGCAGTTTGCGCTGCCCACCCCGAAGTCCTTCCGCCCGAAGGGCGAGTTAGCCGCACCGCAGGTGCTACTTCTTGTCCTCGACGTCCACATACTCAGCGTCGATCACGCCCTCGTCCTTCTTGGCCTCGGCTCCCGGCTCACCCGCCGCCGGTTCCGTGGGCTGGCCGGAGTTCGCCTTGTAGAGCACCTCGGCCAGCTTGTGGCTTGCCGTGGTCAGCTTCTCCTGCGCGGCCGTCATTTCCGCCGCGCTGGGCTCGCCTTCCAGCGTCTTCTTGGCCTCGGCCAGCGCACTCTCAACCTCGGTCTTGTCCGCCGCCTGCAGCTTCTCGCCCGCGTCCTTCAGCATCTTCTCAATGTTGTAAACCAGGCTGTCGAGTCCGTTGCGCGCCTCAATCTGCTCGCGCTTCTCCTTGTCCTCGGCCGCGTGCGCCTCGGCGTCCTTGGCCATCTTTTCCACCTCGTCCTTGCTCAGGCCCGAGCTTGAAGTGATGGTGATACGCGTGTCCTTGCCGGTCGCGTTGTCCTTCGCCGTCACGTTCAAAATGCCGTTGGCGTCGATGTCGAACGTGACTTCGATTTGCGGCACGCCGCGCGGCGCCGGCGGAATCCCCGCCAGCTTGAACTTGCCCAGCGTGCGGTTCTGCGCCGACATGGGCCGCTCGCCCTGCAGCACATGCACCTCAACCTCTGTCTGCGAGTCGGCCGCCGTCGAAAACGTCTCCGTCTTCTTCGTCGGGATGGTCGTGTTGCGCGGAATCATCGGCGTGGCCACGCCGCCCAGCGTCTCAATCGCCAGCGTCAGCGGCGTCACGTCCAGCAGCAGCAGATCCTTCACCTCGCCCGCCAGCACGCCCGCCTGCACCGCCGCGCCCACGGCCACCACCTCATCGGGGTTCACGCCGCGATGGGGCTCCTTGCCGAAGAGCTGCTTCACAATCTCCTGAATCTTCGGCATACGCGTCTGCCCGCCCACCAGAACAACCTCGTCAATCTGGCTCGCTACGACGCCCGCATCGGCCATCGCCTTCTTGCAGGGCTCGAGCGAGCGTTCCAGCAGGTCGCCCACCATCTGCTCCAGCTTGGCGCGCGTCAGCTTGCGCACCAGGTGCTTGGGCCCGGTCGCGTCCGCGGTGATAAACGGCAGGTTGATCTCCGTCTCCACCGTGGTCGAGAGCTCGATCTTGGCCTTCTCCGCCGCGTCCTTCAGCCGCTGCAGGGCCATCTCGTTGCCCTTCGAGCTCAGGTCGAGACCTTCCTCGGTCTTGAACTCGGCAATCAGCCACTCCACAATCCGCTGGTCGAGATTGTCGCCGCCCAGGTGGGTGTCGCCGTTGGTCGACTTCACCTCGATCACGCCTTCGCCCACTTCGAGAATCGAAATATCAAACGTGCCGCCGCCAAAGTCATACACGGCGATGGTCTCGTCCTTCTTCTTGTCGAGCCCGTAGGCCAACGCCGCCGCGGTCGGCTCGTTCACGATGCGCTTGACGTCGAGACCGGCGATCTTGCCGGCGTCCTTCGTCGCCTGGCGCTGCGCGTCGTTGAAGTACGCCGGGACCGTGATCACGGCCTCCGTGACGGTCTGTCCGAGGTAGTCTTCCGCAGCCTTCTTCAGCTTCTGAAGGATCA
>DASQSP010000219.1:0-7212 GCA_035642355.1 Occallatibacter sp.
GCAGCATGTGCGTTCTTGGGCGGCCCACTCATCGGCCGCCGCGACGGAAGATGGGCGCAGTCTTCCCCGGTCGAGGCAATCGCATGGCAGAATCGATGACCGGGCCACCGGGCTGTTTTTGCGGCTCGGCACAGTTGCACGCTTGTGACTGCTGTTTTTTCTGTGGAACTGGCGCGGGGAAGTGCCGATTGCCGCGCGGGTTGCGGGGCGCTCCACACATGCTGTGACTCACAGAGCCTGTGGAGTGCGCCGCGATGCGGGCGATGACACGTTGAGCGGGAAGCGTGTTGGGCTGCGGATTGGGTTGCTGTGGGCATCCTGATTCAAGGATAGACAGATCGCGGAAATAATGCGCAAACGGATGTGGCCTGGATTGTGGGGGATAGAAAGATCGGGGGTTGACAAAGGCAGGGAACGGGGGAGATCGGCCTGGTTTCGCAGGTTTCAGAAGCGAAACATGAGTTGCACGGCACAAATCATGCACGTCCGCGGGAGGCTCCTCAATACAAGTCCCGCACATAATCCACTGTGCCTTTCCGAGGCTCCTTGCCCGGAAGATCGTGAACAGGTTCTCAGGTGGGGGTACGGAGCAGGAGATAACCGCCCGTGAGTGCGAAGAGGATGTCGGGACTCCAGGCGGCGAGTGCGGCGGGCAGGTAGTTGACGTTGCCCATGGCGCCGAAGAGGCCGTCGACCACCCAGTAGGCGAGGGCCACGGCGATGGCGATGGCAATCCCGCTGAGCGAGCCGTGCCGGCCCATGGAGAGCGCGAAGGGAATGGCAAGCACGGCCATGACGATGGCGATAAGCGGGTAGGCCAGCTTGTGCCATAAGGCGACACGCAGCCGCATGGTGTCGAATCCGCTTTGGCGGAGGTCGCGGATATAGCGGTCCAACTGGCCGAAGTTCATCTCCTGCGATTGCAGGCTTTCCTTTTTGAAATAGCTGGGGTCTTCGTGGATTTCAGCGAAGGCGGCGCTGGTGAACTCCTGGTACCGTTTCTGCGCGGAGCCATCGAAGGCGCGTTCCCAGCCGTTCTCGAAGGTCCACGAGTTTGCCGTGCCGTTCCAATACACGCGTGAAGCGAAGATGCGTTTGGAGATCGAGAAGGTCCGCGGGTCGAACTCGAAGACCGACATGTTGGCGAACACGTCGGTGTCGGGGTCGAAGAACTGGTAGTAGAAGATGTGGCCGGGTTCGCCGGGTTGCGATTTGCCGAAGATCCACTTCTGCTCCGGATGCAGGAAGGTCTGCGGGGGGCGGCCCTTGATGGTGGCGCGGAGAGCCTCCTGCCTGCGATTGGCCTGGGGCAGGTAGTACTGGTCGAAGAGGAAGAGGCTGACAGAGAGAATGGCGGCAATCGAGAGGACGGGCACAACGAGCCGGTAGAGGCTGATGCCGGTGGCTTTCATGGCGACGAGCTCGCTGTTGCGGTTGAACACCCCGAAGGTGACCAGGACGCCGATGAGCACGGCGAGCGGCGCGATCTGGTAGAGCATGCTGGGGGTGAGATTGAGCAGATACTCGCCGACGGTGGCGAGCGCGATGTGGTTGCGGAGAATGTCGCCGACCAACTCGAAGAAGGTGAAGACCAGCATGAGCAGCACAAAACCGGCCAGCACGAGCAGGAATGTTCCGAGGAACTCCCGCACCACATAGGCGTCGAGGATGCGCGGAAAGGCGCCGCGCGCGCCGATGCGCGGGGAACGCGGCTGGAGGCGGCCGAGAAGCGTGGCGAAGCGCGAGGAGCCGGGGCCCGGCTTGCGCCGTATCTCCGGCAGGCGCGCGGCAAGGCGGCTGAGGGCGCTGAGGACGCGGCCGCCGGTGGCCATTTGCCAGAGGAGAAAAGTGCCGGCCGCCGCGAACAGAATGTTGGCCAGCCAGACAGCGAGAAAGGCCGAGAGCTTGCCCTGGCGGCCGAGGGCAATGCCGGTGTAAGAGAGCACGTAGTAGAGAATCACCAGCAACAATGTGAAAACGAAGCCCGAGCTCTTGCCTCCGCGGCGGGAGATGATGCCGAGGGGCACGCCCACCAGCATGAGCACCATGCAGGCCACGGGATAGGAGAAGCGCGAGTTGAGCTCGAGGAGGAAGCGGCGATTGTCCGGCTCACGGGAGCGGGCCTCCAGCGCGCTCATGGGCATGGCGTAGATGGCGGTGTCGAGGCGGCCCAGATGCACGTCGCTCTGGCCGCCGAGGGTGAGCGGCATGTCGGTGGTGGTGAAGGTGGAGATGTTGTACTGCTGCGGCTGATTCGGTACGGTTTCGTGTTGCGCTCCGTGGAGAAGGCGCATGAGCAGCACCTGGGTGGAGTCGTTGACGACCGTGGCGGAGGTCGCGGTGGTGACCCGCGGGGTGGTGGGGTCGCTGACATCGGCCATGAAGACCTGACGCCAGTTGGCTGCGCCGGTACCGGAGCGCACATCCTGCACGTAAAGCACGAAGTTGCGGAAGTCCTCGTAGAAGACGCGGGGCTGAATCTGATAGGAAGCCTGCTGGGTTTCGAGCGCCTGCTGCATATCGAGGATGGCCTGGTTGGCGCGGGGAGCGAGGTAGAGGGAGTTGCCGAGGCCCAGCAGTGTGCCGCAGATGGCCACGATGGAGGCGACGCGCACAAAGTAGCCGATGCCGAGGCCCGAGGCGCGCATGGCAATGATCTCGCTGTCGGCCGCCAGGCGGCTCAGGCCCAGCAGGATGCCCACCAGCACCGCCATGGGGATGGTGACCTTGAAGGTGTTGGGCAGCGTGAACAGGAAGATTTCAAAGACGCTGGACAGGGGCGAGTTGTTGCGCACCACCGTTTCAAGAATCTGGCCCAGATTGGGCATGAAAAGAATGAAGGTGAAGAGGGCGCAGCCGATCAGCGTGTGGGAGAGAATTTCGCCGAGGATGTAGCGAGTGAGGATGCGCACAAAAGGCTCTGAAGGTAGTTTAGAGCATTTTCGGAATTCACGAGACCTCTTGAGAATATTGCAGTGTGGCTTTTTCTTAAGGAAAAAGCCACTTGAGTGCGAGGTTTCGGGCTACAGTAATTCCAAAAATGCTTTAACGCGGCCTCGCGATGGCAGGTTTGGCAGGGTGCCAGGCGCGCAGCCTCAAGCTGTTGGCGAGCACACTGACCGAGCTGAGCGCCATGGCGGCGGCGGCGAGCCAGGGGCTGAGCAGGACGTGGAAGGCTGGATACAAGAGGCCCGCGGCAAGCGGAATGCCGAGCATGTTGTAGGCGACGGCCCAGATCAGATTTTCGCGCATGACATGCACGGCGGAGCGCGCGAGATTGACCGCAGCCGGGATAGACGCCGGCTGCGCATGGATGAGAAGAACGTCTCCCGCTTCCTGCGCGAGATCGGCTCCGGTGCCCAGGGCGATTCCGGCATCGGCCTGGGCCAGAGCGCCGGCGTCGTTGATGCCGTCGCCGACCATGGCCACGCGGTGGCCCTCCTGCTGCAGCGCACGGATGCGCGCCAGCTTGGCGGCCGGATCGAGTCCCGATTCCACCTCGTCGATGCCGACCTGGTTGGAGATGGGTACTGCCGCGGTGGCGGAGTCGCCTGTGAGCATGAGGATGCGGAGTCCGGCGTCACGCAGGGCGGCGACTGCGGCGGCGGCGTCTTCGCGCAGGGTGTCGCGCGCGTCAAAGGCGGCCACGGGCTGGTTGTCGAGGGACATATAGACACGGGTACTGCCGGGCTTGGGCGGCGTGAAAGTGTCGGGCGGGCGGCCGAAGAGCTCGCGATAGAGCTCTTCGTTGCCGAGGATGCAGTTGTAGTCCTCGATGCGAGCGGTAACGCCGCGGCCGGGGAGAATTTTTACGTCCAGCGCAGGCTCCCAGGAGATGGAGCGGGCGCGGGCGTAGTCAACGATGGCGTGGGCGATGGGGTGGTTGGAGCGTTCTTCGACGGCAGCGGCCATGCGCAGAACGTCACCCTCGGTAAAGCCACTGCGCGCCTGAATGCCGGCGAGCGTGGGTCTGCCGACGGTGAGCGTGCCGGTCTTGTCGAGGACGACGATGTCGACGCCGGCGAGCCGCTCGAGCGCTTCGCCGCCCTTGAAGAGCACGCCCAACTGGGCGCCGCGACCCACGGCGACGGTGAGTGCCGCGGGAACGGCTAGTCCCATGGCGCAGGGGCAGGCGATGACGAGCACGGCGACGGAGCTGGCGATGGCGAGCTGGACGGAGTTTGTGGTGTAAAGCCAGGTTCCGAAGGTGGCGACGGCGAGACCGAGCACGGTAGGGACGAAGATGGCGCTGGCGCGGTCGGCGAGCCGCTCCATGGGGGCGCGCGAGCTCTGCGCCTGCTCCACCATGTGCGTGATTTGAGAGATCACGGTGTCTTCGCCGAGTGACTGGGCGCGGCAGGTGACGGCGCCGTCGTAGTTGAGCGCGCCGGCGAGGACGCGCTGGCCGCTCTCGCGGGCGAGCGGCGTGGACTCGCCGGTGAGCATCGATTCGTCGACGGTGGTGCGGCCTTCGACGATCTCGGCGTCGACGGGGAAGCGCTCACCGGGAAGCACGAGGACGTGATCGCCGGGATGAATCTCGGAGAGTGGGACGACGGTTTCGACGCCATCGGCGACGCGGCGGGCGGTGGAGGGGCGCAGACGGCTGAGCGAGTCGAGCGCGGCCAGGGCGCGGCGCCTGGCGCGGGCCTCGAGAGTCTTGCCGAGCAGGAGGAAGCCGAGGATCAGGAGGACGGCATCGAAGTAGACGTCACGGCCGGGCGCCGGAAAGACGGTGGCGTAGACGGAGTAGCCGAATGCGGCGCCGGTGCCGATGCTGACCAGGGTGTTCATGTTGGTGGCGCCGTGCCGGAGCGCGCGGGCGGCGTTGGCATAGATGCCGCGGCCGGCCCATGCCATGAGAAATGCGGTCAGGATCAGGAGCGTCCAGCGAAGCACGTCGGGCGGCATGATGAAGCTATCCGGCAGCCAGTGCATCGCCATGCGATCCAGCATGCCCGGCGACTGGCTGAGAGGCATGGCGAAGATCATTGCGGCGATGCCGGCGAGGATGGTGATCACGGCCTTTGCAGCCATCGGAGCGGTTTCGTCGGGGACGCTCTCGATTGCGGGCTCGCCGGCGCGGGGAAGGACCGCATCGTAGCCGGTGGAACGAATGGCTTCCACCAGGCGGTCCGGCGCGGTGACGCCGGGGTCGAAGACGACGGTGGCGCGGTGCGCCATCAGGTCCACGCGCGCGGACTCGACGCCGGCGGCGGAGCGGAGGGCCGTCTCGACATGGTGCTGACAGGCGGCGCAGGTCATCCCGATGACGGGGAGCGTCAGGGTTTCTGTGGTTTCTGTCGAAGCGGAGGTCATCATTGTTTATGGCTTATGGTTCAAGGCGCGCGGAATAGCCGGCTTTGGCCAGTGCCGCGATGGCCAGTTCGACCGGTTCGGGACCTTCAGGAGCCTGCACACGCGCAGCGCCCAAGCGGACCTCTTCCACCTGCAGGCCGCCGGTGGCTGCCAGCGCCTGCGAGACGCGGCGGACGCACGACCCGCAGTGCTTGCCATCGATATGCAAGGTGAATGCGGTCAAATTGACCTCCCGAATGTGTTTGATGATACGCCAGCAGGTACGATGCAAAGCGGGAATAGGGTGACGGATTCGGTACCAATGATTGCGCGGGTATTGCCGGCGGCGATGCCCGGAAGTTTTATCGTAGTAGCGAGATTGGAGGCGGCGGGCGATGGCGCGGGAGTTTCCGGAGACGCCCCTTGTGGCTGTGGGTGCGGTGGTGGTGGATGCAGGCCGGGTGTTGCTGGTCAGGCGCGGCCGCGAGCCGCTGAAAGGGCAATGGTCGCTGCCGGGAGGGATGCTGGAGGTTGGCGAGAGCCTGCACGCCGGAGTGGCGCGCGAGGTGCGCGAGGAGACGGGGCTGGTTGTGGAGCCGATTGAGCTGATTGAGTTGCTGGACCGGATTCATCGCGAGGGGGAACGGGTGCGGTTTCACTACGTGATCGCGGACTATCTCTGCCGGGTCATGGGTGGGGCGCTCGAAGCAGGCTCGGATGCGGCGGCGGTGCGCTGGGTGGAGCGCGCGGAGTGGAACAGTCACAGCGCTCTGGTGCTGGACCCGATTACGGTGCGGGTGATTGAGGCGGGGTGGCGGCGAGCGCGTGAGCTGGCTTTGCCCGGCTTCCTGAAGGAATAAAAAAAGCAGGCTGCGCAACACCGCGCACCCTGCTCTCTTTGAGTGAAAGATCCTAGTACCGTGACCGTGAAGTTTCGTGGTTTCCCAGGTCTCAAAAGCGAGACCTGGGGCACCCAGATTCATTGGCGCGATTGCAAGATCATCCGATCACGACACTAGACGCCGATTACCTCGCAGAGTTCCTTGACGGCGGCGGCGCTCTTCTGGAGGCCGGCCTCTTCTTCCGGCGTCAGCTTGATCTCGATGATTTTTTCGAGACCGGCGGCGCCGAGCTTGCAGGGGACGCCGATGTAGTAGCCGTCGATGCCGTACTCGCCCTGGAGATAGACGGCGCAGGGGAGAATCTTTTTCTTGTCCTTGAGGATGGCTTCGACCATCTCGACTGCGGCGGCGGATGGGGCGTAGTAGGCGCTGCCGGTCTTGAGGTGCTTGACGATCTCGGCGCCGCCGTCGCGGGTGCGCTGAACGATCTGTTCGAGGCGGTCGGGCGCGATCAGTTCCGTGATGGGAATGCCGGCCACCGTGGAGTAGCGGGGCAGCGGGACCATGGTGTCGCCGTGGCCGCCGAGCACGAAGGCGGTGACGTTTTCGACGCTGACGTTGAGTTCCTCGGCGATGAAGGTGCGGAAGCGGGCTGAGTCCAGCACGCCGGCCATGCCGATGACGCGCTCGCGGTTGAAGCCGGCCTGGCGATAGGCGGCCTGGGCCATGGCGTCGAGGGGATTGGAGACGATGATGAGAATGGACTCGGGCGACTGTGCGACGACCTTCGCGACCACATCGGACATGATCTTGAAGTTGGTGTGGAGCAGGTCATCGCGGCTCATGCCGGGTTTGCGCGGGATGCCGGCGGTGATGACCACGATGTCGGAGTTGGCGGTGGCGGCGTAATCGTTCGTGCCGGTGATGTGGACGTCGCGCTTCTCGATGGGCATGGCTTCGAGCAGGTCGAGACCCTTGCCTTGCGGAACGCCTTCGATGATATCGATGAGAACGACGTCGGCGAGTTCTTTGGACGCGATCCAGTGAGCCGCGGTCGCGCCCACATTGCCGG
>DASQSP010000220.1:0-4009 GCA_035642355.1 Occallatibacter sp.
AAAAACGTCATCGCTGCATAGGAGCTGTGAATGTCCGCGGAGAACCAAACGATCGGCGAACAGGTATAGGCCAGGGAGAGCCAGAAGGGTGATGCTCCGGGTAAAAGGCGAGAAACGAGGAGATAGAAGACGGCAACACCGGCAACGCTGAAGGCTACGTTGAGCAAGTGCAGCGCACTTCCAGCGGAGACGTGCAGCAGATGCGAGAGAAGGAAGCCGCTGAGGTTAAACAGAAAGTATCCCGGCGTATGGATCACCAATTTGCCGGTCTCGATTGCCTGGATGTGGCGCATTGCATCGACGAAGTATGGTCCCGACGCGCTGGCCACGCGCAGCAACAGCGTGAATGCAATCAGAACGCTCAACTGAAACAGGGGCAGCCGGACGAGAGCGCGGAGACCCGTCACGCGGAACAACCTTTCCCGATCCACCACGATGCTGGGGGCCAAGCTGAACCTCACGAGCAGCCACGCAGAATTTCGTCAAGCCGACGAGGCGCTTGTGCTGAGCCGGTGCGCCTGCGCCTGCCTAGCCTATGCTTATCCAGAGCCAGCCGTTCCATTGCCATCGCCATGTCATTTGTTTGTAATCAGATGAGAAGCCTTTGGAGATCGCTCAACTGCCCACAAAGCGGGCGTAGGGGGTGCGGGCGAGGGCGATATCGGTGGTGCCCTGGATGAGGGCGCGTCCGTCGGCGAAGAGGGTGAGGGTGTGGGGGCCGCGGCGGAACTGGAGCAGCAGGCCGTTCTGGCGGACCTCGCCGTGCGGGCGAAGCCGCTCGGCGGCGGCGGCGAGGTCGACGGGGCGATGGTGCTCATGGATCTGGACGGAGTTGCGGCCGCAGAGGGTGATGTGCGGACGGCCTTCGCCCCGCAGATGGGCGAAGTCGCGGAGGCCGCAGACCTGACAGCCGGGGCGGGGGTGGGCGGCGGCGATCTCCGAGCGCTCGTTCTGCCACAGATCCCAGGCGAGCAGGGTGCGGCGCATGGCCTTGCGCGCGCCGGTCAAGTATTTGATCGCTTCGGTGACCTGGATCGAGGCGGCGAGGTTGACCGCGGTATTGAGGATGCCGGCGGTATCGCAGGTCTCGACCGGTCCGGTGGGCGGCTGGGGAAAGAGGCAGGCGAGGCAGGCGGTCTCGCCGGGCAGGATGTTCATGGTGGCGGCATAGGCGCCGACGGCGGCGGCGTAGATCCACGGGACTAAATGTGAACCCCGCTCAAGGCTGCTCTGCTCGACCGCGTAGTCGTTGAGCAGATAGCGGGTTTCGAAGTTGTCGGTGGCGTCGAGAATGAGGTTGGCGTCTTTAAGCAGCTCGTGGATGTTGGCGGGGACGAGATCGGCGACGTGCGCGTGGACTTCGATATCGGAGTTGAAGCGCGCGATCTGACGCCGGGCGGCCTCGGCCTTGGGCGTGGCGGCGGCGGCATCGGCCTCGTCGAAGAGCACCTGCCGCTGCAGATTGCTGGCTTCGACGAAGTCGCGGTCGATGAGGATGAGAGTGCCGACACCGGCGCGTGCGAGCAGCGCGGCGGCAGCGGCGCCGGTGGCTCCGCAGCCGACGAGCGCGACGGTCGCCGCGGCCAGGCGCTGCTGACCCGCTTCGCCGATGGGCGCGAAGAGGACCTGGCGCGAGTAGCGGCCGGTATCCGATGCGGCAAGTGTGCTGGCGTCATGCATGGTGTCTAGTATAGAAAGACGCGTAACGGGTCCGCTCTCCCGCATCCCACCCAGGTGACGCGTCTGTATTGCACGACGAACCGGGCTTGGTGGGGGACGATCCCCATGGCGCACTCCCCTGAGAGGCTTTTTGACCGTAGTGCGTAAGGGCATTTTTGCGAATACTGTGAACCGGGGTTCGGAAGCTGGTGTCGCTCTCCCACAGGGAAGAGTCGCGATGCCCGCCGCTGGGCGGTTTTCATGGTTCGCAACCATGCTCTACCGGTCTTTCGACGCAGAGCGGGGGGCCAGCCGGCGGTACTGGCGAGCGGCAGGGTGGGCGCTGCCGGTGCTGTTGCTGAGCGCGGCGGCACTGGGCGACGCACAGACGGGCCATGCGCAGACCGCGCCGTCGCTGCAGGAAGAGACAGATCCCGCGACCCAGTCACCGTCCGCGACCCAGTTTCTACCCCAGCCTTCGTCCCCCGCTTCGCAATCCGGATCTTCGCCGCAGGCAGCCGGCGGCGGGGCGTCCGGCGACGCGACGATGCCGGGCCTTGCCGCTTTCAGCGGCAGCAAGGTAACCGGGATTCGTTTCGACGGGGTGACGGCGTCGATGCTGGGAGCGGTGCCCGCGCAACTGGAGTTGCAGCCAGGCGACGCGTTGACCGAGGACAAGGTGCGAGCGAGCCTGCGGCGGCTCTACGGCACTGGCCTATACGACACGATTCAGGTACAGGGCCTGCGTTCGGAGGGCGGTTTGGTGGTCGTCTTTGCCGGCCTGCCGCGGCTGTTTGTCGGACGGACACAGATCTTCGGCGTCAAGAACGAGCAGCTGAAGGCGCAACTGGCGGGCTCGGAACGATTGCAGCCGGGCACGCGCTATACCCAGCGGAAGCTGAATTCTTCGCGCGCCTCCATTGAGCTGGCGCTGACCGATAACGGCTTCTACCAGGCGACGGTGGAACGCCGCGAGCAACTGGATTCGGCGAACTCGCAGGTGAACGTGATCTACAACATCGATCCCGGAAAACAGGCGAGGGTCGGCAACGTAAAGGTGGACGGGACGCCGGGGATATCGCTGGAGGAGTTTCGCAGGACGAGCAAGCTGAAGGCGGGCAGCAAGGTGAACCGCCAGATGGTGAGCCGTGCGCTGTCGCGGCTGCGCAAGTACTACGACAAACGGCAGCGCTGGGCCGGCTCGGTGACGCTGGAGACGAAGGAGTATCACGCGAACACCAACCAGTTGGATTACTCCTTCGAGGCAAAGGAGGGTCCGCTGGTAAAGGTGCAGGTGGAAGGCGCGAAGTACAGCCGCAGCGCGATTGAGCGGCTGGTGCCGATCTACGAGGAAGGCTCGGTAGACCTGGACCTGGTGAACGAGGGAGCGCACAACCTGCGTGCCGATCTGCAGGGCAAGGGCTATTTTGACGCCACGGTGACGCACGAGCCGGTGCAGAACGGCAAAGGCGAGATCACGGTGCTGTACAAGGTGGACCGCGGAGTGGAGCATCGCGTGGACTCGGTGACGATCGAAGGCGCGAAGTATTTCGACCACGAGACGCTGGAGGAACACATCAGCGTACGCACGGCGAACTTTGTCGAGCGCCACGGCACCTATAGCCAGGCGCTGCTGCAGAGTGACGTGAACAACCTGACCGCGCTTTACCAGGGGAATGGTTTCAGCCACGTGGTGGTGACGCCGGAGATCAAAGACAAAGACGCGGAACGCGACGTGGGGACGGGCAAGCAGGTCAAGGCGGCGCACATCGATGTGGTTTACAAGATCGCAGAGGGCGAGCAGCAGAAGATCGGCAGCTTCACCATCAACGGCATGCACAAGATTTCCGTAGATGCGCTGCGCTCATCGCTGAACACCGAAGTGGGACAGCCCTACTCATCGCTGAACGTGACCGGCGACCGTGACCTCATCCAAAGCTACTACCTGAGCCATGGCTACCAGAACGTGCAGGTGAACGTCGTCCAGGAGAACGATCCGAAGGACCCGCGGCTGGTGGATGTGACGATGAACGTCGAGGAGGGTCAGCAGGTCTTTGTCAACAAGGTGCTGGTGTCCGGCCTGCACTACACGCGTCCTTCAGTGGTGGCGCCGCGGGTGACGATCCGCCCCGGGCAGCCGTTGGACCAGTCGGCGCTGCTCGATTCGCAGAGGAAGCTCTACAACCTGGCGCTGTTCAACGAGGTGGAAACCGCGGTGCAGAATCCTTCCGCCGACCAGCCGCACAAGAACGTGCTGCTGCTCACGACCGAGGCCAAGCGCTGGGATGTGACCTACGGCTTCGGCTTTCAGGCGCAGACGGGCACGCCCTATCGCAACACGCCGTCGGCC
>DASQSP010000221.1:0-13071 GCA_035642355.1 Occallatibacter sp.
CAGCATGACGTCAACTTACGGTTTGGTCTTGCTTCCGGGGCTGAAGCCACTCTCTTATTTGTGGCCCTATTCAGGGGCCTGAAGGCCCCTGCTCCCTCCGCTTGCCACGTTCGTGCTTTTAGCCGCCGGCGATGGCGCCGATGATTAGTAGCGTCTCCTGGCCTTGGGCGATGGGCGCGGGGAGGGGTGCGTCGGGGGGATTGAGGGAGATGTCCTCCTGGCAGGCGAAGAAGCGGAGGAAGGGGCGGCGCTGGAGGGTGTCGTGGTCGCGGATGGTGCCGCGGAGCATGGGGTAGCGGGCTTCGAGGGCGTCGAGCGCGGCGCGGAGGGTGATGGGGGCGGGGACGTCGAGGGTGAGCTCGTCCTCAACGTGGGCGAGGGTGCGGAGGTGGTAGGGGAGCTGGAGGCGGATGGTGGGCATAGTTTTAGGTGTTAGTGGTTTCTCAGGTGTTCGGCTGCGGCAGAGTTCGGTCAGGGTGACGTGGGCTGGTTGAGGTTTGTGGTTTCCCAGGTTAGGCGCAAAGAACGCGCCGAACCTGGGGCACCCCGCGCTCAGGATGTCACTCCTTACTGCGCCGATTCTCTACGCGAGGGTTTGCACCTCTACGGAGAGTACGGCGGGGAGGTCGTGGACGATGGGCTGCCAGGTGTCTCCGCCGTTGGGGGAGACGTAGACCTGGCCGCCGGTGGTGCCGAAGTAGATGCCGCAATCGTCGAGGCGGTCGACGGCCATGGCGTCGCGGAGGACGTTGACGTAGCAGTTCTCCTGGGGAAGGCCGCGTGTGAGCGGTTCCCAGTCGTTGCCGCCGGTGCGGCTGCGGAAGACCTGGAGCTTGCCTTCGAGGGGGAAGTGCTCGGAGTCGGACTTGATGGGGACGACGTAGACGGTTTCGGGCTGGTGGGCGTGAACGTCGATGGCGAAGCCGAAGTCGGTGGGGAGGTTGCCGCTGATGCGGGTCCAGTTGTCGCCGGCGTCGTCGGAGCGCATGACGTCCCAGTGCTTTTGCATGAAGAGGGTGCCGGGGCGGGCGGGGTGCAGGGCGATGTGGTGGACGCAGTGGCCGATTTCGGCGTTGGGGTCGGGGATGTATTTGGAGTGGAGGCCGCGGTTGATGGGCTTCCAGGATTTGCCGCCGTCGTCGGTGCGGAAGGCTCCGGCGGCGGAGATGGCGATGTAGATGCGGCCGGGGTTGGTGGGGTCGAGAATGATGGTGTGGAGGCACATGCCGCCGGCGCCGGGCGCCCAGTTGGGGCCGGTGCCGTGGCCGCGGAGGCCGGAGAGCTCCTGCCAGGACGCACCGCCGTCCGTGGAGCGGAAGAGGGCGGCGTCCTCGACGCCGGCGTAGACGGTGGAGGCGTCAGTGAGGGAGGGCTCGAGGTGCCAGACGCGCTTGAACTCCCAGGTGTGCTGAGTGCCGTCGTACCACTGGTGGGTGTGGAGGGGCGCGCTGGACTGGTCGTAGACGAAGCGATTGGGGGCCTTGGAGGGGAATTGGGGCATCTCCGGCTCGCCGGGCTGGAGGCCGGGCTGATGCCAGGTGCTGCCGCCATCGTTGGAGGTCTGGAGGATTTGGCCGAACCAGCCGCTGGTCTGCGAGACGTAGATACGGTTGGGGTCAACGGGCGAGCCTTTCATGTGGTAGATCTCCCAGCCGGCGAAGTGGGGGCCGGAGACCTGCCATTGGTCGCGTTTACCGTCTGCGGTGAGGATGAAGGCGCCTTTGCGGGTGCCGACCAGGACTCGGACTTTGCTCATGATGGGTGGCCTCCGGAGAAGGGTGACAACTCGTAAGCGATTTTTCCTGAATTTGCTTTTGATTTGCAAGTTATTTTTTGCGAGGTGGTTTCGGGGAGGACAGGGTGGTGGTTGGCGTACCCATGTCATTGGAGCTTGAAGGGTCGGCCACCCGCCGCAAGCTCTCACGGGCTGCTGGGCAGGGAAACGATCTCGGCTGCCGGAGCGCGCCCCGCTTCGAGCGTCAGTATGCCCAGCGTGATGGGCAGCTCGAAGCGGCGCGGGCCGCAGGAGCCGGGATTGAAGTAGAGCACGTCCTTGCGCACCTCGCTGTGGGGCTTGTGGGAGTGACCGTAAAGCACCACGGAGAACCTTGCCGCTGCCGGATCGAGGTCGAGCGTGCCGAGATCGTGCAGCAGGTAGAGAGTGTGGCCGGCGAATAGCAGAACATCGGTCTCCGGCAGCTTGCCGCAGAGGCCGCTGCGGTCGATGTTGCCGCGGATGGCATGAACCGGCGCGATGGCAGCAAGGGTTTTCAGGATTGCGGCGTCGCCCACGTCGCCCAGATGCAGAATCTGCTCGACTTCGGAGTGGGCAAGCGCGGGCAGCACTTCGGGGCGCAGCAATCCGTGCGTGTCGCTGAGCACCCCGATCTTCATCGCCCGGATTTGAAGATGCTGGTCAGCTGGTCCCGCGAGGCGGTATCTGCGGCGGCAGATCTTGCATTAGGGGCGAGAAAGGGATCGGTCAGATGGCGCATTACCCCGGGCTTCGCGGGGTCTTCAAGGTTGATGCAGTAGCCGCCAGCCCAGTTGCGCTGCCAGCGCCAGTTGCGCACGCCGCCGGCGAAGTTGTGCTCGATGTGCCCGGCCGCGTGGCGGGCGGAGAGGGGCCTGGCGCAGGCCAAGCAGCGCGGCGAAGCGTCGTGGCGAAAGGCGCCGCCGCAATCGCAGGGACGGATGAAGGACTCCCACGCCGCATCGATCACATGGTGCGGCGCGACCGCGGGAGGCATATTCAGAATGAAGCTGCTGGCGTAGCTGAGCGTGGCCAGTTTGCCGCAGGTGTCGCAGTAGGCATAGGAGCAGTCGCCGAAGTCGGCGCTGAGCAGGGAATACCTGTAGATGTGGCCGCAGTGCTCACAGTCACCTTTGAGCAACGAGAACATGCCTAACATCATAATCCGATTTCGAGCCGGGTGCGAGGGTCAAGTCGGTCGCGCAGCGCGTCGCCCAGGAAGTTGAATCCCAGAACGGCCCCGGCCATAGCCAAAGAGGGAAGCAAGACCAGGCGTGGTGTATCGAAAAGGTGCAACCGCGCGTCGTTGAGCATCGCTCCCCAACTGGGTGCTGGCGCGGGAATGCCGAGGCCGAGGAAAGAGAGAGTGGCTTCGGCCAGAATGACGCCGGCCATGCCGATGGCGGCCTGCACCAGGATGGGCTGGCCAATGTTGGGCAGGATGTGGCGGAAGAAGATGCGCGGGCCGCTTGCGCCGAGGGCGCGGGCCGCGTCGACATACTCGCGCTCGCGCACCGCCATTACCTGGGCGCGCACCAGGCGCGCGTAGCCGGCCCATCCGCCGATGGCCAGAGCCAGAACCAGATTGGCAAACCCCGCGCCGAGGAAAGCCGCGAAGGCGATGGCCAGCAGAATGCCCGGCAGGGCGAGAAAGGTGTTCATGGCGAAGGTGGTCAGGGCAATGTCCACCCATCCGCCGAGATAGCCGGCGAGACCGCCGATGGCCAAGCCCAGCGCGAGCGAGATGGCCACCACGGTGACCGATACGGCGAGCGAAAGCCGCGCGCCCCACAGCAGGCGCGAGAGGGTGTCGCGGCCCAGTTCATCGGTTCCGGCCAGGTGCGCGGTTGAAGGGCCGGCCAGGCGATGGGTGAGGTCGATGGCCGCCGGGTCGTAGGGTGCAAGCAGCGGCGCGGCTGCGCCGGCGAGGATGAAGATGCCGAGAAGCGCGATGCCGGCAACCGCAAGCGGCTGGCGGCGCAGTCTTTTCGCGAGAGAAATGCGGGCGGAAAATGACATCGGCACAGCAAGAATACCGCGACTGAGCGAGTCCGGCCGGGTCTAATCGATTATGGGGAATCGGATGAGAAGTTTGGTGGCGCGCGCGCTGGCCATGCTGTCCTTAGTTGCGTGCGGCGTGGCGCACGCGCAGTTGAATGGGCAGCAATCGGCGGGAGTGTTGATGCCGGCTATGAGCGAGCAGTTGCTGGCGCTGGCCAACGCGTCGCGCGCCGCAGCCGGGCTGGAGCGCTTGCAGTGGGATGAGTCGCTGGCCGGGGCGGCGCGGATGCACTGCTTGCGCATGGCGGCCGAGGGGCCCATTGCGCACCGCTATGGCGGCGAGGACGATCTCTCCGATCGCGCGGCCAAGGCTGGCGCGCACTTCGACGTGATTGAAGAGAACGTGGCCGTGGGTCCGAATCCCGAGGCGATTCACAAGGAGTGGATGCAGTCGCCGGGCCACCGCGCCAACCTGCTGAACCCCGCGATCAATCGCGTGGGCATTGCGGTGGTGGAGGTGCGCGGCGTGCTCTATGCCGCGGCGGACTACGCGCACGGCGTGCCGGTGTTGTCTCCGTCACAGGTGGAGGCGCGCGTGGCCGATCTGATTCGCGTGAGCGGCGTTCAGGTGCGCTCCAACCCGGCACAGGCGCGCGCGGCCTGCGCGCTCGACCATGGTCTGCCCACGGCGCAGGGCGGTCCGCAGGCCACCTTTGTGGTGCGCTGGCAGGGCTCGGACCTGGGCCGTCTGCCTAACTCGCTGGTGGAGCGGCTGGCTTCCGGCCAGTACCACATGGCGGCGGTGGGCAGTTGCCCGGCGCAGCAGGTGGAAGGCAGCTTCACGGCGTATCGCTTGGCTGTGCTGCTCTACTAGCGCGTGAACAAGCCCTAAGGAAGCTCTGATCAATTCAATTGAAAGCTCCTCGGGGGCTAGAGCGATCTCAGTTCAGGTGTACTCGACTTCCATCCCCGGTCCCTCCGCCGCGGCGGACGAGGGACCGGGGGCGCCCTGCACTCGGCGCGGCGGATCACCCGCTCATCGCGATGGAGCCGCGATGAACGGGTGCACAGCCCATGAAGTTCTAGCGCGTTTTTTGTTTAAGTGTTTAGGGTCGAGGCGGGCATTTTTGGTCTCCCACCCTTTGTGCAAAAGACGCACAAAGGATGGGGCACCCAGCACCCAGAGTCTTGTTGATACTTGAATCGAAAACGCTCTAGTCCGCGGCGGCGGTCATGGCGATCTCTGCACTCAGGTGTGAGTCTTTCAGGCCGGAGGAGATGCGGGCGAGCAGGTCGGTGGGGTGGACGGGCTTGCTGAGCAGGACGAAATGATGTCCATCGCGGTTGGCCGCTGCCAGCAGGCCGGCGGTGGACGCCTGGCCTGAAAACAAGATGACTTTGCACTCGGGAAAGATGCGGCGGATGGTGATGGCGAGGTCGACTCCGCTCTTGCCGGGCAGAACGACGTCACTGATGAGCATGGAGGGTGGGTTGAGCAGCGCCTCTTCGAGGGCACTGTCGGCGTCGTAAGCGGGCCGGGCAGAGTACCCGCTCCGGATGAGTATCTCGGAGAGGGTGTCGGCAATGCTGCTCTCGTCGTCCACGACAAGAATGGACGGGCGAAATGCAGAGGAGGACGAAGCAGACTGGGAACTGGGGACATCCTTGAGGGGAACGGTGGGGAAATGGTTCCTGGGGCTCATGGGGTTGACACCTCTAGGGAAGGACCGTAGCAGGCTTTTTTTGATACGGGCTAACTCTTTGAGCGCAGAGGGAATTAGGGCTTTGCGAGGGGAGAAATAGGGCTGTGCGAGAGAATGGTCCAACTTTCTTATTGCATTCCAATCGTCTGCTTATTATATTGATACCCACAGGATAGCTTATCGTGAGTTTAACTTTACGTTAAGCTCTATTCTATCGAGTATCTTTATTTGATTTCAATTACTTGCGAGGAACTTTGCGATGGGGGCAAAGAGAGTTCCGGAAGCTATACCAATGAACTTCGGCTCGATTGACCAGGACACCGTTCCAAAGGGGCGGGACGGGAAGCACAAGTTGATCGTGACCCAACTGCTGAGCGACATCAGCCAGTTGCCGGTGGGGCGGGCGCTCAAGATTGCCCTGACAGAGTTGCCGGACACCAAGGAAAACATCCGCTCGGCCCTGAACCGGGCGACGCGGCTGCTCGGCGTAGAGGTCTCGACCTCGAGCGACGCCGAGTATCTTTACGTATGGAAGACCGAAGCCGAAGTGTGATTGCGCATGGCGCGCGCACGCCATGACCGGCGTGCGCATGGACAAGTGGCTTTGGGCGGCGCGCTTCTTCAAGACGCGGGCGCTGGCGTCGAAGGCCTGCGAGCTGGGGCGAATCCTCTCGAACGATGTGGAAGCCAAGGCGGCGCGCGAGGTGCGCGTGGGCGACCGGCTGCGCGTGCGCACCGAGGGCGGCGAGTTTGAGATCGAGGTGCTGGCGCTGAGCGAGATGCGCGGCCCGGCGGCGGTGGCGCAGGCGCTCTACAGCGAGACTGAGGCGAGCAAGGCGGCGCGGCTGAAGCTGGCCGAGGAGCGCAAGGCGATGCAGCAGTACGCGCCGGTGCCGGAGCGGCGGCCGAGCAAGCGCGACCGGCGGCGGATTATCCAGTTCCGCGGAGAGAGCTGAGTTCGACGCGACCTGACTCAGTTCTAGTAGACTCAACGGCAGCATGGCTGCTTCCTTCCGCTTCAATCCTCGACTTGTTTTTGCCGCGGCGCTGGCCGCTTGGTTGGCTGTTGGCGTGGCTTCCGCCGCATACGCGCAGGGCACGCACCTGTGGACGCAGTCGCGCTTCGAGGAGTTTGAAAAGGGCACGCCGGACGGCGTGTCGATTGCAAGCGACGGGCAACTGCGCGAGGGACCGGCCCTGCGCGAACGGCTGACCACGCCTTCGACATTTGTGTGGTCTGTGGCCGCGGACAAAGACGGCACGGCGTATGTGGGGACGGGTTCGCCGGCGACGATTCTGCGCGTGGGCAGGGATGGCAAGCCGTTCACGCTGTTCGAGTCGAAGGATCTGAGCGTGCAGGTGGTGCGGCTGGGACCGGATGGCGCGCTCTACGCGGCGACGCTGCCGAGCGGCAAGGTGTACAAGCTCGACCCTCATGCGGCGGCGAAGATCGACGAAGATAAGGCTACGGTTGTTTTTGATGCGGCGAAGATGAGCCCTGCGAGCGAGAAAAGTGACGCGCCCTCGCACTACATCTGGGACTTGACCTTTGACGCACAGGGGCGGCTTTACATTGCCGCGGGCGGACCGGCGGCGATTTATCGCGTGGATGCGAGCAAGCCGGGCGCGCCGGTGGAGACGTTCTTCAAAAGCGATGAGCAGCATATCCGTTCGCTGGCGTGGGATGCGAAGGGCAATCTGATTGCGGGCTCGGATGGCAGCGGGCTGGTGTATCGCATCAGTCCCGACGGCAAGGGCTATGTGCTGTTTGAAGCGCCGCGGCGGGAGATCACGTCGGTTGCGGTGGCGGCGGACGGCACGATTTATGCGGCGAGCGTGGGCGACAAGAGCCACAATCCGCTGCCGCCGCTGCCGGTGCAGGGCGCGGCCAGCATCACCATCACGATTGTGCAGCCAGGATCGCTGCAGGCGGCGAACGCGAGCGCATCGGTGCCTGACGGAACGGATGTGTACGCGATCAATGAGGGCCAGGCGCCGCGCAAGGTATGGGCCTCAAAGGACGACATTGTGTATGCGCTGGATGCGGAGAAGGACAGCGTGCTGGCGCTGAGCGGCAATCGCGGGCATGTGTTTCGCATTGCGGCGGATGGCAGCTATGCGGACGCGGCGCACCTGGAGGCGCAGCAGGGACTGTGCTTTGCGACGGCGGGCAATGAAGTGCTGATTGGCACGGGCAATACTGGCAAGCTGTTTGCTCTAGGCGCGGCGGAGAAGCATGAGTATGCCAGCGACGTGCTGGATGCGGGCGCAATGGCGCGGTTTGGCCGCGTGGAGATCGATCCAGGAGCCAGCGGCTATGTGTTGTGGACGCGCACGGGCAACGTGGAGCAGCCGGTGCGCGGGTGGAGCGATTGGACTCCGCTGAAGGATGGCGTGGTGGCTTCGCCGGCGGGGCGCTACATGCAGTGGAAGGTGGTGCTGCAGGCGGGCGGCACACTGGGCGGCGTGGGCGTGAATTATCTGCCGATGAATGCCGCGCCGGTGGTGGACGAGCTGGTGGTGGCGCCGGGCGCGCGCATCAATTTGCAAGCGCAGCATCCTGTGCAGCAGACGGTGAGCATTGCGCTGCCCTCGGCCAACCAGGGCGTGACGGTGAACTATGACGCGAGCACGCAGCCGATTCAGGCGCTGAAGGATCGCACCGCGATCACGGTGCGCTGGGCGGCGCATGACGACAACGGCGATGACCTGA
The DNA here is from genome assembly GCA_035642355.1 of Occallatibacter sp. Classification (GTDB taxonomy): domain Bacteria; phylum Acidobacteriota; class Terriglobia; order Terriglobales; family Acidobacteriaceae; genus Telmatobacter. The sequence continues at coordinate 8,171 of DASQSP010000221.1, forward strand.
GCTATGCGCTCTATTTGCGCGGCGACGGCGAGCATGTGTGGCGGCTGCTGAAGGATGATGTGACGGACAAGGCATACAGCTTTGACGCGACGGCGATTCCCGACGGCGGCTATCAGATCAAGGTGGTCGCGTCTGATGCGCCATCGAACACGCCCGGCGAGGCGCTGACGGGCGAGAAGACGAGCGAGCGGTTTGTGGTGGACACGACGGCGCCTGTGGTTTCCGCGCTGACGGCGGCGATCGATCCTCTGATTTGTGCCGGGCTCGGTTGCAAGACGACAATCCATGCGACGTTTGACGCGGAGGATGCGGAGTCGCCGATTGCGCATGCGGAGTATTCGCTCGACGCGGGGCCGTGGAAGTATCTTGCGCCGGTGGGTGAGTTGTCGGACTCGAAGCGCGAGCGCTACGAGTTGAAGCTGCCCGGCGTGGACGGCACGAGCGGCGAGCACCTGCTGACGGTGCGCGTCTATGACAGGTATGAGAACGTGGGCGTGGCGAAGACGGTGTTCGGGACCATACCCGGTTCTCCGGCGTCCGGCGCCGCGGCGAAGTAACTACGATGCGATTTGAACTCTTTGTGGCGGCGCGCTACCTGAGGGCCAAGCGGCGGCAGGCGGTGGTGGGCGTGGTCACGGCCATCTCGATTGGCGGCGTGACGGCGGGCGTGGCCGCGCTGATTCTGGCGCTGGCGATCACCAACGGCATGCGGCACGACCTGCAGGATCAACTGGTGGACTCAAGCGCGCATGTGCAACTGATGCGCGTGAAGGGCGATGGCATTCGCGACTGGCGGCTACTGCTCGAGAAGCTGCGCGGAGTTCCGCATGTGACGGCGGCCTCGCCGGGACTATATGAGCAGGTGCTGGTGGCGCGGGGCGCGCGCGATGGCGGCGCACTGATCGAGGGCATTCTGCCGGACGACGAGAAGACGGTGAGCACGCTGCTGAAGCATGCGACGCCGGGATCGATTGCAGCGCTGGAGCCCACGACGCGCGTGCCTGGGCCGGGCGAGTTGCCGCCGATTGTGCTGGGCAAGGATCTCGCGGACTCAGTGGGCGCGGCGATTGGCGATCGGGTGACGATCATCAGTCCGCAGGGCGAGATGACGCCCTATGGGGTGATTCCGAAGTGGGTGTCGTTTCGGCTGGCGGGCACGTATCATAGCGGGTTTTATCAGTACGACGCGGAGACGGGCTATGTGCGGCTCGCCGACGCGCAGCAGCTCTTCGATGAGCCCGATCTTTTGTCGGCGATCAACTTTCGCGTGGACGATTTGAATCGCGCAGCGGAAGTGGGCAGCGCGATTGAGCAGGCCGCGGGGCCGGGCTTTATGACGACCAACTGGATGGAGCAGAACCGCGAGCTGTTCCGCGCGCTGAAGCTCGAACAGATTGTGACGTTTATTGTGATTACGCTGATTGTGATTGTGGCGGCGCTGAACATTTTGATTGCGCTGACGATGATGGTGATGGAGAAGACGCGCGACATCGCGGTGCTGATGAGCTTTGGCGTTGAGCCGGGGCAGGTGCGACGGATTTTTCTGCTGCAGGGATTGCTGATTAGCGTGATGGGCACCGTGCTCGGGTTGGTTCTTGGCTACACGGCCGCGTGGGCCGGAGGGCACTACCACTTTATTCATCTGTCCGCGGAGGTGTATGCGATCGATACCCTGCCCTTTGCGGCGCGGCCCATTCACGGCGTGATTGTGGCGGCGGTGTCGATCGGGATTTCGCTACTGGCGACGCTCTATCCCTCGCATACGGCGGCGCGGATTTTGCCGGCGGAAGCGCTGCGGTACGAGTAACGTATTTATATTCATCTACTTATTGATGCTTTGACAATGTGACACATTTTGTGACACATTGGAGATATGGCGAGCATCAATCTGCGGCAGCTTCGGGATACACGGCAGCTCAAGGCCTGGCTCAGGGCCGGGGAGACGGTGGAGCTGCGCGAGCGGGACCGCGTGCTGGGCCGGATTGTGCCGGAGAAGCCGGTCGTCAAGCCTGCGGAGTGGCCGGATTTTGCGGCGCGGCGCAGGGCGATTTTTGGCGATCGCGTGCTTCCCGCCGTCGATATCCTGATCGAAGAGCGCAATAGCCGCTATTGATGATTTGCGCCGACTCGAGCTTCATCGTCTCCAAATACATAGCCGACATTCATTCAGCAGAGGCTGACCGGCGCATGCGACAGGATGTGCGTGTATCCCTGACTCCGCTGAATCGCGCTGAAGTGGCCCATGCGATTCATCAGTATGCGTTTCGCAAGGTCATGTCGTCAGAGGAAGCACAGATTGTGTGGAACGAGTTCGATCGTGATTGCGCGAATGGCCTGTGGTCGCAAGTCGGCCTGCCGGAAACAATCTGGGAGACGAGCATTGACCTGGCGCGGCGGCATGGGCCGCGGCTGGGGGTGCGCACGCTGGACTCGCTGCATGTGGCTTGTGCGCTGGCGTTGAAGGCGGAGCGGTTCTGGACCTTCGACGAGCGGCAGGCGCGGCTCGCGGATGCGGTGGGGCTCGCAACGGGCGACTGATGGAGACGCGCTTGGCGAGCGGGCTTACTGCGGGGTGATGATGCCGCCGACGGCGTGGCGGCGCGGCAGCACGATTCCTCTGTGATCCACCAGCACTTCGTGCCGTGGATTTTCGGACGGGCTTTGTGGCAGGGGAGCACGCTCGATGAGCGCGCCGCCGCAGGCGGGGCACCAATCGGCTTTGATGGCGGCGCCGAGCACGGCGTGGCACTGGCTGCAGACACGTTCCATAGGTAAGAGTGTAGCGAACTATTGATCCGGCAAGTAAATAGTGTTGTGCTCTCCCACCCTTCGTCCGCCGCGGCGGACGAAGGATGGGGCACCAAAGGCCCAGTAGTTAATTGCCGGCTCTATAGGGCAACGCGGATCCAACGTACACTTGGGATATGCATCCCCCCGTGCGCCTGGTGGCTATCGATATGGATGGCACGCTGCTGCCGTCGTTTTCGCCGGCGATCAGCCCGCGCAATGCGGCGGCGCTGCGCGCGGCGCAAGAGGCTGGCATTACGGTGGCGGTTGCGACGGGGCGACGGACGGCGTATACCTCTCCTCTGCTTGAGGGGCTGGGGCTGCGAGCGGATATGCCGCTGATTACGTCGAATGGTGCAGTGACGCGAACGCTGGGCGGCGAGCAGATTGACCGCAGCCATATGGAGGCGAGAGTGGCGCGCGGGCTGTGCGGACTGCTGCGGAAGTTTGGCGCGGTGGTGTTTACGTTTGACCGCGAGGGACGGGGCGAGCTGGTGCTTGAGGATATGGACCAGGCGCATGGACGGATTGCCCTTTGGATAGAAGCGAACCGGACTGCGATTAACGTGGTGAAGCCGCTGGAAGACGCGCTTCTGGATGGAGACGATCCGATACAGGGGATGGTGTGCGGCGGCGTGGCCCAGATGAAGCAGGCGGAGAAGGCGCTGAAGGCGAGCGCGTGGGCGGTGCACTGCGCGTGCGCGCGTACGGAATATCCGGCGCGGGATTTGTCGATTCTGGATCTGCTGCCGCTGGGCGTATCGAAGGGATGGGCTCTGGGGAGGCTGGCGCAGCGGCTGGGCGTGGATCGCAAGGAGACGATGGCGATTGGCGACAACTGGAACGACGTGGATATGCTGGAGTGGGCGGGGCAGGGCGTGGTGATGGCCAATGCCGCGCAGGAACTGCGCACTATGGCGAAGATGCGGGGCTGGAAGCAAACGCGACCCAACGACGAAGACGGCGTGGGCATGGTGCTGGAGGCCGAAGTGGCGCGGCATGCGCGCATGGGGCTGAGCCGCAAACTGTTTGCTGCGCGGACGGGAAGTTGATTTGCTGAAGGCGCGACAGATCGCGGGACTTGCGGCAATGCTGGGCGCAGTGCTGGCGCTGATGCCGTTGGCCCACGCCGGTGAACGGGCGCTGCTGGCGAACGGATTTGCGATGGCTTGCGACCATCATGCGGCGATTGACGGGCATGTGCGGCTGTATCTGAGCGCGGGCGAGACGAATTACATCGACTTTAAGCCGGAAGAAGTGACGGGGTTTGAGGCGGTGGCGGATGCGCCGGTGCCACCGGCTGCGCCAGCGAAAGCGAGTGCAAATGCGAATTTGAGTCCGGCGGATTTGCACGAGATGCTGAATGAGGCCGGGCAGGCGCACAACGTGGATGTGGATCTGCTGGCGAGCGTGGTGCATGCGGAGAGCGGCGGCAATGCGCGTGCGGTGAGCCGCGCGGGCGCGCGTGGGCTGATGCAACTGATGCCGGGGACGGCGGCGGACCTGGGCGTGGATGACAGTTTCAAGCCGGGGGAGAACGTGCGCGGAGGGACGGCTTATCTTGATGCGCTGCTGACGCACTACCACGACAATCTGGCGCTGGCGCTGGCGGCCTACAATGCGGGGCCGGCGGCGGTGGACAAGTATCACGGCATTCCTCCCTATCGCGAAACGCGCGCGTATGTGGCGCGGGTGATTCACGAGTTCAACCGGCGGGTGCTGGCCCGCCACGGCGGGCAGGCCCGCGAGGCTGCGCGAGCTTTAGCGGCACGGGTTCCCTCAGCGGCTGCGGCAACACGTTCTTCATCATCGGCACCGTAGAATCGGGTAATGGGTTAGTTTGAGGTGGAATATCCGCTCAGGGGCTAAACAGGCTGCAGATAAAGTCTGAAAATCCGAGAGGACATCCCTCAGGGCCTAAAGGCCAGGCAGCTTTAAGGCACTTACGGCACGTCTGAAGCCGTGCCCTTTCAAAGCAGTTGCTCCTCGACGAGTTTTTCCGCAACCTGTGAAGCTTCCCTCGTCTGCCGCTGCATGTACGGGCTAAAGCCCGTACCCTTCGAACTGACGGACTACGTAGAATTGTGGTGTAGATCGAGAACGGAGAACGCTTG
>DASQSP010000222.1:0-2308 GCA_035642355.1 Occallatibacter sp.
AACCCTAGTTTGGTCAAACTCATGGCGGCAATGCTCTCACCCGTTCGGAGCCGGTGCAAGGCGAATGGGACGACCGTACGAGACACCGGGTGTCAGATTGACAGCGACCTACGCAAGGGATTGGCTGGCCGGTCTGCGCCGGCACGCGAAATGCTTTATCCTCGGCGAGAGCATTTTCACTGTTCCTGCATATGGCCAAGCTCCGTGAAGTGTGGGTTTTCTTAACGGAAAAGCCACGCGGACAAATGGCGCCGTTGCAGCCATCTACAGTGAAGATGCCACGAGCGCTGCGCCGATTTTGCCATTGACTGAAGACACTAAAGCCACACGATCCCGGGAGAGCGCGGGCGGAGGATTTCGTCCTCCTTTGCGTCGGCGCGTGCGTCTCCGTGGCCGGCGCAAGGTGGCGGGCTCGGTCGCGCTGCTGCTGCTGGTGGTGCTGGCGGCGGCGGCGGGGGCCCTGGGTGGATTGACCCTGGTCTACTCGGTGGACCTGCCGCAGATTGCGGACCTGGAGCGCTACAAGCCGTTGGCGACGACCGAGCTGTACGACGTGCACGGGCAATTGTTCGGCTCCTTTGCCTTGGAGCGGCGCATCGTGGCGCAGTACGACGACTTTCCGCCGATTCTGCGGCAGGCGGTGATCTCGATCGAAGACAAGAACTTTGAGAGCCACTGGGGCGTGAACCTGTTTCGCGTGGTGGGGGCGGCGTATCACGACCTCACCTCGCGCGGGCGGGCGCAGGGCGCGTCCACGCTGACCATGCAACTGGCGCGGAACCTGTTTCTCTCGCCGGATCGCACCTTCCGACGAAAGCTGCAGGAGGTGTTTCTTTCCATCCAGATTGAACACAGCTTTACCAAGCCGCAGATCTTTGCGCTCTACGGCAACCAGATCTATCTGGGGCACGGCGTGTACGGCTTCGAAGCCGGGGCGAACTACTACTTCAGCAAGCCGGCGCGCGAGCTGACGCTGCCGGAGGCCGCGCTGCTGGCCGGTCTGCCCAAGGGGCCGGTGGCCTACTCGCCGATTCTGAATCCGGACCGCGCATTCCGCCGGCGGAACACGGTCATCAACGCAATGCTGGAGGATGGCGCGATCACCACGGCGCAGGCCAACGAGGCGAAGGCCGCGCCGCTGAGCCTGCACCTGGCGCCGCCGCCCAACAGCGTGGCTCCGTGGTTTGTGGAGGAGGTGCGGCGCACACTGGAGCGGCAGTTCGGCACGGAGATGGTTCACGAGGCGGGTCTGAAGGTGTACACCACGCTGGATATGACGCTGCAGCAGACGGCGAACCGCGCGGTGCTGGATGGGCTGGCCGCGTATGAGCGGCGCCGCGGGTGGCGCGGGCATCTGCTGAATGTGCTGTCGTCGGGCGAGTCGATGGAGGGCTTCCGGCATCCGGACTGGAGCTCGCCGATCGAGCAGGGGGCGTATTTCCACGGGATGGTGGTGGGTGTTCTCGACGGGCGAGTGACGGTGAAGATCGGCGACGCGCGGCTGGGGATTCTTCCCGAGGGCTGGGAGTGGACCGGCGAAAAGGATCCGGCGAAGCTCTTCAAGGTGGGCGATATCGTGTACGTGCACATCACCAGTTCCCCCAGCGATCCGGTGCTGCAGGGGACGCTGGAGCAGGACTCCGGCGCGCAGGCGGCGCTGATGGCGGTGGACAACTCCACGGGCGAGGTGCTGGCCATGGTGGGTGGGCGGGACTTCAACCTGTCGCAGTTCAACCGCGCAACCCAGGCGGAGCGCCAGACGGGGTCTTCGTTCAAGCCGTACGTGTATACGGCGGCGATCGAAAACGGCGCCACGCCGCAGGAGAGGATCGCGGATACGCCGGTGACCTTCCAGACCGCGGGCGGCCCTTATACGCCGCACGATTATGAGCCGAACTATCTTGGCAGTATCACGCTGGAGAAGGCCTTTGCGGAGTCGCGGAATATTCCGGCGCTGCGGCTGGCAGAGCGTGTCGGGGTGCGGAAGGTGATCGAAGTGGCGCATCGCTTCGGCATCACACGCGACATTCCTCCGTACCTGCCGGTGGCGCTGGGCTCGGTTGAAGTGACGCTGGCGCAGCAGGTGGCGGCGTACAGCAGCTTTCCCAACGATGGCGTGCGCGTGACACCACACCTGCTGCGGCGGGTCACGAGCGCCGATGGGGTACCGCTCTATGAGGATCGGGCGGAAGTGAATGAATCGACCAGCGCAAGGACGGCGCGGACGATGATGATGTTGCTCGAGCAGGTGACGACCAGCGGCACAGGGGCTGCGGCGAAGGCGCTGAATCACCCGCTGGGTGGGAAG
>DASQSP010000223.1:0-16757 GCA_035642355.1 Occallatibacter sp.
CCGCGGCCTGCAGGCGTGCGGGCCGCGCGCGGCATGATGTCGAACTGATGGCGGTGTCGAAGACGTTTCCGGCGTCGGCGATTTGCGAGGCGGAGGCGCTGGGGCTGCGGCTGTTTGGCGAGAACCGCGTGCAGGAGTTTGCGACCAAGGCTCCAGAGTTGGCGCAGTTGCGGCCGACGGGCATGCTGGCGGCCTCCGACGTGCCGATTGCGGTGCATCTGATCGGGCACTTGCAGTCGAACAAAGCGGCGCGCGCCGTGGAGCTGTTTGATGCCGTTGATGCGGTGGACTCGCTGCGGCTGGCCGAGCGGCTGAACGATGCGGCGGGGCATTTGCACAAGCGCCTGCCAATTTTGATCGAAGTGAAGCTGAGCCCGGAGGACACCAAGGCGGGCGTTGTGCCGGAGTCCGATGAGGCGGCGCGGCTGCTGGAGCGGCTGCCGGATTTGCATCACGTTGAGGCGCGCGGGCTAATGACGATTGCGCCGTGGGGCGCGCCGCAGGACGAAACCCGCGCTTGTTTTCGCAGCTTGCGCGAGTGGCGAGACCGCTGGGCCAAGCAGCATCCAAAGCTGCATTTGAAAGTGCTCTCGATGGGCATGAGCGGGGATTTTGCGCTGGCCATTGAAGAGGGCGCGACCCGCATCCGCGTGGGCACGGCGCTGTTTGGCAAGCGCGCGCCGGTGGCGGAGATTCAGGACTGATGCCGCTGGCTGGCTTGTGCCGATTGGGCTATACTCCAGACACTTCCCAATCGAGGCCATCGCGTGACACGTCAAATGATTTCATTTGGGTTTCGTATCTTTTCAGCGGGAACGCTGTTGGCGCTGAGTTTCGCGTTGCCCTGCGCCGCGCAGGAGACGGTGGAAGGCTATGTGACGGCGGTGCATGGCGCGGATAGCTTCGATGTTAACCGCGTGCCTGTTGCGACCAGTGCCACGACGCACTACGGACAGATCGGCGACAAGAACCCGGGCATCGACGTGCATTGGAAAGACGCGATCGCTGTCGGAGCTTATCTGCGCGCGACAGGCGCGCGAGACAATGCCACGAAGACACTGCTGGCCGACGCGGTGCTGCTGCGCGATGACACCGGCAAGAGTCTTGAGGGCTTCGCCGTGATTGAAAAGGTGATTTCTCCCGGCGCCGAGCCTGTCTTTCAAGCCGATGGCTATCGCATTCGCGTGACGGCGGCGACGCAGCTTGCCTTCCGCGGCGATCTCAAGTCGCTGACCGACGTGCGTCCCGGCGCCTGGATTCGCTTCACCGGCAAGCGCGACAGTGCGGGCGTGCTGGTGGCTTCAGTCGCCAGGTTTGTGCGCGGCAAATCTGGAACAGTAGCCTCGGCCGCGGCTGCCGGACCGGGCAAGCCGGCGCTCACGCAGCAGACCGGCTGGGCAAAGGGCACCCTGATTGATGCCGCTGGCAACCTGATACCTCCTCATACCAAGGTGCGCCTGGAAGATGCCAGCGGATGGTCCGGCTGGCATCGGCTGACCTCGGATGGTGCGTTGCAAGAGAGAGTTCAGCGCGTTGGATCGAGTCTGATTCCCGCATACCAGCGAGAACTGGCTGGCAACGATGCGGCCAAAATCCGCTTTCGCTTTTATGTGGTGGACGATCCGAAGCTTCAATTCGCCTTCGTCTGCCAGCAGGGGCTGATCCTGGTGCCGGCGCTGGCCGTGGAGCGGCTGAGGGACGACGATCAATTGGCCGCGCTGTTGGCGGACGCAATTGCTTTCGCCCTGCAAGAGCAGCGAGCGCAGATGACAAGCAGCGCTGCCTGGATTGCCAACGCAGAGGCGTTGGATATTGCCATGTTCGCCGTAAATCCCATTGGCGGCCTGGTTTCAGAGGGGGCGACGGCTCTGGTGTTGCGCGCGGCGCAGGTGCAGGTGCGTCAACAGGAAGAACGCGGGCGCATGGATCTGGCGCTGATGGCCGATGCCGGCTTTGACCCGTGGCAGGCGCCTGAGGCCTGGCGGCTGCTCGATCCCAAGCGACTGCCGTCCGATCCGGCGAAGCTCAAGTATCCGGCGATCAGCGGCTATCAGCTTGGCATTTTGAATCTGCAATACAGGCCGAGTGCGCGGGTCGCGTTGCAAGTCCCTGCGAACGAAACGCGCTAACGCACGGCGGCGAAGGCTGCGTTGAGTGCTTCTTCCGGCTCGGGGCGGACGCGGAAGTCGGCGTGGGCTTCGGCGAAGACTACGCGCCCATCGCGGCTGATGACGTAGGTCGCGGGCATGGGGAGGCGCCAGCTCTTTTCGCCGTTGACAAACGGAATGTTGACGAGCATCGAGAGGTAGTGGTCGCGGTGATACTCGGGGACGGTGTAGACGAGGCCGAACTGCTCGGCGACTTTGTTATCGGTGTCGGTGAGGATGGGGAAGGGCAGGCCGTGCTGGCTGGCCATGAAGTCCGATTGGCGCGCGATCTGCGGGCCGATGGCGACCAGGAGCGCGCCGCGCTCGCGGAGCTGGCCGTAGAGATCGCGCCAGGCTTCGAGCTCCGTGATGCAGTAGGGGCACCAGCGGCCGCGGAAGAAGTTGATGACCAGCGGGCCGAGCTCGAGCAGATCGGTTGAGCGGACGAGCTTGCCGGATGCGTCTTTGAGTGCGAACGCGGGCGCGGTGGCGCCGACGGGCAGGATGTTTTCCTCGACGTGCGAGGCGAACAACTCAGCGACGGCGCGCTCGCCGACGGCGAGGCGCTCGGCCTGCACCAGATGGCGGGTGCGGGCGGTGATTTCGTCGAGCTGGTCTTGCAGGGATGTCATGCGCGCTTACCTGTAAAGGTTTCGAACCTGTATTCGGTCTTTTGATTCTTATCCATTTCAAGCCAGAGCCCATGCTGTATCAGCAGGCGTTTCTTGATGTCGTTCGTTTCTGCGCTACGCATCGGGCAGCGCGTGAAGACGATCAAACCACCGACCTTTTCTGAATACGGAGGGGCTGACTTCCACTTGCCGAGAGTGACAACGATTTGCTCGACTGCATGTTCGATGTCCTTGCCCTTGAGTTCGACGATCACATCCGCCACGCCTGGTTTGGAAACCACGTAGTCTGCCTTTTTGGTTTCGGTCGAGGGAATCCAGCGATCCAGATCGACGCATTTGATGGCCGCGCGCTCGGAATTGTCGAAGGTTGCCCGCCGTCCGTCGCGCTTCACTGTGATTTTGGAATCGGTCGATTCTGCCGTGCAGCCTTGCAGCGACGGATCAGGACTCGACATAGCCGAGCCTCAATAGTTCGTCGAATTCTGTGCCGATTGTTTCTGAAACCTGATCGAGGTAATTCGCGCTGACAAGCCCGGTGTCTTTCGCGACGATAGATTTGAGAACGCCATCTTCAATCGCATAAGCCTTGAAGTCGCCTTCCTTGATCCAATACTGTTCGGGGATGATCTCGGCGACTTTGTCGTGGATGCTGGGATTGTTGCGGACAGCCTGACCTGCTTCGATGAGGTTGTTGAAGGCTGTGAGGATGTAGGGGCTGTGGGTGGTAATGACCCAGCGAAAATCGAGTGTCGGCTCATGGCTTAGACGTCCAAAGAGTCGGACGAGCTCAAATTGTGTCGATGGAAAGATGCTTGTTTCCGGTTCCTCCACGTAGACGATGTTCTTGCTCCGAATCATGGCTCTTCCGGGAGTCTCGCGATGCTTTTCTGGAATGGTATATGCGGTGGTTTGAACAATGAAGGCCAGCCGACTTAGAACGTTGAGCAGTGGGAGCAGCTCTTGGGTTCCAGATGACAGGAGAGTAAGCGGCAAGGTTCTTCCATCGCGAGAGATAAACACAGGCGAGTCTGAGGCACCGTTGACGGCGCCGCCAGCAATTTCTCTCATTTGGTTGTTCACATCTATTAGTGCGCTGTCCCCGTGAGTAAGCGCGAAACCCTGCCATTGTGCGGTCCAGGAAATCTCAGAGGAAAATTGTCTTGTTAAAGGATCGATATCGGGATTCTGTAATGCGCTAAACCCCAAGGATACGTTAGTAAAGAACGCGCGGCCAACCGGAATATAGGTCGATCTTAAGGCGAAGTCATCGTCTAAAAGCAAGCTCAATTGTGTCCAAATCATGACTTGAGTGTTCTGGATTGAGCTTTCTCCGACTCTTCCAACTGGTGAATAATCGCGGACTAGTTGTGAATAAAGCGTCGAGAATCGCTCAGAAAAATTGCATTTAATTTCGCCGTCGTATGTTTCATACTTTCCGGAGAATCTTACAGAGAAATCTCCTTCCGTCAGTTCTATAACGTAAGGCTCCTCCCGTTGCGCGTTCGAGAATCGGCTAAGAAACCTCCCGATGAATAATGCTTTGAACTCTCCGAAGGATTTCCCGCCCAAAATTGTCTCGACCGCAAAGTCCAAGGCCTCTTTGCTCAGAAAATATGCCAGCTTGCACAGCAGGCTCTTTCCACTGGCTTGGGGGCCGATGAGGACGGTGATTTTGCCGAACTCCAGCTCGGCTTCCTTGATGACCGAGAAGTTCTTGACCGTCAGCTTGCGCATCGTGCCCCTCCTTACCGAAGAATTCTACCTTCCGAACTTCTGGCGGTTGCCGAGGCCCATGGCGCCGAGGCCGCCGCGCATCATGCTTTTGGCCATGCCGCCTTTGCCCATTTGCTTGAAGACTTTGCTCATCTGCGCGTACTGGCGGAGGAGCTGGTTGACGTCCTGCACGGTGGTGCCGGAGCCCAGGGCGATGCGCTTGCGGCGCGAGCCGGAGATGATTTCGTGGTTGCGGCGCTCGTGGGCGGTCATGGAGTTGATGATGGCTTCGAGGCGGACGAATTGCTTTTCGTCCACATTTTGCGCAGCCTGCTGCATGCCGGCGAAGGGGCCGACCGAGGGCAGCATCTTCAAAATCGATTCCATGGAGCCGAGTTTTTTGATCTGGCGGAGCTGATCGCGGAAGTCTTCGAGGGTGAAGCCGTCGCCGAGCAGGGCTTTTTTGGCGAACTCCTCGGACTTTTTGCGGTCGAGAGTGGACTCGGCTTTCTCGATGAGCGACATCATGTCGCCCATGCCGAGGATGCGGCCCACGATGCGGTCGGGATGGAAGGGCTCGAAAGCGTCGGGCTTTTCGCCCACGCCGATGAACTTGATGGGCTGGCCGGTGACCTGGCGAATGGAGAGCGCCGCGCCGCCGCGGGCATCGCCGTCCATTTTGGTGAGCACGACGCCGGTGAGGCCGAGGCGCGTGTGAAATTCCTGCGCGGAGTTGACGGCGTCCTGGCCGGTCATGGCGTCGGCGACGAAGAGAATCTCCTGCGGGTTGAGCAGCTTTTTGAGCCGCTCCATCTCGCCCATCAGCTCTTCGTCGATGTGCAGGCGACCGGCGGTGTCGACGATGAGGGTGTCGAAGCCGAAGTTGCGCGCCTCGCGTCTCGCTTCGCCCGCCAGCCGTTCGACGAGCGCGGAGCCGGGGGCCTCGCCCTTCAGATCGCCCTCGTAGATTTTGGCGCCGATGGATTCGGCGACGACTTTGAGCTGCTGGCGCGCGGCGGGGCGGTAGACGTCGACCGAGACGAGGATGGGCCGGTGGCCGCCTTTTTTGAGCCACGCGGCCAGCTTGCCGCTGGTGGTGGTTTTGCCGGAGCCCTGCAGGCCCGCCATGAGAATGACGGTGGGCGGCTGCGAGGCGAACTTGAAGCGGGCCGTATCTTTGCCGAGGGTCTCGATCAGTTCGTCGCGAACGATTTTGATGACCTGCTCGGAGGGCGAGAGCGCGGTGAGGACGGCGGTGCCGACCGCCTTCAAGCGGATGTGCTCGATGAGGCCGGTGACGACGTTGAGGTTGACGTCGGCATCGAGCAGCGCCACGCGAATTTCGCCGAGGGCTTCAGTGATGTTGTCTTCAGTGAGCGTGCCCTGGCCGCGGAGGGTTTTGAAGGCGCGCTGCAGCTTGTCTGTTAGGGTCTCAAACATAGGTCAGGTTCAAGTGTATCGGAACTGAGCTACGGTTGGGCGGGGGCGCGGGTTTGTGGACGGGAGGCGCTTTTAGGCCTGTTCCGTCGCATTTGATTCGTCCGCTGTGAGGAAGTGCGCGATGGGATTCCAGTAGTCCGCGGTTGGCTTGGAGAAGGGCTCGGTGTGGCGCAGTCCTTCCACAATGCGCAGGCGCGCGCGTGGGCCGCACCAGGCTGCGAGCGTCTTTCCCATTGCGATAGGGAAGAGGCGGTCGCGCGTGGAGTGGACCACTAGCACGGGCTGCGTGGCTGCGCGGAGCGGCGCTTCGGCGTTCCAGATGGGCGGAACGAATGTCGTGAGAAACGGCGGAATGCCCACGCGGCGCGCGGCAGCGCGAAAGCTGGTGAACCCCGCGCACAGCACCAGCCGATGCGCCGGGACGCGATCGAGAATGGCCGCAACGGCACCTGTGCCCAGCGAAAAGCCGAGGAGCGAGATAGGCAGGGATGTGAGCTCACGCAGCCGCGTATAGGCGGCGATGGCGTCCTGCTCAAGCTGCGCGGCGGCGGGCCAGCCGGTGCTGCGGCCGTAGCCGGAGTAGTCGAAGACCAGCGAGGCCACGCCCTGCGCTGCGAGCAACTGCTGAATGGGCGCCCACTGCTCGACCACCTCGCCGATGCCGTGGCAGATGAGGACCGCTGCTCGGCCTTTTTCCGAACTTCCAGCGGGCGCAGCGAAGAGGGCTTGCAGGCGATTGTTGCCGCTGGCGATGGAGAGCGGAGTTAGTTCTACGCCGGGCTGCGGTTTTGGCATGCGGATGCGGCCGTGCAGCCAGTCGCGGAGATATATGGCGCGGCTGCACACGGTCAAGGCGAAAGTAAAAGAGACGCGCTGCGTCGACGTGATGGATTCGGCGGCGACGCGGGCAGACGGGCTTTCGGCGAGCATTGTGACTGGTCTCGCTTTCAGTCCGTCGGCTCTATCAGGTATTGCTCCAGCTTGCCGTCGGGATAGGTGTAGATGGTGAGTTGGAGGCGCTTGCCGGGGTAGACGATCTGAAAAGCGTGGAAGGTCATGCCGCCGCGAAGGCTCTCGCTGGTTTGCTTGAAGGTGAGCGGCTCGCCGAGCGGGGCGAGGCTCGACTGGAAGTCGGCGACGGTTTGCGCGGAGAAGTAGTCGTTGAGATTGGGCGCGAGCAGGCTGCGGTCGAGCTTGCCCTGCTGCAGGCCGCGATACATGGCCAGTGCCTGAGCCTCGGCGGGATTCTGATGGGAGTTGCCGGCGACGGCGTCAGCGATGAGTTGCGCGATCTGGCCGGCTCCATTGGCCATGTGGTTGGTGGTGACGGCGACGGCCACGCCATCGTCGATGAGGACTTCGTTGTCGGAGACAAAGCCGGTGACTTCGCCGGAGTGCTCGATGGAGCGATGGCCGTCCTCCTCGGTGACCTCGACGCCGAGGCCGTAGTGGGTCTCCTTGCCGTCCTTGAGCTTGACCTCCGTAAACATTTTCTTATAACTCTCGGGGGAAAGCACCGACCGGTTGAGCAGGCTGATGTCCCAGAGGGCAAGGTCGTGCGGAGTCATGGCGAGCTCGCCGGCGGCGAACATCCAGCCGCGGCCCTCGGTGGGCGCAAGGCGCAGCGGGCCGAGCGCGGCGCGGATGTAGGGCGTGGCGTCGGTCGAGGTGAGGGCCCTTTCGTCGCGGTCAAGTACCGACTTCATGCCGAGGGGGCGGAAGATGTGCTCGGCGAGGAAGCTGGTGAGCCGCTCGCCGGTGATCTTCTCGACGATGGCGCCGGCGACGACGTAGTTGGTGTTGGAGTATTGCCACTGGGTGCCGGGCTCAAAGTCGAGCGGCTTTTTGGCCCAGGTGTCGAGGATGAACTGCGCGGTCTGGGGCTGCATCATCGGCGTCATTAAGTAGTCTTCGGGCCAGTAGTCCTGGTAGCCGGAGGTGTGGGAGAGGACCTGGCGGATGGTGACCTCGTTGCCGCGAGTGAGGCCGGGCACATATTTGCCGACGGCGTCGTCGAGCGAGAGTTTGCCATCCTGTTCAAGAATGAGAATGGCCGCAGCGGTAAATTGCTTGGAGATGGAGCCGATGGAGTAGCGCATCTCCGGCGTGGCGGGCACATTGGGATCGATGTGGGCGAGGCCGTAGGCGTGGGTATAGACGATCTTGCCGCCCTGGACGACCGCGATGCTGGCCGAGGGCACGCCGCGCTGGGCGAGCACCTGCTCGGCGATGCGGTCGATGCGGGCCTTGAGCGCTGGGTCAATCGTGTCGACGGTCTGGGCCGAGACGGTTTGGGCCAAGGCTGCTTGGGCTGCGGCGGCGCAGGAGAAGAGCAGGGCAGCAAGGGCGAGGCTGATCTTTCGCACGGGTTTGGCTCCTTGATATTTGAGGGGCAGCGTCTGGCGCGTCTCCTACAGAATATCCGCCCGGACTGCATGCGATAGGCTTGGGTTGGAACGCGCGGCGCCGGCAGGGCCGTGACAGGGGACTGCGCATGCAGCGGTTGATTGAAGGGCACAAGAAGTTTCTGGCGGAGGTTTTTCCGGCGCGGCGCGGCGAGTTTCACTTGCTGGCCGAGTCGCAGGCGCCGCAGTGGCTGTTCATCACCTGCTCGGACTCGCGCATTGTGCCGGACCTGATTCTGGGCACCGGGCCGGGCGACCTGTTTATCACGCGCAACGCGGGCAACGTGGTGCCGGTGACGGGCAACGATGTGGACGGCTGCACGGCGACGATTGAGTATGCGGTGGAGGTGCTTAAAGTGCCGTATGCGATTCTCTGCGGGCACTCTGACTGCGGGGCGATGAAGGCGGCGCTGGAGCGGCGCGGGCTGGACAAGCTGCCCAAGGCCAGCCGCTGGCTGCACCACGTTGAGGGCGCCTTCAGCCATCGCCAGCCGCTGAACCCGGACGATGGCGCGGGCGCGGAGCTGGCTTCGCTGATCCGCGGCAATGTGGTGGCGCAGTTGCAGAATTTGAGCGCGCAACCGGCGGTAGCGCGGGCGGTGGCGGAGGGGCGGCTCGAGGTTTTTGGCTGGTACTACGACATTTTGACCGGGCGGATTGAGCAGTATGACGAGGGGGAGCGGAGGTTCAGGCCGCTGCTGGGATGAGGGAACTGGTTTTGGCGTAAGCATTTCTGTCGCTGCAGCCCACTATGTGGTTTGAGAGGTGATTTTCGGTGATCCGTTTGACCTGCCGGGTGCCCCAGGTCTCGATTCTGAGACCTGGGAAAGCACGAACCTCGCCCGGCCCGCATTAAAAGGTAACTCTACCGCTTCCCCACCTCTTGAGCTCCCGCCGGCTCCACCAGCACCCCATCCTCCAGCGACGCAGCCAGCAGCCGCCCGCCCGCCGCGCGCACCGCGGAGATGCGATACCCAGTCTCCCACCACGTCCACTCCAGCATCTTCGCATCAATCGCGTACACAAAGTCCGAGCCCCGCGAGCTCACCAGCAGCTTGCCCAGCCCCGCGTCATAGGTGAGATCGTCCAGGTCCACCAGCGGCAGCCGATGCACCCACATCCACGTCTTGCCGCCGTCGCGCGTAAAGTAAACACCCTCGCGCGCGCCAATCCACAGCGTCCCATCCGGCGAAAACGCGATGCGATGAATCCGCGTCAGCACCGTGGGAATTCCCAGCGGCCACCACGTCGCGCCCCCATCGTGCGATAGCACAATCCCATTCGGCTGCGCCGCTGCCATCGTCGCGCCCTGCGCGGCCACCGACAAATAGCCCGCCACGCCCAGCACCGGCCCACCCTGCCAGGTCGCTCCCTTGTCGCGGCTGGTGTAGACGCCGCCGGTCGTCGACGCCAGCCATGCATCGCCGTTGAGATCGAGCGCGAGCACCCGCCCATCCATCACATGCGGCTGATCCTTCACATGCTTCACAATATTCACATGCGTGCCGCGCACGGTCTCGGTCTTCACCTTCACCAGTGTGTTCGCGATCATGGTGCGCGGCTCCCAGTGTGTCGCGTCCGGATTCAGCGCAAAAATGCCGCTGCTGGTTCCCGCAAGAATCGTGCCATCGTCGTCCTCGGCCAGCACAAACACATCGCGCCCATCGAGCCCGTCGGCAATCTGCTTCCATTGCGCGCCGCCGTCGTCGGACACAAACACGCCGCCATACGCCTTGTCGTTTACCACGCCGGCATACACCCGCTGCGCATCGGCGTGATCGACCAGCAGCGCCCCAACCTTGCGCTCGGAGACTCCCGCATTCGAGGGCGCAAACGTTACGCCGCCGTCGTCGCTCGCCAGCACGCCGCCGCGATCCGTCGCCAGCAGCACGCGCTTCGAGTTCGCGGGATCGACAAATACGTCGTTCACAATCACGTCATCGCCGGTCATCCGCTTGAAGGTGCGCCCGCCATCGGTCGTCTTATACAAACCCTGGGTCGTTCCCGCATACACCGTCTCGCGGCGCTGCGGGTCCTGGCGCAGCACGCGCGTGCGCCGCGCCGTCGCCGGAATCCCCTGAATCTTGCGAAACAGTTCGCCCGCCGTTTCGCTTTTGTAGATGCCGCTGCACGCGCTGGCATACACCACATGCGGCTTCTCGGGGTCGATGATGATCGAGAACACGTCCGAGTCGTCGATCACACCTTTCTTGATGTTGTGCCAGTTCGCGCCGCCGTCGTCCGTCTTCCACGGCAAGTGCCATGTGCCCGCGTAGACAATCTGCGGGTTCGCCGGATCGACCGCCAGCGATTCAACCTCGTGAATCTCGCGGCTGCCCGCGGGGCTGATCCCGGCCCATGTCATGCCGTGGTCGTCGCTGCGATAAACGCCCTCCAGCGTGCCCGCAAACAGCATCGCCGGATTCGAAGGCGCCTGCACAAATGCGCGAATCGACTGTCCGCGCAGCCCTTCAAGCTCGCTCCACGCGGCGCCCGCATCGTGGCTCACCCACAGCCCGCCGCCCGGGTGCGAGAGCGTCCAGCCCGCGGCATAAATCGTCGCCGGCTCGGCTTCATCCACCAGAATGTGATCGATCACGAGCGAGTCGTCCGTGCCCAGCCGCGCCAGCCGCCGCCAGCTTCCGCCGCCGTCGGTCGACTCATAAATCCAGCTCGTTGTCGTGCCCATATACAAGTGGCTCGCATCGCCGGGCACCGCGGCAAAGGCGCGCGCATCGCCGCCATCCGGGCCCACGCTGGCCCACGGCGTCTCCGCGCCAAACGTGCTCGCGCTCCAGAGAAGGAAAAACGCCGCGAACATGCACACCGGGACGGTGCGGCGGCTAATACGATCAAGGCACTTCCGCTGAAAGCCAATCGACAAGGCAGCTCCGTAAAGTCTAATGAGCTAAATCGAACGAGAAAGACCAGAAGGACTAGAGCTTATTTCATAAACATGGCAGTGGCTTGAATCGCGCTTCCAGGGGTTAAAACCCCTCAAATCCCCCAGCCTTTTCGGCACGACTAAAGTCGTGCCCTGACACGAAGCTTGTTTATGAAACAAGTTTTAGAGAGATTGAGCCACGAGGCAACGAGAGCTCTCCTCAAGCAAAGAGGCCGGCCGGCGAACCGGTCAGCCTCCAGAAGTCGCAGGATAGATTTCCCGGCTCTGTTGCCGGTCCTCATCGACATCGAGGACCGGCCAAAGAGCATGTTGTTCGTTACGCGCCGTGCGGCCTTACCGGGTCACAGGCGGCTGGGCCGATTGGCGCACATGCACCGGCGGGTGATGATGCTTGTCGCCGAGCGGCTTGCGCGCCTCAGCATTCACCGTCGACTCGTCCACCGGAGTGGTTCCGGTCACGTCGGTGTTGAAGTCCGCGCCGGCCGGCACCAGGTAGTCTTCCGCCGCTTTGCCGTCCGTTGTGCTCGTCGCCACGCTCACGCGCGAGGCATCGATGCCCTTCTCGTCCACCAGGTAGGACTTGGCGTTCACCGCGCGCTGGGCGGCTTCATCTTCCACCTTTGCGTGCTTGTGCTTTTCCGCCCGCGCCTCTTCCTTCGCGGTCTTGTCCTTCTCCTTGGCGTCGCTCTGGCCAACCAGAACCGCCTTGGCGTCAGACTGGCGCTGCAGGTCGAGCGCCACTTCATCCAGGCAGGCCTTGGCTTCGTTGTTCACGCGGGTCGGGCGAGCCTTGTCCGTCTCGAACGAGAGGGAGCAGAGCGCCTGCGCGTGCGGCTGCGGCGGCGGGGGCGGCGCCACGATCGACACCGACGTGTCCGCGCTGGCCGAGTGGCCCTTGTCGTCGGACACCTTGCAGGTGATGTCGGCCGAACCAGTCGGCGCGCCTGCCGAGCTGTAGGTCGCCGTCGTCCCGGTGCCGCTCACCGTGCCCGCGGTCGCCGAGTAGCTGTAGGTCAGCGGGCGGTTCTGGGGGCTGACGCCGCTCGCGGTAATCGTCGCCGTGTCGCCGGGCTTGATGGTGCTGGGGCTGGCCGAGCAACTGATCGTCGGCGGCTCGAAATCCTTCACCGTATAGCTGGCCGTGGCATCCGCCGACTGGCCCGGCTTCAGGCCTTCCTTGCCCTTCTTGCCTTCCTTCACTTCCGCCTTCACCGTGTAGCTGCCGGGCGCCTGGGCACCGGTCGCCACGGTCGCGCTGGTTCCGTTGCCCGTCACGTCGGTTCCCGTCCAGTTGTAGACCACATTGGTGTTCTTCTTGGGATCGACCGATCCGGGCGTGGCAGTCACCGTCACCGGCTCGCCGGGAAATACCGCCGGCGGAGTCGCCGATGCGGTCAGGGTGATGGGCGGAGGCTTCTTGCATCCCATGGGCAAAAGCACAAGGCCCGATGCGGCAAGAACCAGGCAAACGGATTTCAAGTCACGCGAATACATTCTTCATCTCCTTCAAAACAGACTGAACAACAAAAACCCAAAGTGTTAAGGGGGGCCTGGGCCCCCCTTCCGAGTTACTTCGACTTCCTGGCTGCAGCTTTCCTACTCGGCGTTGCGGATCGCATGTCCAAGAGCGTCTTGGCATCCGCGGCGTTGAAGGGGTAGAGCTTCACCGACTGCTGCCCCGTGGTGCTCAGCGTGATGTCCACGCGGCGGTTTTGCGCCAGGTAGATCATATCCAGCTTCTTCAGCACGTTCGCCCGCTCCGCGTCGCTCAGCTCCGTGTTCTCCTCGACCAGCGATTTCACCTGGTCTTTGGAGAGCTGCTGCGTCGCACCGTCGGCCTGGGTGTCAATGCTGGACGCCGGAATGCCCTGCTCCACAAGATACTGCTTGGCGCGGTTCACGCGGCGTTCGGTCAGAGCCTGGTTGGACTCCGCCGATCCACGCACGTCCGCATGGCCGGTCAGTGTAAGGTGCGCATCCGGCTTGATGGCCAGATAGCTCTTGAAGTCCGCCGCCAGCGTGCTCAGCGTTCCTTCCTGGCTGGGCACCAGACCACCCTCGGGATGCGCGGCCCTCGGCTGAGCCGTGGGGAAGAAGATGCTGTGCAGCGCCAGGCGCGCCTCAAGACGAACCTGCTCGGGAGACGGTCCGGGCGGCGGCGGCGGGGCAACAATCGTTACCGTGGTATCCGCCGTCTCGGAATGACCTTTGTCGTCCGACACCTTGCAGGTGATCTCCGTTGTTCCCGCCGGCGCGCCCGTAGAGTCATACGTTCCGGTCGCACCGGTTCCGTTCACCGTGCCGGCGGTTGCCGAGAAACTGTAAGTCAGCGGACGGTTCTGCGGGCTCACGGCGGTCGCTGCAACCGTGGCCGTGCCGCCCGGGTTGATGCTGCTCGGGCTGGCGGAGCAACCGATCGTCGGCGGCTCGAACTCCTTCACCGTGTAGGTGGCCGAAGAGTCCGCAACCTCCCAGGGCTTCAGGCCCTCCTTGCCTGGCTTGCCTTCCTTCAGGCCGCACTTCACCGTGTAGGTGCCGGGAGCCTGCGCGCCGGTCGCAACATTCGCCGTGGTGCTGGTGCCGGTCACGCCGTCGCCGCTCCAGGTGTAAACCACATTTTCCTTCGTATCGAGACCGCTGGGGCTCGCCGTCAGAGTGACCGGATCGCCGGGAAAGACCGAAGACGGGCTCGCCGAGCAGGCAATAGTAGGCGGCACGGGCGGTGCAAGCGAACCCACATGGAACACCACGCCGCCGCTCGCCGTCACAGCGTTGATGTTGGCGCGGCCACCGTCGTTCCCTGGGCCAAAGTTCGCATGAATGTAGTTGTAGTCCAACTGAAATAGGCGAATCGCCAGATGGTGGTGAAGAAACGGCGTCTCATAGTCCAGACCGCCGCCCAAGGTCGTTTCCGGTCCCCAGTTCGGCCCGTTGAAGTCCGGGCCGTTCACATACGCACCGCCCACCAGGCCATGCACAAAGGGCGTGATCTCGCCCGCCGGATAACGGAAGATGATACCGCCGGAGATGGTGGTAAACCCATCGTCGTTACCCTTGGTACCGACGTTGCCTCCGTTCGAATCCTCGACGCCGAACTGATGAACAGCGAACTCGCCTTGCAGGCCGACATACTTGTTGAAGTAGTAGGCTCCGTTGAACAGCCCGCCAACATTGACCGCGTCATAGGAGAAAGGCTGTATCGTGCCGTCCGGCTGCGGAACCTCCACCGTGCCATGGGGAGCGATGTAGCTGTAGCCGGCGAAGATATCCCAGCGGGATGCGGAGTCGTCCGAGCCGGCCTTCGCGGCGGGCTTTGCAGCATCCTGGGCAGCGAGTGCCACAGGCATCAAAGCGGCGCAGGCCAAAGCGAGCACGCGGCAGATGGATTTTGCAGTTTGCGATAACATTCCGGCTCATCCTCCAAAAGTCGAACTGGCGTTCGTTGCGAGCAGCTAATACACCAGCCACTCTTAATGTTAAACACTGAGGGATTGGATTGTCAGGTGGAAAGCACTGAGTCAACAACGCTAAGGGTAGCATACAGAGCGCGCCGCACAGCACCCTTTTCGCGCCGGTCCCCCTCCGGCCGCTCCCCCAAAAGTGTAACCACACGCGCCAGCACCAGCGTTTCCGCCTGCGTCACGCCCCATGCGCGCCCTGCTCATCCCACGTTCAGGGTCTTCAACAGGCTGCGTGGCTCGCGCTGAATCTTTTCCTGTAGAAGCGTAATGGCGTACATAAGTTGCTCGGGACGGGGCGGGCATCCCGGAACATAAACGTCCACGGGAATCACCTGATTCACTCCCTGCACCACGGCGTAGTTGTTAAACACGCCGCCGGAGGTTGCGCACGCGCCCATCGAGATGACCCACTTCGGCTCCGGCATCTGGTCGTAAAGCCGCCGGATCACAGGGGCCATCTTCTGGCACACTCGGCCCGCGATGATCATCAGATCCGCCTGCCGCGGCGAGGGCCGGAATACCTCAGCGCCGAATCGCGCAATATCGAACCGCGACGCGCCCATCGACATCATCTCGATGGCGCAGCAGGCCAGGCCAAACGTCACCGGCCACACCGAGCTCTTGCGCACCCAGTTCACGGCAAAGTCGAGCGAGGTCAGCAGCACGCCTTCCGGCTGCTCATAGCCGTAGCTCGCCTCCCGCACCTTGGCGCGATTCATCGCGCTGCTCTCGAGAGACCCAAACAGATACCGGTCGCGCTCCTGCGGTTCCGCCATGCGTCGAGTATAACGCCTTTCCGCCGCGTATCAATCCGCACGAAAATGGGTGCCCCAGGTTCGGCGCGCACGTTGCGCCTAACCTGGGAAAGCACAAACCCGCCAGCCATCGACTGCCGGCCACTGCCCCATTCCCATCGATGTCCGTGTGAAAACTTCCCCCGACCCAGCCACACATACCTCCGGCCTGTTACGCTGGCAAGCGAGGTTTTTTTGCGTATGTGGAAGATCGAGGCGGTCCTGCAGCCTTCCAAGCTCGACGCTGTCAAAGATGCCCTGCTCGAGGCCGGCATTGAAGGCATGACCATTCTCGAGGCCCGCGGCCACGGCCGCCAGAAGGGCCACACCGAGTTCTACCGGGGCCGCGAATACACCGTCGATCTCCTGCCCAAGGTCAAAATCGAGATCGTCGTCACCGACGACCTGAAGGAAAAGGCCATCCAGGCCATCGTGGGCGCCGCCCGCACCGGCCGCATCGGCGACGGCAAAATCTTCATCAGCAAAATTGAAGAAGCCATCCGCATCCGCAACGACGAGCGCGGCGAGTCCGCCCTCTAATCCCGCGAACGCGCAAGACGCAAAGAGGCGCAGCCCAAGCCGCGCCTCTTTTTCTGAACACTGATCACTGACAACTGTGCTACGTCAGCACCTTCAGCCCGTGTTTCTCCACCACATCCAGCAGTTTCAGCGCCATGCCGCTCGGCTTCTTCGCCCCGCTCTCCCACTTCTCCACCGTCGATTCGCTCGTGTTCAAATAGCGCGCAAACACCGGCTGGCTCACCTTCTGCTTCTCGCGAATCCGCTTGATCCGCGCCGGCCCCATGCTCTTCGGCACCGAAAGACACGACACGTCGAACTCCCGCATCGTCGCCTTGTCGATCGTCCCAACCCTGTACATCGCCGACACCGACGAATGAATCGCCTCGAACGCATCGCTCTTGAACTTAGGTTTCTTGGCCATCACAAGTCTCCACCCGGTCTTGAACACGCGGTTGCGCGCCTACTCTGGGTTATAGCGCCAGAGTGTAGCACGAGGTGCTACATGTCACCTGGGAATTGCCGCCAAAACCACTGTTCATCACTTCAGGTGTACCCTAAGCAGAAACCATGTCTACTAAAGGAATCGAAATCCGCGACATTTCGATTGGGACAGGGGAGGAAGCGGTGCTAGGCCGTATCTACATATAGACTTTGCAGGGTTGTTTTGATTTGTTTCCCTTGAGTTTGTGACGAGTCGATACGAGTTGAGCGAGGCGCAGTGGGAGCGGATCAAGGACA
>DASQSP010000224.1:0-39266 GCA_035642355.1 Occallatibacter sp.
GATCGCGGAAATAATGCGCAAAGGGATGTGGCCTGGATTGTTGGGGATAGAGAAAGTGGGGGTTGACAGGGCGGCCGGGACGATTGGGGTTCGTGGTTTCCCACCCTTGGCGCAAAAACAAAGACGCGCCAAGGATGGGGCCCACCCGGGGTCGTTGTTTGTCAGGTATTGATTTCCCAGGTCTTCCGCCGCGGCGGACGAGATCTCTACCCCAGCGACGAAGACCTGTCGCCGGGAACCCCGGACCTGGGGCACCCGGCCCGGGGACGCAGCTACGAACCCGCCTCTTCCAGAAAGCGAATCAGGGAGCGAATGCCAAGCTCGAAGTTCTTCAGGTTGAACTTCTCATTCGGCGCGTGGATGTTGTCATCCGGCAGTCCGAAGCCCATCATCACACTAGGCAGGCCAAGATGACGGTCGAAGTCGCCCACAATGGGTATCGAGCCGCCCGAGCGGATGAAAACCGTGTCCTGATTCCACACCTCGCGCAGCGCGCGCGTCGCGGCGCGAATGAACGGATTATCGACCGGAATCAGGCAGGGATCGCCCGAGTGGATAAGGCGCACGCTCACGTCCACGCCCGCCGGCGCGATCTGCTCCACATAGGCTTTGTATTGCGCAAACGCCTTAGCAGGCGTCTGCCCCGGCACCAGCCGCATCGAGACCTTCGCCACGGCCCTGGCCGGAATCACAGTCTTCGCTCCCGCGCCGACAAAGCCGCCCGGCATTCCATGCACATCGAGCGCCGGCCGCGCCCAGGTACGCTCCAGCACACTGAAGCCCGACTCGCCCACAAGCTGCCGCGAACCAACCTCCGTGATGCGGTAATGCTCTTCGTCAAACGGCAGGCTGCGCCACGCAGCCAACTCCTCGGCGCTCGGCGGAATGATGCCGTCATAGAAGCCGGGAATCAGAATGTGCCCGTCGTCGTCCTTGAGCTTCGCAATCATCTGCGCGAGTGCGACAAAGGGATTCGGCGCCGCGCCGCCATACATGCCCGAGTGCAGGTCCGTCTTCGCGCCATTCACTTCAATCTCGGTGTAGATCATGCCGCGCAGACCCACGCACAGGGTCGGGAGCCCCGGCGCAAACAGCTCCGTGTCCGAGACCAGCGCGAAATCCGCCTTCAGTTCCGCCGGCCTGGTGGCCACATACGCGGCAATCGACTCGCCGCCAACCTCTTCCTCGCCCTCGAAGATCACGCGCACATTCAGCGGCAGCGCTTTGTTCGCGGCCAGCAGAGACTCCAGCGCCTTCACCTGCGCCCACACCTGCCCCTTGTCGTCTACCGCGCCGCGCGCGTAGAGATTGCCGTTGCGCTCGGCCGGCTCAAAAGGCGGCGTGAGCCATTCGTCCAGCGGATCGGCCGGCTGCACATCATAGTGGCCATAACAGAGCACAGTGGGCTTGCCCGCCGCATGCAGCCAATCGGCATACACCAGCGGATGGCCCTCCGTCGGCAGCACCCGCACGTTCTCCATGCCGATGCGCTTGAGCTCAGCCGCAAGAAACTCCGCGGCGCGGCGGCAGTCGCCCGCATGTTCAGGCAGCGTCGAGATCGACGGGATGCGCAGCAGATCCTTGAGTTCGGCAAGAAAGCGAGCGTGATTCTCTGTAGCAAACACAACGGCAGGCGAAGACATAGGCGGGGCATCCTCCGAAAGAATCGACAGCAGAAAGTATAGGGCGTGACGCGGATAGGCTGTGCGTTCAATAACGCGGCACAGCCGCATCCACCTCGCGCGACCACGCATCGATGCCGCCACGCATCGACTGCACCTGCACAAAACCCTGGTTGCGCAGCCACACCGTCGCGTTCATCGAGCGCACGCCCGCATGGCAAAACACCACCACATGCTCTTCGGGATCAAGCTCCTGATGCGCCCGCGCGGCAACATCGCCCATGGGCATGGCCAGCGCGCCTTCAACGTGAGCCGTCGCCACCTCCCACGGCTCGCGCACGTCAATCAGGCGCACTTTTTTCTCGCGGAGCAACATAGCCGCATCGGCAGGGGAAATCTCAAACTCCATCATGGTCTCAGTGTAAAGCGCGGGACGCGCTGTCTGCCGGCCCCCGCAAGCCGGACCCGGTAAGCTGGAAGAGATGCCGCCCATTCTCAACGCACAAGACGTATCCAAGACCTTCGGCGCCGCGCCGCTCTTCCGCGGCATCTCGCTCACGGTTGACGACGGTGCGCGCATCGGCCTCATCGGGCCCAACGGCGCGGGCAAGTCAACCCTGCTCGCGGTGCTCGGCAGCCAGCTCGAACCCGATACCGGCGAGGTGGCCGTCCGCAAACGCGCCCGCACCGCTTACGTGCCGCAGGACTCGGTCTACGCCGCAGGAGTGACGATTCGCGCGATCCTCGACGCGGCAATCACGGCGGCTCACGGCAGCGAGAACGAACGCGAAGGCCGCCTGCGCGAGCTCGCCGGCCGCGCTGGCTTTGACGATCTTGCCGCCGAGGCTGCTTCCCTCTCCGGCGGCTGGCGCAAGCGGCTCGCCATCCTTGAAGCTCTGGCCAGCGATCCCGATGTGGTCCTGCTCGATGAGCCCACCAACCACCTCGATCTTGCAGGCATCGAATGGCTCGAAGAACTGCTGGCGTCTGCTGCCTTCGCTGCCGTCACTGTGAGCCACGACCGCTACTTCCTCGAATCCACATCGACCGAGATCATCGAGCTCAACCGCGTCTACGCCGGCGGCCTGCTGCGCGTCAAGGGCAGCTTCAGCCGCTTCCTCGAAGATCGCCAGGCTTACCTCGAAGCGCAGACCCGTCAGCAGGAGAGCCTCCGCAACCAGGTCCGCACGGAAATCGAGTGGCTGCGGCGCGGCCCCAAGGCGCGCACCACCAAATCCAAGGCCCGCATCGATACAGCGCAGGCCATGATCGCGCAACTGGCCGCAACGGACGCACGCACCACGGAGAACTCGGCCGGCATCGACTTTGCCGCGAGCGATCGCAAGACCAAGCGCCTCGTCGAGTTCGACGGCGTGGCGTGCGACATTGCCGGCCGCCGCCTCTTCAGCGATTTCAACTTCGCGCTCACCGCGGGAATGAAGGTGGGCCTGGTGGGCCCCAACGGCAGCGGCAAAACCACGCTCCTCCGGCTGCTGCGCGGAGAGATCGAACCGGCCGCTGGCTCCGTTCGCCGCGCCGAGGCACTTCGCCTGGTCTACTTCAGCCAGATGCGCACCCTCGACGAGTCCCTCACTCTGCGCCGCGCGCTCGCGCCGGAAGGCGACGCCGTCGTCTATCAGGGCCGCGTGGTCCATGTCGCCAGTTGGGCCGCGCGCTTCCTCTTCACCGGCGAGCAGCTCAATCAGCCGGTCAGAAACCTGAGCGGCGGCGAGCGTGCCCGCGTCCTCATCGCAAAGTTAATGCTGGAGCCCGCCGACGTCCTGCTCCTCGATGAGCCCACCAACGATCTCGACTTGCCCACGCTCGAAATTCTCGAAGAAAACTTACTGGATTTTCCCGGCGCGCTCGTCCTCGTCACGCACGACCGCTATCTCCTCAACCGCGTCGCCTCCATCGTCGTCGGCCTCGATGGCAACGGGCGTGTGCAGCGGTTTGCGGACTTCGCCCAATGGGAGGCATGGCTCGCCGAAGAACCTGACGCAGGGATCTCACGTCCCGCGGCACCAGCCGCTTCGGCTCCCGCGTCCACGACTGCAAAGAAGAAGCTCTCCTACCTCGAAGCCCGCGAGTTCGCCGCCATCGAACAGCGCGTCGAGGAGTCCGATGCCCGCCTCGCCACGGCCCGCGATCACATCGAGAGCCCTGCGATAGCCAGCGATGCTGCCGCGCTGCAACAGGCAGTCGAAGAGCTCGCCCGCGCCCAGGAGCAAAGCGACGCCCTCTACGCCCGCTGGGCGGAACTGACTGAAAAGGCAGGCTGAGGCCCACGGCAAGAGCAAAACTTCAAGCCCGATTGCCTCTTCCTGGTTGCCGCTTTCGCCGCATTCCTGCACAACGGCAATAGATTGCATAGAATGGTTTTATGGAGAACGCGGTCAAGGTACTGATCGTCGAGGACGAGCCGCATGCCCTGATGGGCCTGGCCGAACTGATCTCCGGCTGGGGCTACCGCACCGAGACCGCGCGCGATGGCATTGAGGGCTGGGAAAAGGCGCTCGCCTGGAATCCGGCCATCGTCGTCACCGACCTCAAGATGCCGCGCATGGACGGCATGGGCCTCCTCGCCAAGCTCGCCGAAGACGGCTCCGGGCTCGACTCCAACGTCGCCGTGGTGCTGCTCACCGCGCAGGGCTCCATTCAGGTCGCCGTGGACGCCATGAAGATGGGCGCGTATGACTTCCTGCAGAAACCCGTCGACGCCGCGCGCCTGCGCGCCATCCTCACCAATGCCACGCGCCAGCGCGAAACCACCATCGAACTCGAAGTGGCCCGCCGCCGCCTGCGCGAGACCGGCGTGCTCGGCTCCATGGTTGGCAGTTCGCACGCCATGCGCGAAATCTTCGCGCTCATCGAGCAGATTGCACCCTCCAACGTATCGGTCCTCATCACCGGCGAGAGTGGCACCGGCAAGGAACTGGTGGCCCGCACCCTGCACGACCTGAGCCCGCGCAAACCGCGCCCCTTCGTCGCGGTCAATTGCGCGGCCATCCCCGAGTCGCTGATCGAGAGCGAGCTCTTCGGCCACGAAAAGGGCGCCTTCACCGGCGCCGCCGAGCGCCGCGCCGGCTGCTTCGAGCTCGCCTCCGGCGGCACGCTTCTGCTCGACGAGCTGGGCGAAATGCCCGTAGGCACACAGGCCAAGCTCCTGCGCGTACTCGAGGAGCGCAAGGTCCGCCGCCTGGGCGCTCGCAGCGAGCAGGAGATCGATGTCCGCGTCCTCGCGGCCACCAATCGCGAGCCCGACACCGCCGTGGCGCGCGGCGAGCTGCGCAGCGATCTCTTCTATCGTCTCAGCGTCTTCCACATCGAACTGCCGCCGTTACGAAAGCATCTCGAAGACCTGCCCGCCATGGTCGACGCGATGGTCCGCGAGATGAACACCAAGCACAACCGCCGCGTCGGCGGGGTCAGCCAGTCCATTCTGGATCGCATGATGGGCTACGCATGGCCCGGCAACGCGCGCGAACTGCGCAACACCATCGAGCGCGCAGTCATTCTCTGCCCCGATGGCGCGCCCCTCGGCGCCAGCCATCTTTCGCCTGGCTTCGGCAAGCCGCAGGGCAATGCCGCGCCCGTGGCCGATGCCGGCATCGTGCCGGTTCCCGTAGGCACAACCGTGGACGAAGCCGAGCGGCTGCTCATCCTGCGCACACTCGAGTCCACCGGCCAGAACAAGACCCGCGCCGCGGAGATTCTCGGCGTAAGCCTCAAAACCCTGCACAACAAACTCAAGGAATATAGCCAGATGCGGGAAAGCCTGCCCGCCTGATCCGAGATCGAAGCCTTGCGACTCAAGACCAAACTCGTATTGGCGATCACCAGCCTGGTCCTGCTCATCTCCGGCATCGTCTCACTGGTATACGTTACGCAACTGCTCGATGCGGCCGTCAAGCAGACCTATCAAACCAATCGCATGGTCGCCAATCAGGTCCGCTTCGCGCTGCAGCAGGCGCTTGAGTCGGGCCTCAAGGACCGCAAAGTCGATCCGAACAACCCAACCGAGCTGCGCAACCTCGAGGCGCAGGCCATCCACGACAGCGACGCGCTTGAGGCCGTCATGGACTCGGTCAACCGCTATTCGCTGACCATCTACGACATCAACATCGGCGACAGCCAGTCGCGTACCATCGCCAGCACCAACCCCGACAACGAAGACAAGCCGCTGCCCGTGCGGCCGGACTACCAGCAGTTCCTCAACGCCGATGCGGTCGAGCTCTATCGCGATGTCTTCGGTCCTCCTCGTGTCTTCGATGTCGTGGTGCCGCTGGACCGCAACGGCGAACCTTTTGCCACCGTCCATGTGGGCGCGCGCACCACTCTGCTGCGCGCGGTCTATGCGCCCTGGCTCAGCGAAGCCTTCACGCTCACCGGATTTGCGCTGGGCGCCGCGCTGGTCACCGCCCTGCTGCTCAGCAACCTGGCCCTCCGTCCTCTCGAAGAGATCAGCCGCCAACTGGACTACTGGACTGCCGCCAGCGAATCCACCGACGAGGCGGATTCAGCCCCTAGCCAGGACACGCCGGAACGGGTCTCAACCAAGATCGAGCGCATCGGCCAGCGCATGCGCAACGTCGAAGAAGTCTTCTCCGCGCTGCGCGAAAACCTCGACCAGATTCTCGGCAACCTGCAGGACGGCATTCTGCTCTTCAGCAGCGACGGCCGCGCCGTGCTTGTCTCCGAAGGCGCGCGCCGCTTCCTTCACTTCGATCGCGGACGCATCGTTGGCCTTCATGCCACGGAGATCTTCGACGACTCGACTGTTCTGGGCCGGACTCTGCGCGAAGCCTTCAATGCCGGCACGCCGCTGAAACACCCGGACGTGCTTACCGAAACCGGGCGCAAGGTCCGAGCTTCGCTCGAGTTCATCCACGAGAACGACACGCATCAGGGCCTGGGCGCCTTGGTCACGCTGCACGATTTGGAGTCGGTGGAAGAGATTGAGTCCGAGCTCGAGCTCTCGCGGCGCATGGCTTCCATCGGCCGCCTCACCTCCGGCGTCGGCCACGAAGTCAAGAACCCCATCAACGCCATCGTGGTTCATCTGGAGCTGCTCAAGAACAAGCTCGGCGACGCCAATGCACCGGCCGCGCGTCATCTCGAAGTCATCGACGCCGAGATTCATCGCCTCGATCGCGTGGTGCAGACGCTGGTCGATTTCTCCCGCCCCGTCGAACTCCAACTGCGCGAACAAGATCTGCGTCAGGTGATCGGCGACGTACTGGCCCTTTCCGCCGCAGAGCTCTCCACGCGCAACGTGACCATCGAGAGCGGCATCGCGTCTAATCCCCTGGTGGCCAACGTGGACGCCGATCTGCTCAAGCAGGCGGTCATCAACGTAGTCCTCAACGGCGCGCAGGCCATGCCCGAGGGCGGCCGGCTGCGCGTGATTCTGGAGGAAGAAAAAAAGCACGTCATCCTGCGCATCGCCGACGAAGGGACCGGAATTCCCGATGAGATCCGCGACAAAATCTTCGACCTCTACTTCACCACCAAGAGCGAGGGCAGCGGCATCGGGCTCGCCATGACCTACCGCATTCTGCAGTTGCACCACGGCAGCGTGGAAGTACAATCGAATTTGAACCGCGGCACGGAGTTCGTCTTCCGGATTCCACTCGCAGCCGCGGAATGGGGACGCCGGCATCCTCAGCCGGCGATGACGGGAAATGCGGAAGGACTTGCGAGATGAAAACGCCCTTCAGGAGCGTTGCATGGCTATTGCCGTTGGTTCTCGGGGGCTGCACCCACAGGAATCAGCAGGCGCTGAACCAGCCTCTTGCGCCGCCCATCGTGGATACTCCGATTCCTCCGCCCCAGACTACGCCCACCGAATTGCCCCCGTCTGTCGTCACTGTGCAGCCTGCCCCGCAGCCAGCGACACAGACACCGGCGCAGAAGCCGGACCAGAAGCCCAGGCATCCGGTCCGCCACCCCAAACCGGAAACGAAACAGCCGGCCGAGCAAGCCTCGAACGCAAATCCCAACGGGAGCCCCGAAGTCAGTGCGATCGGAGAGCTCACGCCAGGCGACTCGCCGGATCAGCGCATCCGGACCGAGCAGTCGATCGACGCGGTCGACCGCGGGATCAAAGCCATCGCGCGACCCCTGAACGATCAGGAACAAAAGACCGCCGCGCAGATTCGCGAGTTCCTGAAGCAGGCCCGCGCCGCGCTCACCGCCGGCGACGTGGATGGCGCGCACACCCTCGCCGTGAAAGCCAAAGTGCTGCTCGACGAGTTGAACCACTAATGCATTCTCGCAAATGATGTAATGCAGGCCAGCTTCCGAGCTTCCGCATGGGAGGTGCTGTCCATTTCGATCCTCGGGAAGTCGCGGATTGGCTGCGGCTCAAGTACGGGCAGAAATCCTTTCCAGCGCGGAAGGCTCCGCACCTCCTCGAAGTAGCACCATGACCCATTCAAGCTGTAACCAAGCAGGCGGTGCATGGCTCTTATAATCGCGATGAAGCTGCGTCTACCCCGGATCGGAAGTGAGCAAACATGCTGCTAAAATGCCTGACTTTGATAGGCGTTGTACTCGGAGCGTCTACAGCCTCGCAGTGTCAAGCGAAGCCAAATCCAATCACGCTGCTGGCAAGCGATGGCGTATCCATCTCCGGGCTTGTCTATCCCGCGGAACACCCAAAAGCCGTAGTGCTCCTCTTTCATCAAGCGGGTTCCAGCAAAGCAGAGTATGCCACCATCGCTCCGCGGCTTGCGGCTGCGGGTTTCACCGCTCTTGCGATAGACCAACGCTCGGGAGGCTCCTTGTTTGGGCCGAACGAGACGGCGGGGCGGCTCGCACATCCGGCGACCTATGAACAGGCGGAACCCGATCTCGTCGCGTCCCTTGAGTGGGGTGTAAAGCAGCATTTGCCCGTCATCCTGTGGGGCAGCAGCTACTCCGCCGCTCTGGTCTTCGAGGTTGCGGCCAAGCATGCCGCTGACGTGAGTGCCGTCATTGCGTTTTCGCCTGGCGAATACTTTGGGGATGACCAGCCGATAGCTCGAGCCGCTGCGCGCGTGCATGTACCGATCTATGTCACGTCGGCCTCTTCTGCCGAAGAAGTTCAAGCCGCGCGAGCCATCCTTGCTGCGTCGCCAGCCGAAGCTAAGACGCAATACGTGCCTCAGTTTGGCGTGCATGGCTCTTCAACACTCATCCAGGCTCGCGATCCGAAGGGCGCGGCCGAGAATTGGGTTCACTTGCTCGCCTTCCTGAACTCCCTCCCTCCAGGGAGGACTTAGAGTTTAACCTCTTGGGTACAGCCGCATAAGCCTCGCGCTCGAGCTGACGGAAAGTACGACGCGCGGCAAAGTATCGCTCTTGAAAATAACGCTGTCTATCAACGTGCGCGCGGCGGCCTATGCTACGCGATTGGCCCGCCCAGCCGAGGTAAACCCCATGTCGGCCGAGATGCCGCGCACACAGCGCAGCAGGTGGTTGGCAATGGATGGCAGCTTTTGCGCCGTCACGCGGAACGACGGGCCGGACACGCTGATGGCGCCGACCGGCTGGCGCTGCGCATCGAGCAGCGGCACGGCGATGCAGCGCAGGCCTTCTTCGAGTTCCTCGTCGTCCACGGCATAGCCGCGGCGATGCGTCTTTTCAATCTCCACGCGCAGCGCCTCGGCCGAAGCGATGGTGCGCGAGGTGAACTTCTCGAACTTGGTGCGGCGCAGGATATCGTTCAGGCGCTCCTCAGGCAGGAAGGCCAGAATCGCTTTGCCCACCGAGGTGCAGTGCACGGGATTGCTCGACCCGATGCGCGTGATCATGCGCACGGAGCGCGCGGGCTCGATCTTGTCGATGTAGATGACGCGCGCCTGCTCCAGAACGCAGAGGTGCGCTGTCTCTTCGGTCTCTGCCACCAGGCGGCGAAGATGCGGCTGCGCGCGCTCGCGGAGGTCGTACTGTTCAATGGCGCGGTTGCCGAAGTCGAAGAGGCGCAGGCCAAGGCGGAACTTGCCGTTGCCGGTGCGCTCCACCATGTGGTGACGCTCCAGAACCATGAGGAAGCGGTGGGCGGTGCTCTTGTGCAGTTGTAGGGATGCTGCCACCTGCGCCAGACCCAGCGGCGTTTCGCTCTCGCCTAGCAGATCAAGCACGGCAAAGGCCCTATCCAGGGCTTGCACCTTATAGGTGCCTTGCGGAGTTGTGTCTCGCATTCCGGTCCCCCGTTCCACTAATTGATGCCAGAGACAGTTTCTCAGGATATGAGATGCGAGTCAAGAATGCGGTACGTAAAGCTATACCGCCGAAACCGTATCTCCTTCACCCGGCGCCAGGAAGAGGTTGGCTTCGAGCCCATGCTGGCGGGTGTAAAGGTCGTAGTAGCGGCCGCCCAGCGCGAACAGTTCTTCATGATTGCCGCGCTCGACGATGAGTCCCTGCTCGACGACAAGAATCTGCTCCGCTCGCCGAATGGTCGATAGCCGGTGGGCAATTACAAAAGTCGTGCGTCCCTGCATCAACTGATTAAGACCGGCCTGAATCATGGCCTCCGACTCGGAGTCGAGCGAGCTGGTCGCCTCATCGAGGATGAGAATGCGCGGCTCGGCCAGCAGTGCCCGCGCAATCGAAAGCCGCTGCCGCTGACCGCCGGAGAGTTTGACCCCACGTTCGCCCACGATGGTCTCGTAGGTCTCGGGAAAGCGCTCGGCAAATTCGTCCACGCGCGCCGTGCGGCAGGCGAAGAGAAATTGCTCCTCGGTGGCATCAGGCCGCGAGAACATCACGTTCTCACGGATCGAGCCATCGAAGAGAAACGAGTCCTGCAGCACCACGCCCAACTGCGAGCGGAAGGAATTCAGATCGACGTGCGCCAGATCGACGCCGTCCACCAGCACGCGGCCCGTGGTCGGCGTGTGGAAGGCGCAGAGCAGGCTGATGATCGTGGATTTGCCGGAGCCCGATGAACCAACCAGCGCCGTGACGGTTCCGGGCCTGGCCTCAAAGCTGAGGCCGTGCAGCACGGGCTTCTCAGGATCGTAGGCGAACTCGACATTCTCAAACTGAACCGTTCCCTGAATGGGCGGCATCGGAATCGTGCGCTCCGGCGTCTGGTTCTCCTCGAGCTCGGACATGATCTCGCCGGTGCGGTCGAGGCCGGCGAAAGCTTCTGTGAGCTGCGTGCCGATGGCGACGATCTGGAAGACCGGCGCGATCATGAAGGCGAGGAACATGTTGTAGCTGAAGTAGTCGCCGACCGTCCATGTGCCGCGCAGCACGCTGTGCCCGCCCAGCCACATCACCAGCGCGGAGACCAGGCCGAGAACGGTTGTCGATGCTGAGCCAAGCACGCTGGTCATGGTCAACGACTTCATCACGTTCTGCAGCAGCCGGTCTACGCCCGCGGAGAAGACCGAGTGCTCGCGCTCCTCGGCGTGATAGCCCTTGATGACACGCACGCCGCCCAGCGATTCGGTGAGCCGGCCGGTGACCTCGGCGTTGATCTTGGCGCGCTCGCGGAAGATGGGGCGAATCACTTTGAAGCCGTATTGCAGCACGAAAACAAAGGCGCCGATCACGGCGAATACCGTGAGCGTGACCGTAACGCTGCGATGCAGCAGGAAGATGAAGGCAAGCACCGCTGTGAGTATCCCGCCGACAAACTCCACCAGGCCCGTGCCGACCAGGTTGCGTACGCCTTCAACGTCGCTCATGATGCGCGCGACCAGAGTGCCGGTGCGGTTCTCGTCGTAGTAAGCAACGGACAAGAGGCCGACGTGCTTCTGCACCTGGCGGCGCAATTCGGCGATGAGCCGCTGACCGGCCTTGGAAAGCAGTTGCGTGAGCGAGAACGATGTGATGGCCTGCACCACCATCGCGCCAAAGACAATCGCGATGATTTTAGGGAGCAGCGCCGGATCGCCGTGCACGGATAGAACTTTATCGAGGAGCGGTTTGGAGGTGTAAGGCAGCACCAGGCCGGCCACGCGATTGATGGCCATGAGCACCACTCCAACCAGCAGCAACCCTTTGCGCGGCGCCACCAGCGCCCACACCTGCGGCCACAGCCGCTTCATGTCGATCTTGCGCTTGGGCGCGTCGGGCTGGCGCGCGCTGCGTCCTCCGCGTATGGGGCGCTCGGCATGCATCCCCGTGCCCATTCCCCCGCGCATGGTGCCCACGAGCTAAACCCTTCCCGAGCGGCGCGCGTCGATAAAGGACTTCACGCACAAGAAAACGTAGATGAGCAGCAGCCCGGCCATCGTCAACTGCGAGCCCAATGCGATCGCATCCGGCGCGGCGCCCTCGGACCGTGCATGTCCATAACTGGTGAGCGCGCGGCCCGCAGCTCCCAGAAAGCCCAGCAGGCCGATGGTCACGTCGATGTGCATGAAGAGCTTGCGCCGCTTCTCGCTGGGGCTGATTGCCAGCCACCCGCACACGCCCAGCGCCACGCCAAACCAGGTGGGAATCAGCGCCGTGGGATGCTGGCTGCCGGTGCCGAAAAAGCCCACCAGGCCCAACACAATCAGCAGCGCCGCAAATAACAGAGTCACCTTCGCCATCGCACCGATCCTTTTCTTCGTTCTTCAAATCAATAGCCTGGTTTCAGTCTATTGGAGGGATACCCGCGGCCGCGGACGGATTCAGAATCCACTCCACCACCTTCGCCGCCAGCGCGTTGACATCGGTGTCCGCAGCCAGATGCAGCACGTTGTCGCCTCTCGGCGGCTCGAGCGTCTCGAGCTGGCTATCGAGCAGCCGGGGATTCATGTAATGCCCGGTCCGGTGCGCGAGCCGCTGCTCCAGCGCCTGACGCGGAGGATCGAGCCAGACGAATCGCAGATCGCCGAGCCCCTGGCTGAGCTGCGCGCGATAAATCTCCTTGAGCGCCGAGCAGGTCATCACGCCGCTGGCGCCGCTGGCCTGCCAACCCGCCAGCACTGCGTGCAATGCGTGCAGCCACGGCCGTCGATCCTCATCGTTCAAGGCCATGCCAGCGGCCATTTTGGCTTTATTTTCGGCCGAGTGATAGTCGTCGCCTTCGGCCATGGCCCAGTGCAGCTGCATCACCAACGCAACGGCCAGCGTCGATTTTCCCGAACCGCTCACACCCATCACCACAAGCTGCATGCGCCTAGCTCCCGCTGCTGTGTCGCATATCGGCGAGCACCTGGTCCGGCGTCCACTCGTTGCCGGGATAAAACTTGACGACCTTGCCGTCGCGGCCAATCAGCGTGGTCGAGAGCGTGTGGTTGATGGTCCCATCGCCCGCATCGGTCAGCCCGACGTCAAAGTATTTCGCCATCTCCGCGACCACGGGCTTGGTCGGCACGGCGAAATCCCAGTGCGCGAAGGCCGCCTTCGCATCGCTTCCGATGTACTGCGCCCCATACGCGCGAAGGCGGTCCGGCGTGTCGTGCTCGGGGTCGAAGCTCACGCTCAGCAGTTGCGTCTTCTCAAGCAGCGCGGGTGTGGCGGCAAGCTGCTTCTCGATGGTCGCGAAATTGCGCGTCACCAGCGGACAGAAATTGGGTAGCGGGCAGCGCGTGTAGATGAAGGTGATCAGCAATTCCTTGCCGAGAAACTGACGGGAATGAATCGTGTGACCATCCTGATCGCGCAGTGCAAAGTCCGGCACCACGTCACCCGGCGCGGGCACATGATAGATCACAGTTGGCCGGTAATCCGGCTTTCCCTCTGCGACGACGTCGATTTGGTCGAGCAGAGCGGTCGCGTTGTCCGGTTGCGACACCAGCACGTCCGCGGTAATCACATCGCCGGGGTGCAGCTCGGTGAGGATGCTCGAATCCTTCAACTTGTAGGGCATGATCATCGCGTCCATAAAGCCAGGGATGGCTTCGTTGTTGAGCGTGACCTCGCCGGTTGCCGCATTGGTGGCCACGACCTTGCCGCGCACATGGTACGTCTTGAACTGAACGTCCCCAGTCGATGCGGTGGCTGGCTGATTCGAGCGGCAACCCGCCAGGAGGGACGTATTCAGCAGGAGCAGGAGTAAGAGTCGGCGCGTCACATCTCAGTTTACAACTCGGGCGCGCGGTAGCGCGGGACTCGCGGCGCGGAGTATAACGCAAATATAGGGCCTCAAGCCGGCGAAGAGGGCGAAGAGCTTGATCGAGATTGACCAGTGGCTTCGCGACGGAGGCTTCGTGCTGGCGGCCAGCGAGCGTGCCGCGCGTGCTCTGCAATCGGCCTTCCACGCCCGGCGCCGCGCGGAAGGGCTCACCGCCTGGCCGTCGCCCGCCATCCATACCTGGGCCGGATTTGCTCGTGCTGCGTGGGAAACTCGTGCCGGCGACCCACGCATGCTTTTGAATGCCGCACAGGAGCAGGCTCTGTGGTCAGGCATCCTGGCCGGCGAAACCCATCTGGCCGCGCTCTTGGCTGGGCCTCGCCATCGATTGGCGGCGCTGGCCGCGCAGGCGCACGACCTGCTCTGCTCGTATGCCCCGCGCTATCTTGCGCGGTCTGCGCGAACGGCATGGGATCGCGACCCAGGCGCATTCAACGGCTGGCTTGCGGCCTTCGAGGCCGAGTGCAAGAGAGCAAGTGTGCTGAGCGCGGCGCGTGCACCCCTCGATGCGATCGTTGCCCTGCGCGAGGACACCGCTCTGCGCCCGCCGCTTCTGCTCGTCGGCTTCGACCGTCTGACGCCCGTGCAGCGCGAATTCCTTGACGCGTGGGGCACATGGCGCGCGCTTGCCGCAGACGCTCCAGCCGCCGATCTGCGCTTCTATGGCGCGCCGGATGAAGCTACTGAGCTCGCCGCCTGCGCCGCATGGTGCATGCAGCGGATCGCGGACGATCCGAGTACGCAACTGCTCGTCGTCACCCCGGACATCGGCGCGCTGCGTGGCACGCTGGAACGCGCATTCCTGCGCGCCGCCCCGCGCGGCTCCGCGCCGCAGTTCGAATTTTCTCTGGGCTTGCCGCTTGCGGAGGTTCCGCTGCCGCGCGCGGCTCTGCTCCTGCTGCGCTGGTTGCAGGGCTCGCTGCTCGAAAGCGAACTGGACTGGCTTTTCTCCACTGGCCTTGCCGCTGCGGATCGCGGGGAATCTACAGCGCTGCCTGCGCGGATGCGGGCACTGCGCCGTGCGGGCCTGGGCCGGCCGCAGTGGACACTGGCCGCATTTACCGCGCCGGCGCGAGGCTGCGCTCAGCTTTCTGCCGCATGGCTGCTGCGGATGGCTGCGGCTGTCCAACAGCTCGCCGCACAGGGCGGGCAACGGCAAACCCACTTTGACTGGGCCGCGCTGATTCCGCAACTGCTCGATGCGGCGGGGTTCCCCGGACGCAAGCTCGTGAGCTCGGAGTTTCAAGCGTGGCAGCGTTGGCAGCAGGCGCTCGACACCTGTGCTTCGCTCGGCTTCGACGGCCGCCGCGTCTCGTGGCCGGAGTTTCTCGGCGATCTTGCGCGTATCCTCAGCGAAACCTTGTTCGCGCCTGAGTCAGCCGGCGCGCCCATCACTATCACCGGCTCAGCGGAGTCCGCCGGCCTCACAGCCGACGCCATCTGGTTTCTGGGCGCGACCGAAGACGCATGGCCGTCTGCCGGGCACGCGAATCCACTGCTGCCGCTGGCCGTGCAACGCGAGCACGGCATGCCCCACGCCACTCCGCAGCTTGATTGGGAGCGGGCGGATGCGGTCACTGCACGCCTCGCGTTGTCCGCTCCTGTGGTGCGCTTCAGCTACGCGCGCCGCACAGCGGATTCGGAAGCGCGCCCCTCCCACCTCGCTGTGCACTTCGCGGCCGCTCCGCAGCCGTTGCCGGCTGGGCTCGCCGCGCCTTTGTTGCCTCCGCGCGCAACGGATCCCTTCCCCGACACCAGGCGCGTTCCCTTTTTGAAGCATGCAATCGCGGGCGGCGCGGCCGTTCTCACCGCGCAGTCGCAGTGCGGCTTCAAGGCCTTTGCCACCGCGCGGCTGGGCGCGCGAGGCTGGCAGGCAGCCGAGTTCGGACTCTCCGCGGCGCAGCGCGGGCAGTTGCTCCACGCCGTGCTGCATTCCATCTGGGGTGGTCCGCCACACGGCCTCCGCTCCCATGCGGAACTCGTTGCGCTCGCCGATCGCGAAGCCTTCGTAGCCACGCACGTGGAGCGAGCCATGCGCGGCCGGCTCCACGCCAGCTTGCGCGAGCGCATGCCGCAGCGTTATCTCGCGCTTGAAGGCGAGCGACTCACACACCTGATCGGCGAGTGGCTGGCCTTCGAAACCACGCGCGTTGCATTCACGGTGGAGCGCGTCGAAGCGCCGGGCAACGCTCAGGTCAGCGGGCTTTCGCTTGCTCTGCGCCTCGATCGCATCGATCGACTCACTGACGGCTCGCTCGCCGTGATCGATTACAAGACCGGCGATGTCAGCAAGAAATTGTGGGATCTTCCCCGCCCCGATGATGTGCAGTTGCCGCTCTATGCCGCCTTTGCGCTCGGTTCCGAACCGGGTGGCCTGCTGTTTGCCAGGCTGCGCGCCGGTGACCTCGGATTCGCGGGCCGGATGCGCGACGCAGGTGCAACATTGCTGGCCGGACTCAGTGCGCGCGATGCGCTGATGAAAGACAAGCTCACCGGGGACCAGATGCTCGAATGGCGCGAATCCATCGAACAGCTCGCGCATGACTTCGTCGCGGGCCGCGCCGATGCCGACCCGCGCGCCTATCCGGAGACCTGCAAACGCTGCGGCCTGCAAACGCTGTGCCGCATCCACGAGAGCCGCGCGGCGCTCGCACGCGACGAAGACGATGAGGCGGGCGATGACTAGGACTCGGACTAGGACTAGGCCTCTGCCGCCTGACCATGCGGAACGGCTGCGCGCCGTCGATCCGTCGCGTTCCATCCTGGTGCAGGCGCCGGCGGGCTCCGGCAAAACCGATCTGCTCACGCGCCGCTATCTTCGCTTGCTGGCCGACGTTGACGATCCCAGCCAGATCGTCGCCATCACATTCACCCGCGCCGCCGCTGCCGAGATGCGTCACCGCATCCTCGCCGAGCTGGAGCGCGCGGGCGAAGCGCCGGACTCAGACGGAGACCCGTCCTCCATGCAGTCGCTCGCGCAGCGGGCTCTGGCTCGCTCTCGCGCGCGCGGCTGGCAGTTGCCGGAGCTGCCCGCGCAACTGCGCATCTCCACCATCGATTCCTTCTGCCGCGACCTTGCCATCCAGCAGCCGCTGCTCTCCGGCTTCGGAGCGGACCTCAGCATCGCCGATCAGGCTGACGATCTCTACCGCCGCGCGGCGCGCATTACGCTGGAGTCCATCTCCGAAGAGCGCTCGGCGCTTACCGATGCAATCGAAGCGCTGGTGCTGTGGCGCGACAACGGCTGGCACGAGATGGAAGAGCTGCTTATCGCCATGCTGCGCCAGCGCGACCGCTGGATGCATGATTTTGTGCTGGAGCGCGAGCCGGATTGGATTGCCTTGCGCGCGCGCCTTGAGCGCCCTTTTGCACACGCCATAGAGGATGCTCTCCACACGCTCGACTGTCTCCTCGATCAGCTTCCACTGGCCCGCGCGGAGGCTCTGTCCCTCGCGCGCTTCGCTTGCGCGCAGTTGGAGGGAGCGCTTTATCAGGATCTCGCGGAGTTGGCCGAGTGGCCCGCGGGCCCCTTCGACAGCTTCGAAAGTCTTGACACGGCCTGCCGCGCCTATGAGTGTTTCGCCGATCTTCTGCTCACCAAGGATGGCGATTTTCGCAAGAAGGTCGACAAGAACACCGGATTTCCGCCCAGCCACAAACGCGAAAAAGAAAGGCATGCCGCGTTGGTGGCGGCCCTGCGCACCATCGACGGCTTTGAATCGGCGCTCGCCGCGGTGCATGATCTTCCCGCGGCGCGTTACACCGAGGACGAATGGCGGATCGTGCGCGCCTGTTTTACGCTGCTGCGGCGCGCGGCCGCGGAACTGCGCACCGTATTCGCAGAATCCGGCACGGTGGACTTCACCGAGGTCGCGCAGATTGCGCAGCGCGTGCTTCTGGACGAGGACGGCTCGCCCAGCGACGCCGCGCTGGACGTTGCCGGCCAAATCCATCATCTGCTGATCGACGAATTCCAGGACACCAGCCGCCGCCAACACCGCCTGCTCGCCAGCATCGCCGCTGCCTGGCCCGACACTGTTGGCCGCTCGATTTTTGTCGTCGGCGACCCCATGCAGTCGATTTACTTTTTTCGTGAGGCCGATGCCGAGCTCTTTGACCGCGTCCGCGCCTTTGGCCTGGAGACGCCCGGCTCCGCGCTTCCGTTCGATTTCGTGCCGCTCGCTGCAAACTTCAGAACGCAGCCACAGCTTGTCGCCCGCCTCAATGCAGCCTTCGCCGCCATCTTCGCGCAGCCCGATGGCAGCGGGGTTCAATTCTCGGCAGCCAATCCGGCGAGGCCGCCGCGCGAAGATGCAGAGCCAGCGCTTCAGTTGCACCTTCGCTTCTCTGCTCAGGGAGCCAGCCCTGACGAAGCCGAACAAACAGCCGCAGAGCAGACCGCGGAACTTGTCGCTCTCATGCGCGCGCACCTTGCGCGTGCGGCAGATGCGCAGGCGCGCGGCGAAAAATACCGCGTCGCCGTGCTGGCCCGCGCCCGCAAGTCACTCACGCCGATTGCCGCCGCGCTGCGTGAGGACTCGATTCCCTTCCTCGCCGTTGAGCTGGAGACGCTGAAGGACCGCCCCGAAGTTCTCGACGCACTCTCACTGGCCCGCGCGCTTCTCAATCCGCATGATCGCGTGGCGTGGCTCGGTGTGCTGCGCGCGCCCTGGTGCGGGCTCGCGCTTGCCCATCTGCATACGCTCACCAGCGCCGATGACGCTAATCTGATCGCGCAGCCAATTCCCGAACTGCTCGCCGCGCGCATCGATCTGGTTGCGCAAGAAAGCCGCGCGGCGCTCGAGCGCGTGCTGCGCGCGGCATCCTCAGACGCTCAAATTTCCGCCGCAATCCCCACGGCAGCTCTGGGCACCTGGCTCGAACAGGCATGGCTCAGCCTGGGCGGCGCCAGTTGCGTGGACGCAACGGCGCGCGCCAATCTCGATCTGCTTTGGAGTTGTCTCGATAAGCTGCCCAACGGCGCGCAGGACTTGTTAAGCCCAGCGCTGGATGCGGCGCTCGGCAAGCTCACCGCGCAGCCCGACGCCGATGCCAGCGCTGACTGGGGCATACAGTTGATGACCATCCACAAATCCAAAGGCCTTGAATTCGAGGTGGTCATCGTGCCCGATCTCGAAGCCCGCGGCGGGCGCAGCCGTCCAGGTCTGCTGTCGTGGTTTGAGCGCGGCCTCGCGGAGCCCGATGAATCCGGCGACCTCACCGAGTTTCTCGTCGCACCGCTCCCCACCAAGGGCGGCAATCGTGGCCGTGCCAAAGCCTGGGTCGATCGCGAGTATGGCGAGCGGGAGTCGCAGGAGACGCGGCGCATTCTCTACGTGGCGGCGACGCGGGCCCGCGAAGAATTGCATCTTTTCGCGCGGCCCGCTTACAAACAAGACGAGGCCGCTTACGCGCTCGTCAAACCCTCGAGCGGCCTGCTTGCAACTGCGTGGCCAGCCTTTGAGGACGAGATGCGCGCGCAGTTTGACGAGAGGCAAGCCGCGGCGGCTCTGACCCACTATGAAACAGACGAAGAGGTGGTGCCTGCGCTCGCGGCCCAAAGCGAAATCGTCGCGATGCCGGCGCCAATCGTGCTCCATCGCCTGCCCGCTCATTTTGATTCTCCTCCTCCGCTGGCGTCACGGACGATCCCGGCAGACCACGCGGCGCTGGGCCCAGACGCGCTCTTCAGCCGGCATGAGGGCGGGCTGCTTACGCGCGTGCTCGGCACCGCCACGCACAGCCTGCTTGAAGAACTTGCGCACCTGCGCGCAACATTGGACTGGCCCGCAGCCCGCGCAGCGCTCGCGGCCCAGACACCGCGCATCGCCGCGCGGATTCGTGCCGCCGGCATGAGCCTTGCGCTGGCGCAGTCGATTGCCGGGCAAGCTCTCGATCTCGCGCTTGCCGCGTCGCACGATCCGCAGGGACAATGGCTGCTGGAGCCGCGGCAGGACGCTGTCAGTGAAGCCGCGTGGTCGGGCGAAGTTTCTGGAACTATCCGCACCGTGCGTGTCGACCGCGTCTTCCGCGCTGGGAGCGCGCCGCTCGCGGCAGGATCAGATGTGTGGTGGATCATCGACTACAAAACCGCGCACGCAGACAACCTCGAACCCGGCGCGGCACTGCCGGGGTTGCGCCGCATCTTCGCGCCGCAGCTTGAGGCCTACGCAGCGATTCTTCAGCAGCTCCACGGTGCGGACACGCCCGTGTGCGCGGCACTTTACTACCCGCGCATAGCTCGGCTCGATTGGTGGGAGATTCGTTAGGCCGTAGGGCTCGACTCGG
This sequence comes from Occallatibacter sp., assembly GCA_035642355.1. Lineage (GTDB taxonomy): Bacteria > Acidobacteriota > Terriglobia > Terriglobales > Acidobacteriaceae > Telmatobacter. The sequence goes on from DASQSP010000224.1 coordinate 19,975, forward strand.
GCGCGGCCACAGCTTTAGCCTGCGCCTCCGCCTGCTTGGCCACGCTCTTGGCGTGGCGCACATCGGCGCCCTGCACCCAGAAGATGACGTCTTCGGCGATGTTGGTCGCATGATCCGCCACGCGCTCCAGCGCCCGGCAGATCATCAGCGCATTCAGGGCCTGCGGGGCAACGTGGCTCTGCTCCTCCATCACCTTGGTCAGCGCCTTGTAGGCCGCGCGGTTCATCGCGTCCACCGCATCGTCCATGGTGAGCACGGAGCGCGCCACCTCGGCGTCTCCATCGATGAAAGCCTGCAGGCTCTTGCGCACCATCTCGGAGGCCAGAGCCGCCATCCGCGGAATATCCACCGGCAGATCGGCCACGGCCATCTGCTCCATACTGCGCACGCGCTCGCTGATGCTCTTGGCGGAATCGCCCACCCGCTCCAGATCGGCGTTGATCTTGATCACGCTGAGGATGAAGCGCAGGTCGATGGCCATCGGCTGCTCCATCGCCAGCAGGTCGAGCGCAGCCTGATCGATCTCGCGCTCGAGGCGATTGATCGCATTCTCGCTGCGGCTCACCAGGTCGCAGATGGAGAGATCGCGCACGCGGTAGGCCTCAATGGCGCGCTGAATCGCCTGCTCGGCGAGGCCGGCCATCACCAGCAGCTTCTCTTTCAGTTCGTCCAGGCTTTGTTGAAAGCGTATGCGCGTCATCCGAACCTGCCCGTGATGTAGTCTTCCGTCCGCTTGTCGCTTGGGTTGGTAAAGATCTTGTGGGTCGAGTCGAACTCCACCATGCGGCCGTTGAGAAAGAAGCCTGTCTTCTCCGCCACGCGCGCCGCCTGCTGCATATTATGCGTCACAATCACAATCGTGTACTGCGTTTTGAGCTGAAAGATGAGATCTTCGATCTTCGAGGTTGAAACGGGATCGAGCGCCGAAGCCGGCTCGTCCATCAGCAGCACTTCGGGATCGACGGCGAGAGCGCGCGCGATGCAGAGCCGCTGCTGCTGTCCGCCGGAGAGGCTGGCGCCCGACTTCTTCTTCAGGTCGTCCTTCACCTCATCCCACAGGGCAGAATTTTTCAGCGATTTCTCTACCACTTCATCGAGAACACGACGGTTGCTGTAACCGTTGAGCTTGAGGCCCGAGGCCACATTGTCGTAGATCGACATGGTGGGAAATGGATTGGGCCGCTGAAACACCATGCCCACGCGGCGGCGAATCTGCACCGGCTTGGCGTCGGCGTAAATGTCGATGTCGCCGATGCGCACCGAGCCTGTTACGCGCGCCACGGGGTTGGTCTCGTGCATGCGGTTGAGGCAGCGCACAAACGTGCTCTTGCCGCAACCCGAAGGACCAATCAGCGCGGTGGCGTGATTGGCCGGAATGTTCAGCGAAATATCCTGCAGCGTGTGGTTGGTTCCGTACCACGCGTTCAGGTTGTTGACTTCGATGCCGACGCCCACTTAGCTAGCCCCCTTCAACACGCCGCGGCTGGTGACATACCGCACCAGCGACACCGCAATCACAATCAAGAGAATCAATACCAGCGCGCCCGCCCACGCCAGCCGGTGCCAGTCGTCATAAGGCGAGTTCGCGTACACATAAATCTGCAGCGGCAAAGCCTCGATGGGCTGGTTCAGGCTGGTGGTCATGAACGGATTGCCGAAGGCCGTGAAGAGCAGCGGAGCCGTCTCGCCCGCCACGCGCGCAAAAGCCAGCATGCAACCCGTGATGATGCCCGACGAGGCCGTCTTCACCGTGATCGAAAGCACCGAGCGCCAGTTGGGCACGCCGAGTCCCAGAGCTGCCTCGCGCACCGCGTGCGGCACCAGCAGCAGCATCTCTTCCGTGGTGCGGCAGACCGTGGGAATCATCATGATGCCCAGCGCGATGCCGCCCGAGAGCGCCGAGAACCGGCCCTGCGGCACAACTACCAGCGAGTAGATGGCGAGCCCCATCACGATAGAGGGAACGCCATTCAGCACATCGGCCGTGAAGCGCACGGCGTTCGCGAATTTGGTGCCCCGGCCAAACTCCGCCAGGTAGATGCCCGCGGCGATGCCAATCGGCACGCCCATCGCGCTGGCAATGGCCAGAAGCACGCCCGAACCGACGATCGAGTTGGCCATGCCGCCGCCGGATTCGCCCACAGGCGCCGGCAGCTTGGTAAAGAAGTCGAGGTTGAGCGAACTCACGCCCTTGATGAGGAGGTAAATGAAGATGGCGACCAGCGGGATCACCACCACAACCGTAGCGCCAATGGAGAGCGCCGTGACCGCGTGATCGGTCAGCGTGCGCATGCGGGATCGAAAGACGAACTTCTCCGCGCTCAATGCCTTCTCCTCAGTGCGCCTGCGAAGGTGTTCCGCGCGTCACAGCCCAGACCAGCAACTGCGCAATCGCGTTAACGATGATGGTGACGATGAACAGCGCGAGGCCGATCTCAATCAGCGCGCTGCGGTGTACATCGCTCACCGCTTCGGAAAACTCGTTGGCAATCACGGCCGCCATCGAAGTGCCGTTGGACAGAATCGATTTGTGAATCTCCGGCGTGTTGCCGATCACCATGGTCACGGCCATGGTCTCGCCCAGCGCGCGGCCCAGGCCCAGAATGATGCCGCCCACGATGCCGATGCGCGCGTTGCGCAGCACGCCCATGCGGATCATCTCCCAGCGCGTGGCGCCCAGCGCCAGCACCGCCTCGCGCTGCGAGTGCGGCACCGCGCTCATCACCTCGCGCGTGAGCGACGAGATGATGGGCAGAATCATGATGGAGAGGATCACGCCGGCCGCGAAAAAGCCGAGGCCCGTGGGATTGTCGTCGCTCGCCAGTCCCGTCCATCCCAGCAGCGTGACCAGAATAGGATTGACATGCTCGCGTAACAGCGGCACCAGGACAAAAACCGCCCACAGGCCGTAGATGATGCTGGGAATCGCCGCGAGCAGCTCGGTGAGGAATGCGATGGGCCCGCGCAGAGCCTTGGGGCACATCTCCGTCATGAAGATGGCCAGGCCCACGCCCAGGGGCACCGCGATGATGAGCGCAAGCAGCGACGAAACCAGCGTGCCGAAGACAAAAGGCAGCGCGCTGAAGTGCTCGTTGACCGGATCCCAGTATTGCGGATTGCCGGTCACGGGATCGACGAACGTCTTGTAGAAGAAGCCCAGGCCGAACTTGTGCCAGGTCAGCTCCGAGCTCACCACCAGCCGCCACGCAATCAGCGCCACAATGACGAAGATGCTGAGCGCGCAAAGGACCATGAGCCAATGGAAGAGACGGTCGGTGAGCGCGGAGTCGCTGCGAGACAGCAGGAACTTCCGCATCGCGGAGATATCCGCGGGGGCTGCGCCCTGCTGCGCCGGCTGGCTGTCGCCTACCGGAACTTCCGATGGTACTGAATGCGTAGAGACGCGGATCTCGGGCACGTGGGTTGTCACCTCCCGTAGGCTACCGAGCCAAGATGAACAGGAGGTTACAGGGCTGCAAAATCAAACGCATACACACGGCGAAAATCCACCGAACAGGGCGCTGGCTCCTTACTTTTTGGGGAGCGGTTCATGGGGGGCTTGCTCGTATGCGCTTAATCGCCGCCATGATTTGTCTTTTATTCGCAGGGAACCTCTTCCCATTCGGCTCTCCGATCCACCACACCGCGACTGCGTTCACGGCCGAAATCGCCTTTTCCCCTTTGTTGAAAACGTGTTACAACTCCAACATGGCCAAGGGAAAGGCTCCGACTGCGCCGGTACGCGTCAACCTTCGCACGCTGGCTGAATATCTCGAACTCTCTCAGACCACGGTCTCGCTGGTCCTCAACAACTCGCCTTCCGCGAAATCCATTCCGCAGGAGACGCGGGCCCGCATCGTCGAAGCCGCCGGGCGGCTCAATTACCGCCCCAATTACTTCGCGCGCTCCCTGCGCCAGAGCCGCTCCATGAGCGTGGGCGTGCTGGCGCCGGACCTGAGCGAAGGCTACTTTACCCGCGTGATGAGCGGCGTGGTGGAGGAGCTGACCCGCGCCCACTACTTCTACTTCACCGCCTGCCATGACTGGAAGCGGGAGCTGATCGAGCGGTATCCGCGCATGCTGGTGGAGCGCGCTGTCGACGGCTTCCTGCTGCTCAACACATCGGCCGGACCCATCGACATGCCCGTGCCCGTAGTCGCCATCTCCGGCCACATCGCGGCCGCGGGCGTCACCAACATCGTTCTCGATCACCATAGCGCCGTCGAAGGGGCGTTGAAGCACCTTTATGACCTCGGTCACCGGCGCATTGCTTTCATGCACGGCCCCCGCGTCATTCCCGACTCGGATTTTCGCTGGGAGAGCATTCTCGAGGTGGCCCGCGCAATGGGCCTGCGCATCGACCCGGCGCACGTCACCCGCATTGACGCGGCGGCGGGATGGTCTCTGAAATCCGGCGCGCATCCCATGGCCCCCGAGATCGGTTACAGGCCCATGCAGGCGCTGCTCGAGAAGAGCCGCAGCTTCACCGCGATCTTCTGCTTTAACGATATTGCCGCCATCGGCGCCATGCGCGCGCTCAAGGAAGCGGGGCTCTCCGTGCCGGGCGATGTTTCCGTCGTGGGCTTCGACGATATTCTGACCGCTGCCTATTGCACGCCCTCGCTCACCACGGTGCGGCAGCCACTCTTTGAGATGGGCAAACGCGGAGCGCAGATTTTGCTCGAGCGCATTGCCGACCGCGACAAACAGTTCCCCGCCGAAATCGTGGTTGCGCCGGAACTGGTGGTGCGCGAGTCCAGCGGCCCCGCCGTCAAAGGCTAGAACAACTGGGTCAGCGCCTCAGCGTCCGCCGCAATAGGACTGGAACCAGCGGCTGATGTACACCTGCGCATGCGCCTCGCCGCAGTAGTGCCGCGCGCCCTTGGCCTCCGCGGCCTCCGTGGTCCACTTGAAGACCGTCAACTGCGCATCGCTGCAGTGGATCACGATCCATCGGATCGGGCTCTCACTCTCCGTGCCGCAGATTTCACATCGGTAGATCGTATCCTTCACTCGCCCTCCAAACAATCGTGGTTCCCTGTTCTCTGATGTCTAGTCCCTAGTCCCTTTTCACTAGTCCCTTTTCCCTAGTGCCGTGACCAAATGATCTTGCAATCGCACCGATGAATCCGGGTGCCCCAGGTCTCGCTTTTGAGACCTGGGAAACCACGAATCTTCACGGTCACGATACTAGTCCCTGGTCCCTGGTCCCTATTTTCTGCTACTCCAGCATCTGCAAATTCAGCGGCGGCTCGAGCAGGCAATCCATCTTACCGATAGTTTCAAGCGCGCGCTTCAGCGCCGAGGACTTGCACGGCTCCACCGTGACCACGAACGGCAGCGCATGCGCGGGATAACCGGCTCTCTGCACGATGGCGCGAAGGTTGATCCGCTCCTGGGCCAGGGCGGCTGTGATCTCGGCCACGATGCCCGGCCGGTCCGACACGAGGAAGCGAATGTAGTGCGGCACTTCGAACTCCGCGCTGACCTTCGCCGGCGTCGACGGCACTTCCACGCGCCGCGAGCCGTGCGCCAGCGCCAGCAGGTCGCTGACCACCGCAACCGCCGTGGGATGCCCGCCCGCTCCGTGCCCGGAGAAGACCACATCGCCGCCGTATTTGCCGGTCAGAATCACCATGTTCTCGGTCTCGCGCGACCACGCCAGCGGCGAACGCAGGTCCACCAGCATCGGCGCCACGGTGGCGGCCACGGCGCCATCGCCGCCTTCGCCGCGCGCCACCTGCCGAATGGTGCAGCCCAGGTCTTTCGCATAACTAAAATCCGTGGCTGTCACCGCCGTGATGGCCTGCGGCACAATCTCTTCCGGATCGACCACCACGCGGAGCGCCAGCCGCATCAGGATGGCGAGCTTGGCGCGCGCGTCAAAGCCGCCCACGTCCTCCGTGGGATCGGCCTCCGCATAGCCCTTGGCCTGCGCCGCCGCCAGCACCGTTGCATACTCGGCGCCCGCCTCCATGCGGCTCAGGATGAAGTTGCAGGTGCCGTTGAGAATGCCTTCCATGCGCACGATGCGGTCGCCGGCCAGTCCCTGCTCCAGACCCGGAATCACCGGAATTCCACCGGCCACGGCAGCGCCGTACTTGAGATGCCCGCCCCTGGCCGCGGCCAGCCGCTCCAGCTCCACGCCGTGAAACGCGATCAATTTCTTGTTGGCCGTCACCACGCTCTTGCCGGCTTCAATCGCGCGGCGCACCCATGCGCCCGCGGGGTCCAACCCGCCCGCCAGCTCCACCACCACATCCACATCCGACGCCAGCACCGCATCGGCATCGTCGCTCCACGCCACGCTCGCCGGCGTCCAGTCCACCCGCTTGCGCGCCACATTGCGATTGAAGATGTGCGTCAGCTCCAGGCCTTCGGGCTTCGACTCGACCAGAATGCGCGCCACCGAGCTGCCCACCGTGCCAAACCCGAACAGGGCAATCTTCAGCGGCTTGCGCAGCTGCTGTTCCGGCGCGGAGCCAGCCGTCTCCAGCGTGGAAATCTTCTCGTGAGTCCCCATCGATTCCTTCACAAACACAATGCCGAATGGCGATGCCTCGATGATACCTGAGCAGATGCTCAAGACCATCCGCTGACGTGCGGAGATAGAGACTCATGTACTATGGAGTGCGAATGCGGCGCGCGCTCTCCATCCTGCTGGTGCTCTTCTTCGGCTTTGGCCCGCTCTCGGCCACCGTCGGAGCCAGCGACGATGCCGGCCTGCCCGCCTGCTGCCGCAGCGATGGCGCCCATCGCTGCGCCATGTCCCTGGCCATGCGGGCCGGGATGACGGGCGCGGACTCGCGCACGCCGGGCTTTACCGCGCCCTCTCGCTGCCCGTTCTATCCCAACTCGGCCTCAGCCACCATCACTCAGGCGCATGCGCTCACCACTGCCGCCGCCGCGCAGCCAGTCCTGGCTGGTCAGATCGTGGCTGCTGTTCCCTATCGCGCTTCCATCCGCGTCGCTCCGGTCTCCCGGCGCTCGCTGCGCGGCCCGCCCATATCTGCCCTCGCCTAGACACTCCTTCGGGGGCTTTCCCCGAGCAACTTGCCCGAACAATTTCTTTGGGCCGCCGCGACTGCTTCGCGCCGCATCTCCGCGGCCGCGCTCCACCGGCGCGCTCTCTTCACGCTTGAGGAGTATGTGTCTTTATGCGCAGGACATCGCGTCTTCTCGTTGCCTTAATGCTTTCATGTCCTCTTCCGTCGTTCGCCACCGTCTTCGCCACGGTTCACGGCATCGTTCGCGATCCTCAGAGCCGCCCCATCGCCGGCGCGATTGTCACCCTCCGCGCCGCCGATTCCGAGTTCGCCCAGCACGGCAGCACCGACGCGAGCGGGGCCTTCGAACTTCCCCAGACTCCCATCGGCGTCTACACCCTCGAAGTCGCAGCTCCCGGCTTCGCCACAACCGAGCTGCCGCTCACCATCGCGTCCGGCACCAATCCCATCGTCCACATTCCGCTCGGAATGGCTGCAACTACCCAGTCGGTCGTCGTGCAGGGACTGGTATCCGACCTGTCCGCGTCCGACTCCGTTACGCCCACCACCCTCATCACCCGCCAGATCATCGAACAAACGCCCGGCGCCTCGCGCACCATCGCACTGCAGTTAATCACCGACTATGTGCCCGGCTCCTACATCACCCACGACCAGTTGCACATTCGCGGCGGTCATCAAACCAGTTGGCTCATTGACGGCGTCTCCATCCCCAACACCAAAATCGCCTCCAACGTGGGCCCGCAGATCGACCCCAAAGACATTGACGTGCTTGAAACCCAGCGCGGCAGCTACGCCGCCGATGTCGGAGACCGCACCTACGGCGTCTTCAATGTCCTCCCCCGCAGCGGCTTCGAATTCGACCGCGACGGCGAACTCCTGCTCTCCGGCGGTAATCTGTCGAGCGGCGAAGCGCAGCTCTCACTCGGCAACCACTCGCGCGCCACCGCATGGTACGGAAGCCTGACCGGCTCCCGCTCCGACTATGGCCTGGCCACGCCCGTCGCCGCCATCTACCACGATGCCACCAACTCCGAAGCGGGCTTCATTTCCGTTATCCGCGATCAGACACCACAGGATCAGCTCCGCCTCAACGGGCAATTCCGTCAGGACCATTTCCAGATCCCCTACGACCCTAATCCGGCCGACTACGAATGCGCGTCCGGCTATTACTGCTCCTACGGCCTCCGCGACGGACAAACCGAGCGCGACGGCTTCGCCATCGCCAACTGGGTCCACACCTTCTCCCCTAAAGCGCTGGTCTCGGTCGCGCCCTTCTACCACTACAACCAGGCGAACTACGATTCGCTGCCCACCGATCTCCCCGCAGCCACAACCTGGCACCAGTCCTCCAACTATGGCGGCGGACAAGCCGACGGCCACCTCGACCTCGGCCGCAACTCCTTCTCTGCCGGCTCCTATGGTTTTTATCAGGCGGAAAACGACCTCTTCGGCGTAGCCGTCAACGGCGGACCAAACTTCGGACTCAACTCCGCTGCCCTCGGCGCCGGCCTCATCGAGTTCTACCTCTCAGACCACCTGCGCCTCGGCCGCTATGTCACCCTGCTCGGCGGCGAGCGCTTCAGCGTCTACCACGGCGGGGATAACGAGACCGCCATCTACCCCCGCATCGGCGCCACCGTTGAGATTCCCCGCCTGCACTGGGTTCTGCGCGGTTTCTATGGCCACTTCTTCCAGCCCGCGCCGCTGCTCACCGTCTCCCCGTCCGCGCTCAACTACGCTTCCTCGCTCCCCGCCGGCGAAAACGCCTTCATCCCGGTGCCCTCGGAGCGCGACGAAGAGCATCAGTTCGGCATCCAGATCCCCTACAAGGGCTGGTTCCTCGACATCGCCAACTTCAAGAACCGGGTCAACAACTTCCTCGATCACTCCAACCTTGGCGAATCCAATCTGCCCTTCCCCATCGCCGTCGACGGAGCGCTCATCCGCGCCTGGGAGCTGACCCTGCGCTCGCCGCAGTTGGCCCACCTCGGCCAGTTCCACCTCACCTATTCCAATCAAATCGCGCAGCAGCGCGGCAACATCATCGGCGGCTTTGTCTGCTCCATTGCCACCGACCCCGCCTGCGACCTCGGCCCCAGCTACACTGCCCTCGACCACGACCAGCGCGACACCCTGAACACCGGCTTCACCACCAACCTGCCGCTGCACACCTGGTTCTCGACCAATGTCTACTACGGATCGGGTTTTTCCAACGGCCTCGCCGGCGCGAACGAAGGCCCCTACAACGGCCCCTATCTGCCCGTGCACACCACCTTCGACATCTCCGCCGGCCATAGCCTGGGCGAGAACTGGAAGGTCTCGGCCAGCGCCGTCAATGTGGCCAACTATCGCGTGCTCAACGATAACTCCATCACCATCGGCGGCTTCCACTACAACGACCCGCGCATCGTCTCCGCCGAGGTGCGCTATCGCTTCCACTTTTGATCCTGCGCGCCGCGCGAAATTTCTATCCCGCGCGGCGCGCACCTCTATATCATCGAGAGCACGCCGTACGCAGTACCGCCCAACGGAGATGAATCCATGATGAATCGACGCTCAGTTTTGAAGGCCCTTGGCCTTACCGCAAGCCTCGCCGCCGCGCGCGGTACGTTCCCCGCGCAGGCCCAGACAACCGCGGCCCCAGCCCCCGCTGCCCAAGCCCCTGCCGCGCCCACAGGCCCCTTCACGCTGCCGCCCCTGCCCTACGCGTATGAAGCGCTCGAACCTTACTTCGACGCCGAAACCATGCACATCCACCACGACAAGCACCATGCCGCGTACGTCAAGAACCTAAACGCCGCCGTCGCCGGCCATCCCGAACTCGCCGGCAAGTCGGTGGACGAGCTGGTGGCCAGCCTGAATACACTGCCTGAGGCTGTGCGCACCGCCATTCGCAATCAGGGCGGCGGCCATGCCAACCACAGCTTCTGGTGGCAAACCCTCTCAGCCAGCGGCGGCGACGCGCCCAAGGCCGAGCTCGCCAAGGACATCGACTCCACCTTCGGCAGCTTCTCCGCCTTTCAGGAGAAATTCTCCAAAGCCGCGGGCAGCGTCTTCGGCAGCGGCTGGGCCTGGCTCACCTTCGGCGGCGGCAACCTGCAGATTGAGACCACGCCCAACCAGGACAGCGTGCTCACCGCGGGCCGCACGCCCATCCTCGGCGTAGATGTGTGGGAGCATGCCTACTACCTGAAATATCAGAACCGCCGCCCCGAGTATCTCGGCGCATTCTTCCATGTAGTCAACTGGGACTACGTCAGCGGCGAGTACGCGCACGCGAAGTCCGCACACGCAGTTACGAACTAGCTCTTAGCTACTAGCTGCTAGCTGCTAGCTCCATTGCTTGGGCTTCGTACGGACTCCCTCGGCACGTGCAAAGTTGGGTACAGCTAAGCTAAAACTCGCCTAGTCGCAAACAACACGGAGGAATCAAGCCGTGCCAACCGTATTTGAAAAACTCAACCTTAAGAACCAGACCGAGATCGTAGTCCTCGATGCGCCGGAGAGTTTTGTGCCGGCGCTCGCAGGTCTGCGCGAAGTCACCATCCATCGCAGCCTCCGCGCCGCTGGCGATGTCGATTTCTTCCTCGCCTTCGTGACCCGCCGGGATCAGGTTGATGTGTTGGCGCCACAGGTGGCGCGGCGCGCGCAGGGCGACGCCATCGTCTGGTTTGCCTATCCCAAGGGCACATCGAAGAAATACAAATGCGACTTCAACCGCGACACGGGCTGGGACGCTCTCAAGCAGCTCGGCTTTGACACAGTTCGCGCCGTAGCCATCGACGAAGACTGGACAGCTCTCCGCTTTCGCCGCACCGAGTTCATCAAGGTTAGTAAGTCCGCGACTCGTAGCTTCTAGCTACTAGCCTCTGGCTTTATCGCGTGAGGATCATGCGGCCTCGCTTCGCACTAGCCAACTCAGAGCTACCGATGGAAAAGCTAGGAGCTAGAAGCTAGCAGCTAGAAGCTGCTTTACGGTTCCAGCAAAATCTTCCCCGTCGTCTTGCGGCCTTCGAGATCGGTCTGCGCCTGCGCGGCCTCGGCCAGCGGGTACATATGCTCCATGCGCAGCTTCAGCTCGCCGGTCGCGGCCCAGTCCAGCACCTTGCCCGCGCGCCACTCCAGCTCCTGCCGTGTGGCCACGTAGTGCCACAGCGTGGGCCGCGTGATAAACAGCGATCCCTTGCCGCTCAACTGAATCAGATCGAACGGCGGCACCGGCCCGCTCGACGCGCCAAACAGCGCCAGCAGTCCGCGCGGCCGCAGGCAGTTCAGGCTCTTCTCGAAAGTCGTCTTGCCCACCGAGTCGTACACCACATCCACGCCCTTGCCGCCGGTGATGCGCTTGACCTCTGCCTCGAAATCCTGCTCGGTGTAGAGAATCACTTCAGCCGCGCCAGCCTCACGCGAAAGCGCCGCCTTCTCCTCGGTCGATACAGTCGTGATCACCTTGGCGCCCAGCCGCGCGGCAATCTGCGTCAGCAGCAGCCCCACGCCGCCCGCGCCTGCATGCACCAGCGCCGTGTCGCCGGCCTTCAACTCAAAAGTCGAGTAGGCCAGATAGTGCGCCGTCATGCCCTGCAGCATCGCGGCCGCCGCGCTCTCCGGGCTCAACCGCGATGGGACTTTGATCAGCTTCTCAGCCGGCGCCAGCGCGTATTCCGCATAGCTGCCCGCCACGCTCACCGATGCCACCATGTCGCCTTCGGCGAAGCCGGTTACCCCAGGCCCCAGCTTCTCCACGGTGCCCGCCGCCTCGCTGCCCAGCGTCATGGGAAGCGTGGCCTTGTACACGCCTTTGCGGAAATAGGTTTCGATGTAGTTCACGCCGACCGCTTCCACGCGGATCAGCACCTGCCCCGGTCCCGGCTCAGGAATGGGCAACTCGTCGAGCCGCAGAACGTCCGGCCCGCCCGTCTCGTGAATCTGTATGGCTTTCATCACTCGCAAGCATGAACCCACGGACCTGAAAACGGCAAGTGCCGCACGCAGTTCCGTCCAAGCAAAAGCCCCGCGCGATATGCGCGAGGCTCCCTGGTGTCTTGTCTCTGATCTCTAGTCCCTTGTCCCTGGTCCCTAGTCCCTATCGGAAAGTATCCCCGGCTCTTCCGGCGTGCGCAGGCGCACCAGCCGGTCAATGGCATAGGGCACGCGCTGCTGCGAGGTGTAGTAGTGCCGCACCTGCAGCTCGCCCAGCAAACCGATCGCCAGCATCTGAATGCCGGCCACGATCATCACGCCCGCAATCACAAACAGCGGCCCGTGCTGATCCATGATGTTCTGCTTCCAGTTCATGACTTTCATGGCCAGCAGCACCGCCGAAACAGAGCCGCCCGCCAGAATGCCGAGCGCGCCAAGGCTGCCGAAGAAGTGCAGCGGCCTGCTCATATACTTGAGCAGAAACCGAATTGTCAGCAGATCGAAGAACACGCGGAAGGTGCGGCCGATGCCGTAATGGCTCTTGCCGCGCTCCCGATGCACGTTCTTGATCGGAATCTCGCAGATCGATGCGCCATACCAACTGGCCAGCGCGGGAATGAAACGGTGCATCTCGCCGTAGAGCGGAATGTTGGTGATCACTTCGCGGCGGTAGGCCTTGAAGGTGGTGCCAAAGTCGTGAATGTCCACGCCGGAGAGCCTGGCCATCAGCCAGTTGGCGCAGCGCGAGGGGATGCGCCGCATCACGAAGCTGTCGATGCGCTCCTTGCGCCAGCCGGAGACCACGTCATAGCCCTCTTCGAGCTTCTCGATGAAGCTGGGAATCTCGTTCGGATCGTGCTGCAGGTCACCGTCCATCGCGAAGATAAACTCACCCGACGCGTGATCGAACCCCGCGGCCAGCGCAGAGGTCTGCCCAAAGTTACGGCGCAGCTTCACCACCAGCACGCGGCTGTCAACCGCGGCAATCTCTTCGAGCAGTTTGTAGCTGCGGTCGCTCGAGCCATCGTCCACCAGCACCAGCTCGAAACTGTGGCCCACCTGCTCCATCACCTGCTTCAGGCGCGCATACATTACGGTTACGTTCTCTTCTTCGTTGTGAAAAGGGACGACGATGGAATACTTCGGCATACCAATAGTATAGATGCGGGTTGGCTGCGGCGGGACACATTTCCTTTAGCGCGTGTCCCTGCGCAAGCAACGCCATCGGGCATTTCGCTTGCTTTCGACTGCAACGTGCGCGAAGCGCGATTGGCCGCACCGCAGGTGCCGCGATTGGCCGCATCGCGGGTGCCGCGGCTGGCCGCATCGCGGGTGCCAGGCGCCTAGCGGTCCAGTTCGTCCAGCATGCCCTGCATCTCGCTGAGCGCGTGGCGATTGCCGGTGCGCGCCGCGCAACCGATGCCTTCCTTCAGGCGCGCGATGGCCTCCGCGGTCCGTCCCGCATTGGAGAGCGTCTGCGCCGCCATGAAGTAGCCCGCCGTGTAGTCGGTGTCGTTCTCGAGCAGCGTGCCAAACTCCGCCAGCGCCGCGTCGATCTCGCCCTGCTTGGCCAATTCCATTGCAATGCCATAGCGGGCAAAGCTGTTCTTCGCGTCGAGCGCAAGAATCTCGCGCAGTCCTGCCAGTTTGTCTGTGCTGCTCATTGAGTCTGATCTGCCTATAGGATTTGCGTAATTGGCGTGGATTGCCGACACTGGAAGAGTGTGCCGGGCCGTTCGCCGTTCTCATTGTAGCGGACATTCGGCTTTCGAGCGCGCACAGGAATCCACGGAGCAAGCACGCGATGAGTCCCACCCCATCCAGCCCGATTAACGCACAGCCCGCCGCCAGCAAGACCGTGGCCAGCACCCAGTCGGAGATGACCGAGATCATCCTCCCCAACGACACCAACACCCTGGGCAACCTGCTCGGCGGCCGCCTCATGCACTTCATCGACCTGGCCGGCGCCATGGCCGCCTATCGTCACTCGCGCACCCACGTCGTCACCGCCGCCATGGATCACATCGACTTCATCCGTCCCGTGCATCTCGGCGACCTGCTCACGCTCAAGTCGAGCGTCAATCGCGCCTTCTCCACGTCGATGGAAACCGGCGTGAAGGTATGGGCCGAGAACACCCGCACCGGCATCACCGCGCACGTGGCCAGCGCCTATCTGGTCTTTGTTGCGATTGACAACGAAGGCCATCGGCAGCAGGTTCCCGAACTCATCGCGGAGACACCCGACGAGATCCGGCGCTTTCACGATGCGCTGCGCCGCCGCCAGCATCGCGAAACGGAAGCCGCACGGCGCAAGGCTGAGCGCAAGGCCACTGCGGGCTCCGCGAGTGGCGCCTGAGTGACCGATCCTTCCTTTCCGCAGCGCATCGTCTGCCTCACCGAGGAGACCGTCGAGACGCTCTACCTGCTGGGCGAGCAGGACCGCATCGTCGGTGTGTCGGGTTTCGCAACCAGACCGCCAGCGGTGCGCAGCAAGCCGCGCGTCTCCACATTTCTTGACGCCAGCTACGACGCCATTCTCGCCCTCCAGCCGGACCTGGTGCTCACCTTCTCCGACGTGCAGGCGGAGATCGTGCGCCAGCTCGCGTTGCGCGGCGTCACCGTCTTCCACTTCAACCAGCGGCGCATCGCTGGCATCTTTGAGATGATCGTACTGCTGTCGCGCCTCATTGGCCGCGAGGATGCCGGGCGTGCGCTCGTTGCCGATCTGCAGCGCGGCCTCGATCGAGTCGCCGCGTCGGCAGCGGCCTTTCCGCATCGGCCGCGGGTCTTCTTCGAGGAGTGGAGCGACCCGCTCATCGGCGGCATCGGCTGGGTTGAAGAGCTGGTCGAGATCGCGGGCGGCACGCCGATTTTTCCCGAGCATGTGAATGGCGGCAAGGCCCAGGACCGCGTCGTCGATCCGCGTGAAGTTGTTGTCCGCGATCCCCAGGTGATCTTCGCCTCCTGGTGCGGCAAGAAGGTCGACACCGCTGAGATCGTCGCCCGCCCCGGCTGGAGCGCGATCAGCGCGGTGCGCGGCGGCCATGTGTATGAAGTGCCCTCCGACATCATTCTGCAGCCCGGTCCGGCCGCGCTCACCGACGGTGTGCGGCGCCTGCATGCCGCGCTGGCTCGCGCCGTGGGATTCGCCGCCGCGCCGCAGAGTGCGGGACGCGCGCCGACGGCGCATTCCGGGGTCGAGTAAAATTGAACTGATCGCCCGCCGTGTCCGGTTCATCTTCCGGCGGCGCGCAGCCGTTTCTGTCCGGTTCACACTGCGCCGGGCGGCATCGAGTTCGCATCGAGTTCAAGGAGTAGTGATTCATGGCTCATTCCCACGCCACGCCCGCACCCGTAGCACTCCCCGGCGTTTCAAAAATTGTTGCCGTCGGTTCCGGCAAGGGCGGCGTGGGCAAAACCACCGTCGCCGTCAACCTCGCCATCGCTCTCTCCAAACTCGGCCAGCGCGTGGGCCTCATCGATGCCGACATCTACGGCCCCAACGTGCCCACCATGATGGGCTCCACGCAGCAGCCCGCGGTCGGCGTCAACAATCAGATTCAGCCCAACGCCACCCACGGCATCAAGACCATCTCCATCGGCTACATCTCGCCCGGCGACAAGCCGATGGTGATGCGCGGCCCGATGCTGCACCAGATCATCCGCCAGTTCTTGCAGCAGGTCGATTGGGGCGAGCTCGACTACCTCATCGTCGATCTGCCTCCGGGCACCGGCGACGTGGTCATCTCGCTGGTGCAGACCGTGCCGCTCACCGGCGCTGTCGTGGTCTCCACGCCCAGCGATGTCGCGCTGCAGGATGCGCGCAAAGCTCTCGAGATGTTCGCGCAGGTCCACGTCGAAGTGCTCGGCATCGTCGAGAACATGAGCCACTTCACCTGCCCGCATTGCCATCACGAGATTGACATCTTCTCCAGGGGCGGCGCCGAGCGCACCGCGCAGCAGTTCAACATTCCCTTCCTCGGCTCCATCGAGCTCGTCCCTGCCATCCGCGAGGGCGGCGACCGCGGCCTGCCCGTCACGCTCGCCGGCCCCAAAAGCCCGCAGGCAGCCGAGTTCTTCGCCGTGGCGCAAAAGCTGATGGAGCGCGCCGAAGCCACCGCGGCCGCCAGCACCGATGTGCTGGAGATCAGCTAACCACCTGCGGTGGGACCGACTGCTTTCTACCCGCGCACGCGAACAGCAGGCACAGCACAAAAAAGAGAAGCGAGGCAAACGCCCCGCTTCTCTTTTTTGCATGCTGTATCGCGTTTACCGCCAGTGCCCTTCCACCAGCACCCAGCCGCCGTGGCGATGCTCCCAGCGATGCGCGACCCAGTGCGCGCCCCGATGCGGCGGACGCTCCCAGCGGCCCGGCGTCCACACATAGCGCGCGCCATCCCAGCGGTGATAGCCGTCGATCCAAACAAAACCTTCGTGGGGCGGTGGGCCATGTCGCTCCACAATCGGAGCGGGTGGGCCAACGCGCACATACACCTGCCCGAACGAGGCCGCCGGCAGAAAGGTGAGAGCAAAAAGTAAAGCCATCGCGATCTTCTTCACGGTCTGAAACTCCTTTTCGTGTGTAATGCCGGACTTCGACAAGCCATCCGGTTTACTGCAAGGTTGGAACCGCAATCCGGCGCAAAAGTTGCGCGGCGGCATGCTATTGCCCCCTTTTCATGGGGCGCAAGGGTTACTTCGCGGCTACGCCCGCCTCGGTCTCAGCGGTCAGCGCCTCGGCTGCCGCAAGGCAGGCCGCGCGATTCACGTCATTGTGGGTCACCAGCCGCACGCTCTCCGGGCCTACAGCGCCCACCAGAATGCCGCGCGCTTTGAGCCGCGCCACCAGGTCCGCTGGCTTCATGCCGTTGGTGAGCTTGAAGATCACAATGTTGGTTTCCACCGTGGCCGGATCAATCGTCACGCCTTCCATGTGCATCAGGGCCTCAGCCAGCAGCTTCGCATTCGCGTGGTCCTCGTGCAGCCGCTTCGGCATCTGCTCCAGTGCAATCAGTCCCGCCGCCGCCAGCACGCCGGCCTGGCGCATGCCGCCGCCCAGCGCCTTGCGATAGACCCGCGCCCGCGCCATCAGCTCCGCCGAACCCACCAGCATCGAACCCACCGGCGCGCAGAGCCCCTTCGACAGGCAGAACATCGCGGTGTCGAATCCCCGCGACAGCGCCTTCACATCCACGCCCAGCGCGGTTGAAGCGTTAAAGATGCGCGCGCCGTCCAGGTGCAGCGGGAGCTTGCGCTCCTTTGCTCCGGCCCAAATCTCTTCGAGCGCATCCAGTCGCGTCACGCGTCCGCCGGCAAGGTTCGCCGTGTTCTCAATCTCGATCAGCCCGGTGGCGGCGCGAAAGTTGCTGCGCCCGTAGATCGCCGGCTCAATGTCTTTCCACGTCAGCGTGCCGCTTTCGGTCGCGACCGCGCGCACCAGGCAGCCGGAGAAGACCGCCGTCATCGCCATCTCCCAGTCAAGAATATGAGCCCGCGACTCGCAGATCACCTCCTGGCCCGGCTCGGTGTGCAGGCGGATGGCGATCTGGTTGCCCATCGTCCCCGTGGGCACAAACAGCGCAGCCTCGCGGCCAAAGATCTCCGCCGCCCGCTGCTCCAGCAGATTCACCGTGGGGTCTTCGCCATAAACATCGTCGCCCACCTCGGCCGCCGCCATGGCCGCGCGCATCTCCGCCGTGGGCCGCGTCACCGTGTCCGATCGCAAATCAATCAATTCAGTCACTCTCTCGTTTTCCTTTCGGATTGTCTAAAGGACCGCGTTCGTTGATCTATCGCGCCCAGCGAAACTATCTGACCACTGACTACTGATCTCTGACCACTGTCAAGGTATCTGCGCCATCGGCAACTCGATCACCGGCGTGACCTTGCCATCGTGCGAGGCATAGGCCCACAGCCCGTGAAAGCTTTGCCGCAGATCGGGGTGCGCCTTCACCACCGCGCTGAGCACCGCCGTCGCCTCGGTCCGCGCCGCCGCCGGATCGGTCAATCCCAGCGACTCGTAGGTCACGCCCAGATCTGCCTCGCGCAGGGAGGTGTCGATGCGGATGCTTTCGATCTTCCACGTCCGCGGCCCGTCCTCGATGGACATCGGGAACGGCCCCGGAGGATCCTTCAGTTCCGACTGCTCGCGCAGCAGCTTCTCCATATTCGGCGAGGAGAGAAAGTCCACCGGCAGCAGCAGATAGTGCGCAAAATCATAGCTGTACCAGGCAGTCCACGGCGTTCCGCCGGCGGCCGCGGAGCGGGCCTGCGTCCAGTACCAAACACCGTCGTGTCCATCGATGGCACCCTGCCGCACCGAAAGCCCGCCCAGCTTCCACGCGGGCGGCGCGCCGGTCGCGTCCCACACCGCCACCATGCCGACCTGCCCGCCCAGCGCCGCGCCCGGCGCACCGGCCAGCAGCACCGCGTATCTGCCCGGCGGCAGCGCATGCATGTTGAGCGTCACCGTCAGCGAGCCGCTCTGGTTGGAGCAGAAGAACTGCGTGTCCGCGGTCGCGGTCTGAGAGCTTGCATCCAGCAGGTAAATCTCTTCAAGCTGCGGCTGCCCGCCCTTGAGCACCGCCGCGCCCTGCTCCACCTCGTTGTGCATGCCGTCCCATTGGGAGGCGATCGTCGGCAGCAGGCCTGCCTGCAGCGTGGTGTAGTCCTGCTGCACCACCGCCGCGGCCAGTCGCGAGCCAAAGGCAATCAGCGCGTTGCGGTCCTGCGGCTGCATATCCGCCTGTGTGGTGCAACTGGCGGCCAGCCCCGGCAGTGGAACCGCGGCCATCAGCACCCAAATCCAACCCTTCCAGCAGAGCCGCATCGGGAATCAACTCCTTCTATAAATCGGGCAATTAAGTGCTGAGCCTTGGGTGCCCCATCCTTGCCGCGTCTTTTGCGGCTAGGGTGGGAGAGCACAACCCTAAGTACTCGCCGGATCAATGATCTTAATCTTTGGACTCGCGCAATTCTCGTGGTGAGCGTCCGCGGCCAATTCCAAGTCTAGTACAGTAGTGGGCAGGGCAACTGTGCATGCCGCCCGCCCGGCAAAGGCCACTCTCGATGCGCGCAACACCTCCGCACCGCTTCCCCGTACCGCAGGCCGTCGCGCTTGCCTGCGCGCTCGTGCTTGCTTCGGCCCCTTTTGCCCAAACACCCGCACAATCGCCCTCCCCAACGCTCACTCCTGCGCCTACTCCCGCGCCGGTCAAGCATCATCGCAAGCCGCTTGCAGCCGTCAAGGCGGCTGAGCCAACTCCACAGCCTGCGGTAGTGGTGCCGCCCAAGCCCGATTGGCCCATCGATAACCAGCCCGCGCCCGCCGCCGTCACATGGGACAACCGCAATCTGAGCATCGAC
>DASQSP010000225.1:0-20013 GCA_035642355.1 Occallatibacter sp.
TGCCCAGGCAGGCGTGCTGGGCGACAGCTACGTGGATATCGACTCAAGTAACGCGTCCGGGCCCAGACCGGCCAACAACGCCGAATTGAAAGCTACCGGCTCGCCCAGCATTCAGGATGTGATTCGCACCAGCCAGGGCTCGATCGAAGAAGTCAACCGTCTCACCCGCAAGATTGAAGTGCTGGTTGACTCGCTGAACTCGGGCAAGGGCACGATCGGCGCGCTCATCAACGATCCCACGGAGGCCGCGAAGATCAGGCACATCACAACCGACCTCGAGAAGATCACCGCGGCCATCAGCAGCGGCCAGGGCTCACTGGGCAAACTGGTGAACGATGACACGCTCTACACGCGCGCCAATGCAGCCATCGACAACGTGAACACACTCACCGAGGGGCTGGAGCAGGGCCATGGAACGGCCGGCAAGTTGCTGAAGGACGAGTCTCTCTACAACAATCTGAATGCCACTGTGACCAATGCCAACGAGCTGCTGAGCAACGTCAATGCCGGCAAGGGCGCGCTGGGCAAGCTGGCCAAGGACCCCGAGTTTGCGCGTAAGCTGGACGATACCGTAACACAGCTCGACACCATCCTGAAGGGCGTGAACGACGGCAAGGGCACGCTAGGCCAACTGGCGCAAAACCGCGCGCTCTACGACCACGCCGACGGCACGCTGGCCGAGTCGCAATTGTTGGTGAAGGCGATCCGGCAGGATCCGAAGAAGTACTTCATTATTCGCCTCAAGATTTTTTAAGAGGCTCTTCACGCAGCGCCCGCCAGAACTCGACATATCCCTTCAGCCGAACCACATGGAAGTAGTCGCTGGAGACGAAATAGAACAGAACCGCGCCCGCGGCGACAACATGCAGCGCCTCGGGGCCGAGCTGATCGCTGAAGGGCAGCGGCGCGGCTGAGAAGACCATGGCGAGCACGATCAGCGCCAGCTTCACGATTCCCATCACAAGATTGGTCTCCATTAACTTGCTGTTGAAAACCCTGCCCAGGCGAAAGCTGGCGGCGAGCGCGGAGACCGCGGAACGCTCTTCTTTCAGCATCAGGATGGGCGCGACCGCGAATGGCCAACTGACCAGTGCCCAAAGCGTGAAGAAGCCCAGCGTGAGAAAGATCGTCCAAATGGCGAAGCCGATGAGGTCGGGTTCGGCGGCCTCCGCGATATGCGTGGCCGCTACCCACTGCATACAGCGGAACCAGCCGCCGCAGACCACGACAAAAACAACCAGCCACGCCGCCTGCAAAGCCATTGTGGCAACGGGCCGGAAGCGCACGCCGCGTTCGAGGCACACAAACAGCGCGGCGCGTCCGAAGCCGGAGACGATGATCCACGCGAGCGCGGCGGCGGGTGCGAGCCATGCGAGCACCGCAACCGCGTGCGGCTGATAGCGCGCCCACGCCGAGGAGAGCTGACTCGCGGCGATCCAGGGATTTTGCGAATCGAGATTGGCGAGCGCGGTCGAGTCAGGCGGCAATGCGACCATGATCGCATTCATTTGACGCATGCACACCCAGAGGAACGGCAAGCCGAAGAGCCAGCGCCATGCGATTTCGAGGCCGACGAGCGCGGGACGATGAAAGACCCAGCCCATCTGATCGACAAGCTTCTGCGTTCCACGCACTGGCTGCGAACGCGCCAGGCCTGTGCTCACCGGGCCTGCGCTCACTTCACCACCAGGTTCACCATCTTGCGCGGCACCACGATGATCTTGACGATCATTTTGCCGGCGATGCGGCCCTGTACTTTTTCGTCTGCCAGCGCGACGGCTTCGAGAGTGTTGGTGTCTGCTTCAGCGCTCACGCGCACCACGTTGACGAGCTTGCCGTTGATCTGCACGGGGATTTCGATTTCGTCTTCCCTGGCCAGCTCTGCGTTGCTCACGGGCCACGGCGCACGCAGAATGGTTCTCTGCTCGCCCAGCTCTTCCCACAACTCCGCAGAGAGGAACGGCGCGAAAGGCGCGAGTAACAGCACCAGTGTGCGCAGCAGTTCGCGAATGACTGGCGCAGGCACCTCGCCCGCGGCAAGCTGCGCGTCGGCGGCCTGCATTTCGTTCACCAGTTCCATAATGGCTGCGACGCAGGTGTTGAAGTGCCAGCGGCCTGCAAAGTCCTGGGTGATTTTGGCAATGGTCTGGTGGAGTTTGCGCTGCAGCTTTTGCGCGACGGTTCCACTGACTTGCGTTTCGATTGGGCTTTGCGCCGAGCGAGCCACGGGCGCGTATTTTGTGGCGAGTCGCCACACGCGGCCGAGGAAGCGACTGACTCCGGCGACGCCATCTTCCTGCCAGTCGAGATCGCGGTCGGGCGGCGCGGCGAACAGCGCATACATGCGCGTGGCGTCGGCGCCGTAGCGGGCCACCATGTCGTCGGGCGAAACCACGTTGCCCTTGGACTTGGACATCTTCGCTCCGTCTTTGATCACCATGCCCTGGGTGAAGAGGCGGCGCGCGGGCTCGTCGTTGGTGATCAGACCAAGATCGCGCATCACCTTGGTCCAGAAGCGCGAGTAGATCAGGTGCAGAATCGCGTGCTCCACGCCGCCGATGTACTGGTCGATGGGGAACCAGTAGTCAATGCGTTTGGGATCGAACGGCGCGCTGGAATTTTGTGCGTCGGCGTAGCGGTAAAAGTACCAGCTCGAGTCGACGAAGGTGTCCATCGTGTCGGTCTCGCGCCGGGCGGGGCCGCCGCATTTCGGACAAGTCACGTTGACGAAGTCCGCTACGCGGCCGAGCGGCGAGCCGCCCTGCTGCGTAATCTCGATCTGCGCGGGCAAGATGACGGGGAGCTGCTCGTCGGGCACCTGCACCAGGCCGTCGCCTTCGCAGTGAATCATGGGGATGGGCGTGCCCCAATAGCGCTGGCGGCTCACGCCCCAATCTTTCAGACGAAACGTAATCTTGGCTTCCCCGAAGCCCTCGCGGGCTGCAACTTCCTGCAATTTCTTTTGCGCGGCTTCGCACGTCAGTCCGTTGTACACGCCGGAGTTGATAAGCACACCGTCTTCCGACACAAAGGGCAACTCAGGTTCCGCGATTGAAGGCTCGGCAGGCGCGATGACGCGACGGATGGGAATCCCATATTTCTGCGCGAACTCGAAGTCGCGCTCGTCGTGTGCGGGCACGCTCATGATGGCGCCGG
Organism: Occallatibacter sp.; assembly: GCA_035642355.1. Taxonomy (GTDB): domain Bacteria; phylum Acidobacteriota; class Terriglobia; order Terriglobales; family Acidobacteriaceae; genus Telmatobacter. The sequence goes on from DASQSP010000225.1 coordinate 3,157, forward strand.
TGCCGTAGTCGAGCAGCACGTAGTTGGCGACCCAGATGGGCACCTGCTCGCCGCTATAGGGATTGATGGCGAAGCGGCCGGTGGGGATGCCGTGCTTCTCGATTGTGCCGAGGTCGCCGGTTTCGCGCGCGGCCTTCTGCTCCGCAATCAGCTGATCCACATGCGCCTTGAGCGGGGCGTTGTCCGCGGCCAGCGCGGTGACGAGCGAATGCTCCGGCGCGAGCTGAACGCTGGTGGCGCCGAAGATGGTGTCGACGCGCGTGGTGAAGACACGAATCTTTTCGTTGTGCCCTTCGACGGCGAAGTCAACCTCGGTGCCTTCGCTGCGGCCGATCCAGTTGCGCTGCATGGTGCGCACTTTTTCCGGCCAGCCATCGAGCTTATCGAGGCCGTCGAGCAGTTCCTGCGCGTAGGCGGTGATGCGGAAGAACCACTGCACCAGGTCGCGCTGCTCAACGATCTGGTCGTCATGCCGCCAGCAGCGTCCGTCGACGACTTGCTCGTTGGCCAGCACGGTGGCGCACTGCGGGCACCAGTTGACTTTGCTCTTTTTGCGATAGGCCAGGCCCTTCTCATACATGCGCAGAAACAACCACTGGTTCCAGCGATAGTAGTCGGGCAGGCAGGTGGTGACTTCCGTGGCCCAGTCATAGCCCAGGCCGAGGCGCTGCATCTGGCGCTTCATGGCGGCGATGTTGGAGAGCGTCCACTCGCGCGGCGGCGTGTTGTTTTTGAGCGCGGCGTTCTCGGCGGGCAGGCCGAAGGCGTCCCAGCCCATGGGGTGCAGCACGTTGTAGCCGCGCATCCACATGTGGCGCGCCAGCGCGTCGCCGATGGAGTAGTTGCGCACGTGGCCCATGTGGAGTTGGCCGCTGGGATAGGGCAGCATCTCGAGCACGTAGTACTTGGGCTTGCCGTGCGCGTCGGGCTCAGCCGCGTAGAGCGCAGGGTCCGCGGCCCAGCGCTGCTGCCATTTGGGCTCAATGGCCGCGGGGTCGTATCGATTTTCTTTTTCTTCCGCCATTGCTTCCAGTGTAAACGGAAGAGGTTGTGCACACGCTGCGGAGTGGGCTCAGGCGACGGGCCGCAGAGCGCGAGCCTGCTCAATCCGTTTGCGGCGATGGGGTGAGTGCAGAGCTTCCCACAAATCGGCGCGGCGCTGCATGTTCAGCCAGAACTCGGGTGAGTTGCCGAAGACGCGGGCGAGCATCAAAGCCGTATCCGCAGTAACGGCGCGGCGGTCGTTGCAGAGCTGATTCACCAGCTTGCGGGGCACACCCATGGCCGCAGCGAGCGCGCCCTGCGTGAGTCCCATGGGCTCAAGAAACTCCTCGGTCAGCATCTCGCCGACACCCACCGGTTTGCGTTCTGTGATCAGCATGTCCAGACCTCATCGATAGCTGTGATTATCGAGATAGACTGCGATCGCCTCACCTCGACGGCCATTCCATTGGAAGATGAGACGCCATTGATCGTTCACGCGAATGCAATACCAGCCAGCAAGTTTGCCGCGCAGCTTTTCAAAATGATTGCTTGGCGGCACCCGCAAGTCGGCATCGGAGGTAGCATCATCCAGTAACTGCAGTTTTCGGAAGAGCCTGGGCTCCAGGTCGGACGGAATATTACGATTGGACCGCTCGCGAACGAAAAATTCTTCCAACCAGCGATCTCTGAATCCGAGAATCAATGGCGCCGCTCCAGCCCCAGTGTACCGCTAAACGGCCCACCGGTACAGGCTTTCTATTCGACCAGGCTCTTCAGCACGCGCACGTTGCGCTCCTCGTCGCCGGGCTCATCGACCGGGGTTTCGGCGATGAAGGCGCAGTGGGCGAAGCGCGGGTCGTTGAGCAGGCGGCGAAACGGCTCGACGCCGATGGTTCCCTGGCCGATGTGCTCGTGGCGGTCGAGCTTCGATCCGCACGCGGCCTTGGCGTCGTTGCAGTGCCACACGCGCACGGGTTCAAGGCCGATGGTGGATGCGATCTGGGTGATCGTCTCTTCGTAGCCCTCGGCGGAAACGATGTCGTAGCCTGCGACGTGGGTGTGGCAGGTGTCGAGGCACACGCCCACGGGCGCATGCGCGCGCAGCCGCTCAACCAACGCGGCCACCTGCTCAAAGCTGCCGCCCAGTGAGAACTCCGCCCCGGCCGTGTTTTCAATCAGGATGTGAAAGCCGGTTCCCTGCCAGGCGAGGCCGTCGATGGCGCGCTGAATGGATTCAGAGGCAAGCTTGAGCCCTTCATCGCGGGTGAGACCCTTCCACGAGCCGGGATGCAGGACCAGATACTCCGCGCCGAAGGCCAGGGCGAGCTCGATTTCGCCGCGAAAGGCCGCAACACTTTTCTCGCGCACCTCTTCATTCTGGCTACAGACGTTGACGAGGTAACTGGTGTGAACAACCAGAGGCCCCACGTCATGGGCCGCACGCAGCGAGCGCATGCGCTCGGTCTGCTTGGGGTCGACGTTAGGCGCGCGCCACATGCGCGGGCTGGAGGTGAAGATCTGAAATGTGTTGGCGCCGATGTCGCGGGCGCGCTCGACGGCGTTCGATGCGCCGCCCGCTGTGCCCAGGTGAACTCCGATGCGCTTTGCCATGAGGACCAGTCTAAATTGCCAACTAGACCAACTTCATCGCGTCGGGATCCCAACGCACGACGGCGCCGCGCTCGATGCTGAGGTTGCTGAGCAGGGCCGCGCCGGCGGCGCGGTAGCCGAAGACCGCATCTTCAATGACCGGCTGGCGCGAACGAACGGATGCGAAGAAGTTTTTGAAGTGGTCGTAGCTGTCGCTGTAGCCCTCGGGTGCCACATAGCGCTCGGAGCCGACAGGCGGCTCGCCCTCGGGATGGGTGCGCGGATACTTTCTGGCGTGCTCGGCTTCGATCTGCCGCTGCATGGCCTCGGGGAAGGTATCGACGGTGAGGCCGGGATCTTTTTCGCGCGGAACGCGATTCACGGTGACGCTGTTGCCGCCGATTTCCAGGGTGCCCTCGGAGCCGGTGAAGATGAGGCCTTCGCTCTCCTCGCCGCCATCGACAAAATTGACGCGCAGGCTGAGGTTGAAGCCTTCGCGGTAGTCGAACAGGCCGAGCATCACGTCGGGCGCGTCGCGGCCGTCTTTCCAGAAGCGGATAGCTCCCGTCGCCATTGCCTGCGTAGGCCCGTGCGCGCCGGTGATGAAGTGCGCGCCGCTGAACAGATGGACGAACAGATCGCCCGCGACGCCGGTGCCGTAGGCCTTCCACTTGCGCCACTGGAAGAAGTGTTCGGCATTGAAAGGAATCTGCGGCGCGGTGCCGAGGAAGCGCGGCCAGTCACAGGTTTCGGGCGAGGCATCGGGCGGCACCGTGTAGTTCCACGCACCGATCGAGGAGTTGCGATCCCAGCGCGCGGTGACCATGTTGAGCTGGCCGATGGCGCCGGCGGCGAGCAGTTCTTTCGCCTTGATATACAGGATCGAACTGACGCGCTGGCTGCCGACCTGAATGATGCGGCCCGTGGAGCGCGCGGTCTCGATCATCTCCGGGCCGTCGGCATAGAGGTGGATCATCGGCTTCTCGCAGTAGACATCCTTGCCGGCCTTCATGGCGTCAACAGAGGCCTGCTTGTGCCAGTGATCGGGCGTGCCGATGATGACGGCATCAATGTCTTTGCGGGTGAGAATCTCGTTGTAGTCGCGGGTGGTGAAAATGTCCGCGCCCCACAGCTCCTTGCTGCGTTCGAGGCGGCCGTTGTAGCAGTCGGCCACCGCAACGAGCTTGACGCCGGGAACCTGGACAGCGACCTTGGTGTCGCCCTGGCCCTGCCAGCCTGCGCCGATGAGGGCGATCTGGATGTTGTCGTTGGCGGCGATGGGCCGCGCGCCTTCGCCGGCTGCGGAGGTGAGCGCGTGCAGGCGCGCGCCGATCACTGTGCTGGCCGAGGCCGCTCCTGCAGCCCTGAGAAATGTCCTGCGATTCAACACGCTCATAAAGGTCTCCGCGCCGTGAGATTTCCGACGCATACCACCATACACGGGGCGGAGGACGAACGAGAATGGACCATCACGAGACTTAGACTCCGCGCAAATTGCACTCAGTCATCGTCATCGTCGTGTTGCGGCTTTTCCTTGTGGGGCGCCGTGAGTTGCGCAGGCACGGGCTTGCTGCCCATCGCATCCCGCCAGAGGATCACGTTGAGTTTTTCAGCATCGGCGCGGTCGGCGTGGCGGAAGTCCATCTTCATGCTTTCGGCTGCGCCGGGCGCGGTCTTCTTGTTAGCGGTGTAGATGAGGCCGTTGTCGCGATTGGACGTGTCGGCTGCGAACGCCGGCTGATCGCCGGCACCCGAAAATTCACTAGATATGAGCGAGCTGAAGGCATCGTTGTTGTTCATCGGGGGCAGGCCGAGCAAGGACTCCATGGTCCGAATCACGCTTACAGTCGAATAGAAACGGCTATCGACGGCAGCCGCGCCGTCGGCGCCGTGGGGTGCATATTTGCTCACCACAAGCGCGTAGCTGCGATGCGCGTCGACGTGATCGGCGCCATCCTGCGCGTCGTCTTCAAGGATGAAGAAGGCAGTGTCATCCCAGAAGGGCGAGTGCGAGATGTCGTCAACGGCGCGGCCCACTGCGAGATCGTTGTCCGCGACGGAGGCCTTGGGCGTGGGTCCGCCGGGGCGCGTGCCCGCGGTGTGGTCGTTGCCGAGGCGCAGCATCACAAAGTCCGGCATGGTGTCGTGGCCTTGCTGTTTGCCGGCGATCCACTGTTTGAGGTGGCTCTCAAAGATGTCGATTCGAACCTGATCGGGCACGGTGAGATTGAAGTCCGGCGCTTCCTGCGCGAAGTGGCCGACTAGCTCCGGCTTGGTGGCGGTGTTGGTGGCGATGAGGGGAATGGGCCACGGCCACTTGTTGACGCCGCCGCCCCACTCGGCGGGAAGCTGTTCGCCGGGCGCCACATTCTTCCGCGCGCAGTCGTGCCCTTCAAGCACTGGTCCCTGCTGCGGATTGACCGTCGCCTTCTCGCCGCAGAAGGTGGTGGAGATGAATTCGCCGAAGTGATAGTAGCTCTTGCCGTGCGCCGCGAGGTCGCCCCACAGGTAGCCGCTGGCGGGCTCATTCACGTCGGGAATCTTTTGCAGCAGCGGATAGCCCTGCGCGACCACGCCTTCAAAGTCATAGGTGCGCTCGCCGCCGCGATAGGACTGCTGCCAGGTTTTTTCAAGATAGTCGGACCCGATGGCGGCATTCGACCAGACATGGCCGTCGCCGGAGACTTCGCCGGAATCGAAGAAGTTGTCGAGAACGCCGAACTGCAGCGCCAGCTTGTGAATGTTCGGCGTGGTGGATTCGCCGTACATCGTGAGGCTCGCATCGCCGTTGCCCACCGGCTTGCCGTTCTGCTCGAGGTCGCCGAGAACCTGATCGTAGGTGCGGTTTTCCTTGATGATGTAGATGACGTGCTTGATGGGATTCTTCGCATGGTCCGTAAAAGGAACCGTCTCCGCCGCGGCCTTCATGCGGTTCGACTCGAGCACGGCCTGCGTCCACTGGGGCAGTTTCCTGTCGATGGCAGCGGCGTCAATCGAGGCCAGCGAGCCGTAGAGCAGCGTGCCAATGTAGGTGCGCGGGGACTTGTAACGCTGACCGATCATCTCGGGCGTGCTGCGCTGCGGGTAGTTATTGGGCCCGGTTCCCTTCCCTTTCCCGGTGGCGAGATAGACCGTACCGCCGGAGGCGGAGGGCAGAAAGGCCATCGAGAAGGGTAGCCATTCGGTGGGGACGAAGCCATCCGGCTCAACCATGCCGGCGTGCGCGGCCCTGGCGGTCAGCTTGCGCGGATCGATCACCGCGATGGCGTCGCTGGCCATGTTGGCCACATACAACCGCGAGCCGGTCTGATTGACGGCAAGGGCGATGGGAATGGCGCCGAAGTAGCTCTGGCCGGGCAGGCGCGCATCGAAGTATCCCTTGACGCGAAACTGACCGCCGGCAACATCGATGGCGGCAACGGCGTCGCGATTGGCGAGTGCAACGTAGAGTGTCTTGCCATCCGCGGCGAGCGCGAAGGCGCAGGGATGGGTGCTGGCGGCGACGGCGCTGGCAGGCTTGAGCAGCGGCAGCTTGCGGCCTACGGTGCTCTTCGCAAGATCGAGCTCCACTACTTCCGACGCATTCCACAGCGCGACAAAGGCGCGGCGGCCGTCTTTCGAGAGCGCCAGCGCGCCGGGATAGGTGGAAGGGACGGCATCGCTCTCGGAGAGATCGAAGCGGTGATCAACGGCTCCGGTCGCGGGATCGAGCAGGACGGCCTGATCGGAAAGATTGTCGGCCACCAGCAGCTTTTCCGCGCCATTGATCGTCACGTCGGCGAGCGCGGCGGGGAAGGGCACCCCTTTGCCCGCGTCCTTACCCGAGTCATTGCTTGCATTCGGGCCCTCGAGCAGGTGCGTGGAGCGGCCCGGCGCGAGCGGCGTGAGGGGGAGTTGAATGAACCGCTCGGGCTCGATTTTGCCGGCGTTGAAGCGATACACGATTACGCCGCTGCCGGTGTCGCCCTTCTGGGCGCCGAGCGGGTCGTGGGTGGAACCCAGACTGGCGTAGAGATGGCTGCCGTCACTGCTGAAGGCGAGCCCGGAATAGAGCGTCTGCCTGCCCCGCCGGGCGGTCGTGCGGTCGTCGGGGAAATCGGCGAGCGTGCCGGTCCGCGTGTCGAGCACGGCGAGCGACTGCATGTAGTGCGACTCGAAAGTGCCGTATCCCGCGTTCACTGTGACGACGTAGCGGCTATCGGGCGAGACGGCCATGGACATGGGCAGGCTGTTGATGCGCTGTGGGCTGCCGGGAACGGGCTCGATGAGTTCCTTGCTGGTGGGCAGGTCGAGAGTCTGCGCTGGAAGAGCTACGGCGAAGCATGCCAGAAGTGCGGGGAAGACGGTGGGTAAGAGCCTGATCTGCATGGCTAGAACGATAGCAGGGCGCGGGCGCAGCCACGTTACACAACGGTTAACAGAGAAGGCCGCTGGGGCTGCCGCCACCTGCAATAATCGACGGTATGCGAAGTGTGGTAACGGCAGATCGGCTTTGGAATGGCGGCGCACTCATCGAGCATCCGGTGATTGTGATCGAGGATGGACGCGTTGCAGCGATGGGCGCGCGCGATGGGGCGGAGATGCCGGCGGGCGAGCGGCTGGACTTTGCCGGCGCGACGCTGGCGCCGGCCTTCTTCGATGTGCACTTTCACGGCGCGGTGAATCACGATGTGATGGAAGGAACGCCGGAGGCGCTTGGCGCGATTGGCGCATTTCTGGCTTCGCGCGGAACGGGAAGCTTCCTTGCCACCACGGTGACCGCGCCAATGGATGCGACGCTGCGCGCGCTTGAAGGGCTGGCGAAGCTGATGGAGCAGCCAGGGACGCCGGGGCAGGCGCGGCCGCTGGGCATTCACTTTGAGGGGCCGTTCCTGTCGCATGCCAAGCGCGGCGTGCATCCGCCTGATCTGTTGCTGGCTCCCGACATTGCGACCTTCGACAGAATGTTTGACGCGGCGGGCGGCCATGCGCAGCTGATGACGCTGGCGCCGGAGCTGCCCGGAGCCGCGGATCTGGCCGCACACGCGGCCAAGCGCGGCGTGCGCATCTCCATGGGCCACTCGGATGCGACCGCCGCCGAGACGCGCGCGGTGATTGCGGCGGGCGCTGTGAGCGCGACGCACACCTTCAACGCCATGCGGGCGCTCGACCATCAGGAGCCGGGCATCCTGGGCGTGACGCTGAGCGACGATAATCTGTTTGCCGAGCTGATCTGCGACGGCATTCACAACAAGCCGGAGGCGGTCCGAATCTGGTGGCGCTCGAAGGGCGCGCGGCGCGGCATTCTGATTACGGATGCGATGAGTGCGACGGGCATGCCCGACGGCGAGTATCAGTTGGGCGGATTTGCGGTGCAGGTGGTGAACGGGCGCGCGACGGCGCGCGGCGTGCTGGCTGGCAGCGTCCTGACGCAGAACCGCGCGCTTGAGAACTTTATCCGCTTTACCGGCGCAGCCGTCGAAGACGGGCTGGGACTCTTGACGAGCAATCCCGCCGCGATGACCGGGCTCAACGCCCGGACCGGCGCGCTGGCCGTGGGGCAGAGCGCGGATCTGGTGGCTGTGGACGCGGCGGGACGGCTGGTGCAGTCGATCGTCGGCGGCAAGCCTGCCGTAGCGAGTTAGACCTTCGTCAGCAGACGCTCGGCGCGCCAGACTGCGCCTTCGATGCCCACGACCTCGGTCTGCGTCACGCGCATCTGGGGCGCAACGGCATTGAGGCTGGCGAAGAACGGCTCGCGCACCAGGCGCGACTTGCCGATGACGCTGCCGATCCACGCCACGGGCACTTCTTCCGTGAGGTTGTGCTTGCGGCGCAGCTTGTCGCGCACCAGAAGAACAAAATTGGTCAGGTCTTTGGCGGCCTGCGCCAGCACAGCGGCGGCAACAGCGTCGCCTTCTTCGGCGAGCCGACTGATGGCGGGCGCGAGCGCGGCGAAATCGGGCGAAGGCGTGCCGTCGCCCACGCTCACCAGCTCGTCGAGCGAGTGGGTTCCCCAGATGCGGCCGACGGTTTCGAGCACGCGCGTGGGCTGTTCACGGTCATAGGCATTGAGCCCGCGGCGAATGGCATGCAGGCCGATCCAGTAGCCGGAGCCTTCGTCGCCCAGGCGCGAGCTCCAGCCGCCGGCGTTCTCGCGGCTGCCGTCGGGCGCGCGGCCCACGCAGTTGGAGCCAGTGCCGGCGATCTGCAGAATACCGGGGCCGCCTTTGAAAGCCGCATCGAGCGCGATCACTTCGTCGCCCACCACCTCCGACCGCGTGATGCCGAAGTCGCGGAAGACGGCGGTGATCCACTCGGCCACGCCGGGCAGCGCGGCGCTGGCCACGCCCACGGTGGCCGCGTCCACGGCCTTGATTCCGGCCTTGACGCCGGCCTGCGCGAACACATCGTTGAGAACCGCGCGCAGATTCGCTTCCGCGGCCTCGGCGCCCACGCGCAGGCGCTTGATGGAACCGCTCTCGGCAAAGGCCACCTGCCTGCCTTCGGCAACAATGGTGGCGCGGGTGTGCGTGCCCCCGCCATCGATCCCTAAAACAACACTCATACGCGCATCCGCTCCGTTCGTTCAGTTGGCAGGCACGGCGCCGCCGTCGCGCAACGTGCCAGCCAGTATATCCAGGTTGCCATCCGACTTCGGCGCTGTGAGTCCGAGCAGGTGCGCGAGCCAGGGGTAGAGATTCACGTTCTCAAAAGGCCTCACGGTGCGGCCAGCGACAATGTCCGGGCCAGCGGCGAAGAAGCTCGCCTTCATCTCCGGTGTCTTGTTGGGATCGAAGCCGTGCATGCCGGCGGTGGGCGGCGAATCCGGCTTGCCCTCCGGCGGGCCGTGCGCGCGGATGGCATAGGGGCCGGTGGCGATCACAACGGGGTCGCCCTCGCGGGGATTCTCGCTGTAGTTCAGGTTGGCGGGCACGTCCTTGCGGCGGTAGACGACGAACTGCGAGGTAGCATGCTTGAGCTGGTTGTAGATGCGCACCGCATCGGCATCGGATTGCGGATAGAGCAGCAGCCCAGCCGTGTCAAAGCCGTCGAGGTTGGTGAACTTGTCGAGCGTGATCCAGTCGCCCTGCTCCTTCACCATGCCGTGGTCGCTCACCACCACCAGATCGATGGGCAGGCCGGTCGCGTCGAGGCCTTCTTTCAACTTGCCGACAAGGCCATCGACCTTGCGGATAGCGGCGCGGGTCTCGGGCGCATCGGGGCCGAACTCCTGGCCCTCGTGGTCTGGTTCGGAGTAGTAGAGCGTGATGAAGTGAGGGCGGACATCGGCGGGCAGGCGCAGCCATGCGAGCACCTGATCGATGCGCGCGGTGTCGTCGATCTTGTCGTCGAAGCGCATGTAATAGGTGGGCCGGTAGCCGGCAACTTTAGCCTCGGAGCCGGGCCAGAACAGACACGCCGAGCGCATGCCCTGGCTCTCGGCCAGGCTCCACAGGGGCACGCCGGAGTACCAGCTTCCATCGGTCACCGCGCTCGGATCGTTGAGAGCGTAGCGGGCATGTCTGGTCTCGTCATAGAAGCTGTTGGCGACCAGGCCGTGATGCTCCGGGTAGAGGCCGGTCACGATGGTGAAGTGGTTGGGAAAGGTGAGCGAGGGGAAGCTGGGCAGCATGCCTTCCGGCGCCCACACGCCCCGCTTGCCCAGCGCCAGCAGATGTGTGGCGTTGTCGCGGCGGGCGTAGTCCCAGCGAAAACCGTCCAGCGAGACGAGCACGACATAGTGCGCCTTTTGCGCGGCGGGCGAGTTAGACCCGTTATCGACATGGATGACCGGCAGAGCCGAGCCGGCGGTTTGCGCCGCAAGGCAAGAAGAAGCAACTGCCAGCCCCACGGCCAGGAAGGTCAGGGCCGCACGGACCCGCGCCAGGAATCGCATCGAATATCTCCCGCATCAGCTTATCGCACGCGGAGCGGAAGAGGCAGCGCCCGCTGGATGGCTAGTGCTGCGGCGTTCCGGTCACGCCGGTGGGCGCTGCGGGTGCGCTGCCTGGCAGGCTGCGAATGTACTGGACGAGTGCCTGGACTTCGCTGTCTTTGGCGCGGCTGGCGTCCTCGGGCGGCATTTTTTGGTCCTTGCTGCCTTTGCGGATAATGTCGAACAGTTCCTGATCCGATTTGGCGGACAGAATCTTGGGGTCGCTCCAGTCGCTCATCGATAGATTCATATCCTTGGCCAGGTCCGTCTTGCCGTCTCCGTTGGCGTTATGACAGAGGGCGCAGTCGAACTTGTAGATATCCTTGGCCCGCTGCTGCAGTTGCGGTGTGATTTTGGCGGAGCCGGCGGCGGCCTGAGCCGCGAGGGAAGCTGGCGCGGCTAAGAGAATAGCGAACGAAGCAACAACGGAAATGCGTGGCAGCGATCTCTTCATAACGCTCTCCTCAGTTGCAGGTGTCCGGGATTGGCATCTGGCAGCTGTCTGATTTGGAAATCGACAGAATTATAGGCCCGTCCGGAAGCACATGCAGCAGGAATCCCCGAGCGGGTGGTGCTTCGGTTTGAATCCACAGACGAATTTCCAGAAACAAGGCCTTTAGTTCTCACACTGAAGGGCGAGCCCGCACTTCAGTGAGTGCTTTGGCCTGTGGGCGGCAGTTGACGCTCCGCGCTGCGCCGAATCTCAGTAAAAACTTTTGTAGCAATATGTACTCGTCTTTGAAGAGCCGCTGCCTACCCGGCCGCTGCGATCTGCGCTACCAGATGTAGCCGCGCATCTGACCTTTCCGTATCGGCGATTCGCGTCACAGTGAGCACCGTAATGTCATCATCCTGCCCAAAACTGCAAGCTGCATTCACAATCTCTTGAACCGTCGGTTGAGCCTCCATCAGCGCTGAAAGCCGTTCGTACCCGTACAGCTCGCCCCTGGGCCCGCGTGCCTCCAGAACGCCGTCCGTCATCAGCGTCAGCGTCTCTCCCGGCTCCAGATACAACGTCCTGGATTCGTACCGCTCATCAGCCGTCAGGCCCAGCGGCAGCGATCCCGGCAATTCGATCTCGCTTCCGGTGCGAAAGGGCGCCAGATGCCCGGCATTGGCGATCGTCGTCCGGCCCCCGCTTTCCATGCGCAGGGCAGTGCAGGTGGCAAACCCGCCGCGGGTGCGGCCCAGTAGCCGGCGGTTCAGGCGGGTAAGAATTTCGGCGGGATCGTCGGTGAATTCGGCCAGAGCGCGAACTGTACCCACAATCAGCGATACCGTCATCGCCGCTTTCAGTCCTTTCCCGCTAACGTCGCCCAGCAGGATGAGCGCGCCTGGCTCGCCCTCTTCATCGCGCAACGGAATCACCTGATAAAAGTCGCCGCCCACCTCGGCTGCGGGCTTGTAGACACTTGAGATCGTGAATCCCGGAATAGCCGGCGGGTCAGCCGGAATCAATATATCCTGCACCTCATGGGCCGAGGCAATCTCGTTCTCAATGTGCACCTGCCGCCGCACCTCGCGCGAGCGCTCGCGCACCACGGTATAGAGCAAGACCAGAAACAGCATCGTATTGAGGATTGCGGGGACGCCGTACACGTAAGGCCCAAGCGGGAAGGCGGGGTTAAGGTGGAACCATGGTAGTTCAAAGTGTGTGTAACGAATTCCAACCCATGAGGACTCCACTACCAGGTTGTAGCTGTCGTACAGGGTGACCGTGACCGCCATGGGAAGCAGCCCGCGGGATAGGAGCCTGCGCGCTCCTGCGATCACAATGACCAGCAGATAGACCGGCGTCAGGGCCACGATGGCCGCGCAGACCATGTCGGCGGCCTGCATGACGGGCCCCGCCATCTCCCAGAACGCCTGCAGCGCCAGATCGACAGCCAGCGCGCTGAGATGGAGCGCGATCACGGCAACCGTCCACAATTTCCAGGTTCGGCGCGAGTGCCAGCCGAAGAGCGTGAGCAGCAGCATCCACAATGAGAAGTGTTGAAGGGCGAGCGCCAGGCCGTAGTACAAAGTGCCCACAAAATGCGTCATGCTGAAAGAAAGCGGTTTCAATCCCTCCAGGCACTCCAGGAAGTTGGCGATGAAAACCAATCCGAGCCACAAGTAAACCAGGTTCCGCCGTTCGCGAATGAACAGCACCAGCGCCACGATGCCGGTGATGAACAACGCCCCTGCAAACATGAAGCGCGGAAGCATCATGTCTTCTTGCTTCGTCTGCGCAAACTGGACCCGTGGCGTCAGCACCGCCGGAGAGCCTAGGATGGGTGTAGCCCACAGCCCGCCAATCCACGGTTCCTCATTCGATTCCAGAGGAGCCTTCCATACCCGTAGCGCCAGCACACCATCCAGCGGCGCGGCGTCCAGCCCATAAACGGCGCCACGCCGGCGCTGCCACCACCAGGCGTGCGGCGGCAGCTTGCCGCATTCGCCAATCTTGTGTCCATTCCAGTAGATCTCGTATGCATCCTCCACCGGCGGAATCAGCACCGCGATCCTCCCTCCGCGGCCCCCGATTTGAATGTGCTTTCGGTACCACGCAAAGCCGGTGTAGCCGGGATGGGTCTGATCGCCCCAGGTGGTTCTCGCGTCCAGTTGTTCCCAACTTCCATCGTCCAGGGAAGGCGCGGCCCAGTCCTGCTCATCGCCCAGGTGGAATTGCCACTTGCCTTCGATCAACATGCTTCCGGGGCCGGGGCTGGGGGCACGGAACGTGTCGCTGGATGCACACATGCCTGGAATTGCAAGCAAGGCTAACCAGACGGCGGCGACGATCATGCAAGGAAAGGTACGCGCGGCCTTCCGTGAAGTCATCCGAGGGGTCTCCCCATGAGGCGGGATTGGAAGATGGTGGGGCGTAACGAGTGTACTCGGCGATTCACAGGGAATGCAACAAAGAACTATGAGCCGCCGTACGAGTCAATGCGCCCGGGCATTTTCCGAAGAGGATGCTACACCGGCCGATCCTTCCTAGTTGTTTTTCCCGGCGGAAACTCCCGGGCGGACTTAGCCGGACAAATACCGCCGGTCGTTCCGGAGATGGTCTGCTCTCACAGATTGGATCGATACCTGCGAACGGGCCTGGGGCTTACGATCCCCCTCGGATCGTCAACAAGCGCATTATCGCCAACTCACTCATTGGCAATTCATGGTTCGATTTCGCGCATGATCTTGCCCGTTATCGTGCGTTTGCGGCAGGAGATGTTCTCTGGTTCAAAGTAACCCAAACTGACCCACTACCCGCGGGAGGCTTTCAGGCGCGGAATGACCGTCGATGTGGTATACGTGTCCCCATGCGTCGAAGCTTGCTGGTTGCTGCGTTGAGTCTTGTCGCCGCATGTGCGGCCTGTCTCGCCGCCCGCGCGGAGAAGATAGCGCCCACGCCGCCGATGGGCTGGAACAGTTGGGATGCCTACGGGCTGACCATCGACGAGACAGACTTCCGCGCCAATGCGCAGGTGCTGGCCGGGCTGAAAAGCTACGGCTGGCGGTACGCGGTGATCGGCGAAGGCTGGTACATGCAGGATCCCTTCGCCTCGACACGGGAGACGCGCAAGTATGTGTGGGACTCACACGGCATTCTGATTCCGGCGGTCAAACGCTTCCCTTCCGCGGCGAACGACGCGGGCTTTAAGCCGCTGGCTGACTGGGTGCATGCGCAGGGCCTCAAGTTCGGCATCCACATTGTGCGCGGCATTCCGCGCGATGTGGTGAACGCGAACACGCCCATCGCGGCCTCGAATTTTCATGCCGGCGATGCGGCGGATATGGACTCGCCCTGCCCCTGGGACGACGGCAACTGGGGCGTGCGCGACAACGCGGCCGGGCAGGCCTACTACGACTCGATGCTGAAGCTCTACGCCTCGTGGGGCGTGGACTTTCTCAAGGTGGATTGCATCGGCGACCGCCCTTACCGGCCCACCGAGATTCGCCAGATCGCCGAGGCCATCCGCAGGACGGGGCGGCCGATTGTGCTTAGCCTTTCGCCGGGGCCCACGCAACTGGACCACGCAGCCGAAGTGGCGAAATTCGCGCAGATGTGGCGCATCTCCGGCGACCACTGGGATGTGTGGAGCGCGCCGCACAAGCCCGGCGAGAGCGAGTTTCCTTTCGGCCTGCGCGATGCCTTTGACCGGCTGGCGGAGTGGGCGCCTTTGGTGAAGCCCGGCAACTGGCCCGACGCGGACATGCTGCCGGAGGGCGATCTGACACCGCATCCCGGCTGGGGCGATCCGCGCACCTCGCGCTACACACAGGACGAACAGCGCACCGAGTTCACGCTGTGGGCCATCGCGCGCGCGCCGCTGATTCTGGGCACCAACCTGACCCGGCTCGACCCATTCACTCGGTCGCTTATCACCAACAAGGAGGTGCTCGCGATCAATCAGGAGGCGGAGGAGAACGGACAGGGCCTGATGCCTCTGCAGCAGGGCAAAACGGATTCGTTTCCGCAACGGTACTGGTACGCGCGCATGGGCAGCCGTCACTACCTTGCGGTCTTCAACCTGCAGGACGAGGCAACCGTGTCCGATCTGCCGTGGCTGGTGTTTCACCTCACCGACGAGCCGCACGCGGTTTATGACATCTGGAACAGGAAGCATGTGAAGCGCGCCAGGACGCTGCATGTGGAGCTTGCGCCGCACGGCTGCGCGCTGTTCCGCGTGGAGTGAATGCCTTACGCGGCCCAATCATCGCGATAAAACTGCGATGAATGGGGCACAGTCTTTCCTGCGCCAGGCAGCCGCATGAGATTATCGATGACCGCGCCACCTGCCATGAGAAACTGAAGGCTCCGGCGCTATGCCGGCAGGGTTATCCATGCCACTACTCCGTTCGGCTTTTATTGCACTGTCTCAAAACCGTCCTATGCGCCGCTTTTGCGAGCGCTCCGCCGTGGGCAGCAAGCTCAGCGCGCGCTTTGTCGCCGGCATGGAGATCGAGGACGCGCTGCGCGTGGCCGCGTCGGTCAATGCGCAGGGCATTCACGTCACACTCGACTCGCTGGGCGAGAGCGTGACCAGCGCCGATGAGGCGCGCCGGGCGGCAGCGATTTATCACACGCTGCTGGATGAGATCGCGGCGCGCAAACTGGACGCCAACATCAGCGTGAAGCTGACGCAGATGGGCCTGACGCTCGATCCGGCGATTGCCGAGGAGATTGCCACCAGCCTGGCCGAGCACGCCAAGGCCACCGACAACTTCCTGCGCATCGATATGGAAGACTCCACACTGACCCAGGTGACGCTGGACATTGTTCGGCGCCTGCACGCGCGGGCCGATCTGCGCGGCGCCATCGGCATTGTGATCCAGGCCTATCTCTACCGGTCGGAGAAGGACATTGACCAGCTCATCGCCGAGAGCACGCGGGTGCGGCTGTGCAAGGGCGCGTACAAGGAGCCGGCGGCGGTGGCGTTTCCCAGCAAGGCCGATGTGGACGCAAATTATGTGCGGCTGAGCGGGCGGCTGCTCGCGAGCGGCGTGTATCACGGCCTGGCCACGCACGATGAAGCGATGATTGCCGCGGCCAAAGCGTATGCCGCGCAGCACGGCATCGCGCCGGAGCGGTTCGAGTTTCAAATGCTGTATGGTGTGCGGCGCGACCTGCAGCGGCAACTGGTGGCCGAGGGCTACAACGTGCGCGTGTACATTCCCTTTGGGCGGGAGTGGTACCCCTACTTCATGCGGCGGCTGGCGGAGCGGCCGGCCAATGTGCTCTTTATCGCGAAGAACATGTTGCGCAGCTAGCCGAAGATCTGACGCACTCTGAGGAAAGCAGTCCCGTTGGCTAGGCCTCGGGCAGCTTCTCCATCACCGCAAGGCGGGTCACCACGGAGAGACCCGCTTTTCGGGTTGTTAAAGACGTGTTTCCCACGGGAATAAAGCCGTCGAAGTGAATCGCGGGCTTGAGGACTTCGACAACTTTGGCCACATGATTGTGGCGGAGCGAGAGACGCTCGAATTCGGATTGAATCCGCAGCAACTCCTGCTCGGCTTGGGCGAATGCGGCCCGATAGATTTCGCGAGGAATTTCGTTGTTCATGGTTCACCCCACGGACTTGATACTAGGCAGATGTGCGCCAGGATGTTATCGCACGATGGTGGTAGAAGCGTCCCACGGAGCGGCAAAGGCCGCATGGCCCGTCCGGGTAGCGGGGCAGTTACCGGCGGACGCGGAAAGCGGATTCCTTATAGACTGATGGGGATTACGGCGCTGGATGAACTATTGGCGGATGAGCGATGAAAGACGCGATTTACGTCTCCAAGGAAAACTATCTGAAGGCGGTGCTCGAAGCCGAGGCCGAGGGCCGCGAGGTGTTTCCGGCCACGCTGGCGCATTGGCTGGAGGTGTCTGCTCC
>DASQSP010000226.1:0-4526 GCA_035642355.1 Occallatibacter sp.
CCTACGGTGGGAGCTTTGACAGCCCCAACTGGCCATTGAAAATGATGATCCAAGCCCTTGCGAATTGCCACAAAATTGACCCTCGGTCTGAGCTGTGGCACACCAAAGTCTCTGGCGTTCAGTAGTTGCCAGTCAGTCCAGTAGTCACTCAATTGCCCGGCAATAAATGTTCGATAGTCTTCAAACACCGCATCGAGAATTCCGCGGACATTTTCGATAATCACTGCGCGAGGCTGAACCTCTCGTATGATGCGCAACGCTGCTGGAAAGAGATTCCGTTCATCAAGTTCGCCCATCTGCTTGCCAGCTTTTGAAAACGGGGGACAGGGAAGCCCAGCAGCGACAACATCAACCATTCCGCGAAAGGGCTTCGCATCGAAACAGTTGAGATTCTCTTGCAGGACATTCCAGTCCGGTCTATTAAAGCGCAGGGTCCTGCAGGCGTGAGAGTCCAACTCTACGAGTGCAAGATGGGAGAAACCTGCCTGTTCGAACCCGAGCGCTTGACCACCTGCTCCGGCACATAGCTCAAGCACTGACAGCTTCTTCATGAGACCGATTTTTTCACAAATGCAGTCTCACGGGCTTGTGGAGAACAGGACAAGTCCCGATCGCGTTCCAAAATGCTAACGTGCCGGGCCGATTTCACTTTTAGGAAGAGAGCCCAGCTTCTAACCGGCCTTTTCAAGCAGGCAGAGCGACAGGTCGCGGCGCTCGACCATGTCCTTGGTGATTTCGAGGTCGCGCACCTTCTTGTTGCTGGGCAGGTGATACATCAGGTCGAGCATCAACTCTTCGAGGATCATGCGCAGGCCGCGCGCGCCCACCTTGCGGGCCAGGGCCTCGCGGGCCACGGCGGCGATGGCGTCGGTGGTGAAGTGCAGGCGGACGTTCTCGTACTCGAGCAGGCGCTGATACTGCTTGAGAATGGCGTTGCGCGGCTTGGTGAGAATCTCGATCAGCGCGGCCTCGTCGAGTTCGTCGAGCACGCCCATCACGGGCAAGCGGCCGACAAACTCGGGAATCAAACCGTACTTGATGAGGTCCTGCGGCTCGGTCTTGCGCAGCAGTTCCGTGTCGCGATGGGAGCGCTGCACGGCCTCGGCTTCCGTATCGGTCGCCTTGAAGCCCAGAGCCTTCTTGCCCACGCGGCGGCCCACCACGCGCTCCAGGCCGACGAAGGCGCCGCCGCAGATGAAGAGAATGTTGGTGGTGTCGACCGCGGTGAACTCCTGGTGCGGATGCTTGCGCCCGCCCTGCGGCGGCACGTTGGCCACGGTGCCCTCGAGAATCTTGAGCAGCGCCTGCTGCACGCCCTCGCCGGAGACATCGCGCGTAATCGACGGGTTCTCGTCCTTGCGGCCGATCTTGTCGATCTCGTCGATGTAGATGATGCCCTGCTGGGCACGGGTCACGTCGCCGTCCGCGGCCTGCAGCAGCTTGAGGATAATGTTCTCGACATCCTCGCCGACATAGCCGGCCTCGGTGAGCGTGGTGGCATCGACAATGGCGAAGGGCACATCGAGCATCTTGGCCAGGGTGTGCGCCAGCAGCGTCTTGCCCGAGCCGGTGGGCCCGATGAGCAGGATGTTCGACTTGGCCAGTTCCACTTCGTTGTTGCGCATGCGGTTCATCTGGATGCGCTTGTAGTGGTTGTAGACGGCGACGGCGAGTTTCTTCTTGGTCGTATCCTGGCCGATGACAAAGTCGTCGAGGAAGCTCTTCACTTCCTGGGGCTTGGGCAGGTGGCCGGCGGCGGTGGTGGGGTGGGCCTCGCCGCGGTCGTCCTCGAGGATCGAGTTGCAGACAGCCACGCATTCATCGCAGATGTAGGCGCGAGGATAGTCGCTCGGCGACGAGATCAGTTTGGCCACGGCGTCCTGCGACTTGTGGCAGAACGAGCAACGCAGCGCTTCTTCGGGTCCCGTGCGCGTTTTCATTGAACTACCCCCCCTGAAATTGTGTGACCGTACTTCTGTTGTGAGCGTGCGCCGTCCGCTATGTGCGCGGGCGGTCGATGATTTCGTCGACGATGCCGTAATCCTTGGCCTGTTGTGCGTTCATGATGAAGTCGCGCTCCACGTCGTGCTCAATGCGGTCGAGCGGCTGGCGGGTGTGTTTGGCCATGAGCGTGTTGGTGATCTCGCGGATGCGCAGAATCTCTCGCGCGTGAATGTCGATGTCGGTTGCCTGGCCGCTCAAGCCGCCCATCGAAGGCTGATGGATGAGGATGCGCGAGTTGGGCAGCGCGAACCGCTTGCCCTTGGTGCCGGCGAGCAGAAGAAACGCGCCCATGCTGGCGGCCTGGCCAATGCAGTAGGTCACCACGTTGTTCTTGATGAACTGCATGGTGTCGTAGATGGCGAGGCCGGCCGTGATGGAGCCGCCCGGCGAGTTGATGTAGAGCTGCACGTCCTTCTCCGGGTCCTCGCCGGAGAGGAAGAGCATCTGGGCAACGATGAGATTGGCCACCTGATCGTCGATCGGCGTGCCGAGGAAAATGATGTTGTCGCGGAGCAGACGGGAATAGATGTCGTAGGCGCGCTCGCCCCGGCTCGTCTGCTCAACCACCATGGGAACCAATGCCATTGAGTCTCGCTCTTCCGTCGGGGGCCTCTTTTCCCCCTCCCGTTGTAAAGGCCGCGCCGATCCGGGAGTGCAGCTTCCGGAGCGCGCGGCATAAGCGCCGCTTGCCGTGCTACGCGGGCAGCTTCTCGTACAGCAAATTCGCCGTTTTTTCGCGTTTCATTTGTTCCCGGATTCTAGCCAGACCGCCGTCCTCCGTCAAACGAGCGCGCAGCGTTTCAATCGGCTCTCTCGATTGCAGGGCCGCAATATGCAGCTCGCGATCGAGTTCTTCTTCCTCCACGACGATGCCCTCGGCCTCGGCAATCTTGTCGAGCAGCAGGAAGGTTTTGACCTCGGCTACCGCGCCGTCGCGCTGCGCGCCGCGCAGGCGGCTGAAGTCGAGCTTGCGCATCTGCTCGGTCTCCATGCCCTGGGCAGCCAGCGCGCGCAAACCGCGCTCCAGGCGCGCATCCACCTGCTCCTGCACCATCGACTCCGGCACCGGGAAGGGATAGCGCTCGATGAGCGCGGCCATCAGCTTGTCCTTGGTTTCGCCGGCCACGCTGCGCTGCTTGCGGCTGGTCATGTGCTCGCGCACGCGGGTCTCAAGCTCGGCCAGATTCTCGTAGTTGCCCATCTCCCTGGCGAACTCATCGGTGAGCTCGGGGACGATGCGCTTCTTGATGGCCTTGACCGCGACTTCATAGGTGACGGTCTTGCCGGCCAGCTTGGGCTCGTCGTAATCGGCCGGATAGATGACCTCGGCCTTGAGCTCCTGGCCCGGCTTTGCGCCGCGCAGCACGGTGTTGAAGGCCTCGATGGTGTCTTTGCCGCCGATCTCGACCAGGGCATCCTGGCCAACGACGGGCGCGGCATCCGTCTCGCCGGAGATGAGGCCGGTGTAGGAGATCTGCGCCCAGTCGCCGTCAACCAGAGCGCGGTCCTCCTCGACCGGCTCGATGGTGGCGCGGGAGTCGCGCAGCTCGGTCAGCTCGTGCTGGAACTCTTCTTCCGTCAACTCCGCGGAGGGCTTTTCGACTGTGACGCTCTGGTAGCCGTCGATGGAGAACTCCGGCACATATTCGAAGACCGCCTTCAGATGCAGCGGCTGGCCTTCATCCACGGTGAGTTCGGTGACCTGAGGCTGGCCCACGGGCCTTACGCCCAGGCCACCCACGGCCTGCTTGAAGCGCTCGGGAAGCAGGCCATCGATCACGTCCTTGCGAATCTGCTCGGCGAACTTGCGGCGGACCACGCTCTCCGGCACCTTGCCGGGACGGAAGCCGGGAATGCGGGCGTGCTTTTGATAGTTGCGGACCACGGTCCGATAGGACTTCGAGACATCTTCGGCGGGAATATCGAGCACCAGCTCGCGAGTCACTTCGGGGTTCAGCACCGGGCCATGATTATGCTCGTGATTGTGCTCGTGGGCATGATCGTGATCGCTGCCGGGGCCGTCGTGATCGTGGGGCGGCGCAGCCTCTGTCGATTCAGGTTGGGTAGTGTTTCCGAGGGTATCGGTGGAACTCAACGTTTTGCCTTCCGGGCTCGCCGCGGCGAGCCGATAAAAAACTGCCGTCGCCGCTCCGGGGCGGACAGCACCGTGGGCCTCGGGGGAGAATCTCATTTCATGGTAAGAGGGTTTGCGGGGCGGGTCAAACCGCCAGCCTGTGGGCAACCGGACGCCGGACCGCAGAAGTCACGTTACTCGAAAGGCTCACCGCAGTTGATTCAGAACTCGGATCGCTGGGGTTGGCGGACGTAGGGCAGGAAGCGGGGATGGGAGGCGCCGCAGTGGGCGTAGCTGGCGCGAGCATCCTGCAGGCTGAGGTGGCCGTTGACGGTGAGCCGCACCTCGTCCGCGCCGGCATCGTCCTGGCCATCGTCCTCCCACCAGCAGACTGGGCAAAGCCCCGTGGTTTCTGGGCTTTCCAGGGTCCGCGAGCCGCAGCAAGGGC
>DASQSP010000227.1:0-3741 GCA_035642355.1 Occallatibacter sp.
CCCGGCGAAGAAGGTGCCGATCAAAGTTGCGTGTTCGACGGCGCCCGATTGCCCGGGGCGGAAGGGCGGCTGGATGACGCGGTCGAAATCCTCGAAGGTCTGGTTGTCGGTGAGCGGGAGGGAGATGCCCTCGACGTTGAACGGCTGCGGGCGGCGGCGATCGTTCAGCGTCTTGCAGCAGTAGACGGTGCCGGAGTTGATCGATCCGCCGTACTCCAGCCAGATGGCCGGCCAGGAGGGGCATGTCGGGTCATAGATGGTGAAGTTGCGCGCGGCGTGGGTGACGAAGCCGGTGACCTCGATGACTTTGTGGTTGTAGGTGGTGGGATCTTTCTTGAGCCGGCAGACGGAGGCTTTGGCCGGCTCGTCGGCGCGGGCAATTGTAACTATGGAAAGAGCAATAAGGACGCACGGAAAGCATCGGAGGAGCGCGGCGAGTTTGGTCGAGGCGAGGCCCGATGTCATTGATCGAAATAATATGCGTTCCCGAGGGTGTCTGTGCTTTTGCTCTAGCGATTCGACTTGAGCCAGAGCTGGTATGCGCCCCAGGCGGCGATGGTGCAGACGTCGCGGATCTGGCCGGTGCGCAGTTTTTCCTCGAAGTGGGCGATGGGGAGGCGGACGATTTGCATGTCGGCTTCTTCGTAGTCGCGATGGTGAGGGCCGGGGGTGAGATCTTCCGCAACATAGATGTGCTGGCGCTGGCGGGCGAAGCCGTAAGCGATCCACATCCAGGGCAGCTCGGTCATGCGGCCGGCGACCAGGCCGGTTTCTTCGCGCAGCTCGCCGCGTGCGAGCTCTTCGGGGTTATCGATCGCGGATTCCCATCCGCCCTGGGGCAGCTCGAGCGCGCGCTCGCCGATGGTGTAGCGGAATTGTTCGACGAGCCAGATGCGATCGCCGTCGATGGGGAGGATGGCGGCGCAGTCGTGTTTGTCGACGACCCCGTAGATGCCGCGCGTGCCGTTGGCGCGCTCGATGGCGTCTTCGCGTACGCTGAGCCAGTGGTTGCGATAGACCTCGCGGGTGGAGAGGGTGCGGATAGCCATGACCTCAGGATGCCACGGACAGCCGTCATGGGCGCCGGCCAGCGGGCGATGGCGCGGGTGGCGCGGTTTGCGCACCTTCAGGATGTGCGGTGAGAAGATGCTTTTCAACGCCACATTTGGCGGGGGCGCGGGTTTCGATATGCAGAAGGGCGGAACTTGCTTGGCGATGTTTCTTCCGTGGAAGGCATTTTTCCTGTAGGTTTGGAGCGGCCAAGAGGAAAACTTCGGCTGCCTCAGAGCGGCAGGAAAAATACTTCAGGGTGCAACGACAACGGGGGCAAGCCCATCGAAATCCACTGCAGATGCGGTTTCTTGCAGCGATGGATATGCAACAGGAAAGGCAAGGAGGGTACATGCGAGCAAGATTGGGAATGATGGCGGTACTGATCGGTCTGGGATTTATGACGCTTGGCGTGACCGGCGCGAAGGCGCAGGAGACGCCCCCGCCTCCGGGATTTTACAACCAGCCGTGGACACAGGCTCCGGGGACGTATCGGGACGATATTTCGCGGAGAGGTTTTCACGATGGCATCGAGGGAGCACGGAGAGACTTCCAAAATGGTCGACGGCCGGATGTGAATAACCGCGATGAGTACCGGCACCCGAGCGTGGGTGGCCGGGGGCGGCATGCGTATCGCGCGGCTTTCCGCCAGGGCTACCAGGTGGGAATACAGCGGATCTACAGCGGGCGGCGGCGGTAGTAGTATCGAACGCAAGAAGAGACCCGCATCGCGCGGGTCTCTTTTTTTGCGCGGAACGAGTAGAGCGGAACGATTCGATTCGATGATGGGCGGGTGCTGCCGTGGTGTGCCGGTTGAGCGCCAGAATAACGATTCGTGCTATGCGCTTGCAGTGATACCTTGAGGGACGTAGGCGTGGATGTGGAGGAAGATGACGGTGACCGGGCGCATATCGAGACGGAAGTTTGGGCAACTGCTGGGAGCGGCGGCGGGAGCGGCGACATTGCCGGGCGGAGTGGCCGCGGCGCGGGCGCAGAGCGGCAGCGAGGCGGCGCACGATGGCGCGCCGCGGAAGTTTCCCGAGGGATTTCTGTGGGGTTCGGCGACGGCTTCCTACCAGGTGGAGGGCGCGGTGCATGAGGATGGACGCGGGCCGTCGATCTGGGACACCTTCTCGCACACGCCAGGCAAGACGCACAACGGCGATACCGGCGACGTGGCGGACGATCACTATCACCGCTACAAGGAAGATATCGGGCTGATGACGGATCTTGGCCTGACGACGTATCGATTTTCGATTGCATGGCCGCGGATTTTTCCGACCGGGACGGGCGCGCGCAATCCCAAGGGCTTCGATTTTTACGATCGCATGCTGGACACGCTGCTGGAGGCGAAGATTGCGCCCTACTGCACGCTGTACCACTGGGATCTGCCGCAGGCCTTGCAGGATAAGGGCGGATGGCAGAGTCGCGACACAGCGAAGGCCTTTGCCGAATATGCGGCGGTGGTGGTGGAGCACTTGTCGGACCGGGTGAAGAACTTCATGACGGTGAACGAGCTGAGCAGTTTTGTGAATCTCGGCTACGGCACCGGGAGACATGCGCCGGGGCTGAAGCTGAACCGGAAAGACCTGGCGCAGGTGCAGCATTACGCGGTGCTGGGCCACGGGCTGGCGGTGCAGGCGATTCGCGCGCATGCGAAGGGGCCGGTGAAGATCGGATTTGCCGACAATCTGACGCCGGTGGTGCCGCTGATCGAGACGCCGGAGCATATTGAGGCGGCAAAAAAGGCAATCCGCGAAGAGAATGCGATGTTCGACACGGTGATCCACGAGGGCAAGTACACGGACGCGTATCTGAAGCGGCTGGGAGCGGATGCGCCGACGTTTACCGCGGAAGAGATGAAGGCGATCGGCAGCCCCCTGGATTTCTCGGGGCTCAATATCTACACGGCGGCATTTGTGCGCGCGGATCCATCGTCGGAGCTGGGCTACGCGATGGTGAAGAAGCCGGCGTCGTATCCGCATATGGACAGCGAGTGGCTGTCGGTGGGGCCGGAGGCGCTCTACTGGGTGCCGAAGCTGGTGTCGGAGGTATGGAGCGCGGAGCAGGGTGGGCAGGAGTTGTACATCACGGAGAGCGGGTGCTCGTCGGCCGATGTGCTGGCGCCGGATGGGCAGGTGTACGACTCGGACCGAATTATGTATCTGCGGAATTACATGACCCAGCTGCATCGCGCGGTGAGCGAGGGCGTGCCGGTGAAGGGATATTTTCTATGGAGTTTGCTGGATAACTACGAGTGGGCGGATGGATATGAGAAGCGCTTTGGGATCACGTATGTGGATTTTGAGACGCAGAAGCGGACGCCGAAGATGAGCTCGGCTTATTACAAGGAAGTGATCCGGCGGAATGGGTTGGCGTAGCGGTAGCTGAGTGATAGCTATAGCTTATTGGCTTCGGAATGTTGTTCAAAGGAATGGAGAGTAGCAATTTCGGGAAGAGCGAACGGTTTGTCGCTGCCTGCGCAAGAGTAGGCCTCAAGTGAGCTTAAAAGCTTATCTCTCTCAAAAAGCATGACTCCGACTTTCTCTCCATCTACAGTCGCGAGAAAGTCGGCGATCAGATTTTCCCTTTTCTGGTTCACGGGCACACCATTTAGTGCGAAGTACACGGTTGGGCAGCCGCAGGTACATCCTCCGTGAACGCTGAGTTTAGCGACCTGCGCTCTTAACT
>DASQSP010000228.1:0-27862 GCA_035642355.1 Occallatibacter sp.
CTTCGCAATGAACTAAAAAGACAGCTTGGAATATAGCTGCATACTGCAGGCAACGTCAGCAGACAGGGAGGCACCAGTAAGCAATTCTGAAAAGAACTACAACCTATTTTTCTAGCCCCTCACGCCCACAGCCTCTCCGGATAGCGCCCCGCCCGCACCAGCTCGCGCAGGCTCTCGACCACCCGCGCCCGGTCCTCGCGATAGGTCACGCCAAACCACGCATCGCCGGAGGGCAGCACCTTCACCCGCGCCGCGCCCGCCTCAATCAACGCCGCCACCGCGCTGGGCAGATAGCACTCCGCACTCAGCTCCGTGCCGTGCTGGCGCAAAAACTCCGTGAAGTAGCCGTTCAACTGCGTAAAAACGTCCGGCGCAAAGCCCCACATGTTCATCGACACCACTTCGTCGCCGGTCAGACTCGACACACGGCCCGTGCCATCAGTAGTCCTGGCCCCGCGCCCGTCGCGCTCAATGCCCGTCGTCTCCACCACGCCGCGCAGGTAGCCCTCCGCGCTCACGTCGCAGATACCGCGCGCCACAGAGCCGAACTCCGACAGCGTATTGCGCAACACAAAGCCCGCCATCGCCGCATCCGCCGTGCGAGCCGTTCCGTTCACGGTCAGATGCTCGGCCAGCGCGCGATAAGCCTCCGCGCCATAGAAATCATCCGCATTGATGGCCGCAAACGGCTCATGCACCACACCGCGCGCCGCCAGAATCGCCTGCGTTGTACCCCACGGCTTGGTCCGCCCCGCTGGAACGCTGAAGCCCTCCGGCAGATCATCGAGTTCTTGAAACGCATACGCCACGCGCACATGCTTCTCAAAGCGCGCGCCGATGGTCGTGCGAAATGCCTCCTCAATGTCGCGGCGAATCACAAACACGACTCGGCCAAACCCCGCGCGCAGCGCGTCAAAAATTGAGTAGTCCATCAGCGCTTCGCCCGACGGCCCCACCGGATCAATCTGCTTCAATCCGCCGTAGCGGCTGCCCATGCCCGCGGCCAGCACCAGCAACGCGGGCCGTGCCGCAATCGCTTCACTCATCGACATCGCCATTCATCTTTCAAAAGTGGTTTAACGCGATTTCACTCTGGTACCCACCTTGGGTGCCCCCGGTCCCTCGCCCTTGGGGACCGGGGATAGTACAAGCTGGGTACACCTACACTGAAGCCGCTCTAGCGCGTCTCGCCCGCCCGCAGCTTCGCTTCGGTGCGCCGGCTGTACTGGCCGGTCAGCGCATTCCAGCGGACGGTCGCCAGCTCCTTGAGCATCTGCATGCCGTCTCTGAGATAGCTCATGCGCGAGCGCTCGTCGTGCGCCCAGCTCACCGGCACTTCCTTCACCGTGTAGCCGCGCTTGAGCGCGATGAACAGAATCTCCGGGTCAAAGCCCCAGCGCTCGATGGTCTGCAAATGAAACACGGTCTGCGCCGCCGCCCGCGTAAACGCCTTGAAGCCGCACTGCGTATCCACAAACGGCAGTCGCATCACCATCCGCGTAACCGCATTAAAGCAGCGCCCGAAAACCTGCCGGTAGAGCGGCTGCCTGTGCGTCTGCCGCCCGCTCTCCAGCCAGCGCGACCCGATGGCGATATCCGCGCCCGCCGCGATGGCCGCAAACAAGCGGTCGGCCTCTTCAATCGGCGCCGACAAATCCGAGTCCGTGAACAGCACCACCTCGCCCAGCGCCTGCAAAATGCCGTTGCGCACGCTATAGCCCTTGCCGCGGTTGCCGGGGTTTTCGAGCAGCCGCACCTCCGGCGCGTGCGCGGCACAATCGCGCACCAGTTGCGCCGTGTTGTCCCGCGAGCCGTCGTTCACCACGATCACTTCCGCGTTCCAGCCCTTGGCGCGGACGCAGGAAACCACCGCCTCCAGCGTTGCCGGAATGCGCGCGCTCTCATTGAACGCCGGGATAACGATGCTGTATTGGGGATGCCCAGTCACGAGAAACCGCCAGTCCCCGTCCTGAGAAATCGACTGCGCAGGGAAGACTCCGCTCATCATACCGCGCGCTGCGTGCTCCCACCCAGCCCCGCCCCAAAATTGCCCGGTTTCGGCATCTTGCTGATGCAAAAGGCGCAGTTGTAACCTCCGCGCTTGATTTTTGCCCCCTCGCCGTCCAGAATCTGTGTATGCTGTGCCGGGAGGTTCCTGCGATATGACAAAGGCAGATTTGGTGGAAAAGGTGACTCGGCTTGGCGATCTGACCCGCCGCGATGGCGAGGTCATCGTCGAAACCGTGTTCGAATCGGTCATCTCCGCCCTGCAGAGCGGCGACAAAATCGAGATTCGCGGCTTCGGTTCGTTCCGCATCCGCCAGCGCAACCCCCGCATCGGCCGCAACCCCAAAACCGGCGAGCGCGTCGAGGTGCCCGCCAAGCGCGTGCCCTACTTCAAGCCTTCAAAAGAGTTGCGCGACCTGGTCAATCCCTCGGAAGCCAAGCCCGCTTCCGCCGCCTGAATATCCGGCAATTGAGTACTGAGACTCGGTCAGTACTGTGACTTGGTCAGTACGGAGACTTGGGTGCCCCATCCATCGCGCGTCCTGTGCGCGATGGGTGGGAAAGCACAAACCCCACCCCGCCGATGTCATCCTGAGCGAACGGGGCCCCGAGCGCATTTCAGCTCGGGGGTGGTGAGTCGAAAGCCTGCCCTGAGCCTGTCGAAGGGGACCTGCTTTTGCTCTTGTGCACCTCCCAGCCCCACGACCGTGGGTGCCCCATAGCCTGCCCTGAGCGAAGCCGAAGGGTCTCGCTTTTGAGACATGGGTTTCGGCAGCACCCCACTTTCCGGGGCCGACCTATTCCTTCGCCAATGGCCTGTCGAGCTATCACGACTATCTCTCTGACGAGGAGCAAACAGTGGAGATAGAATCCCATTGAGCCACGTGGAGCCGGGAGCATGCGTAATCGCCCGCCCATGTCTTCCGCCGCGGCGGACGAGACATGGGGCACCCAAATTTTGAGGGTGCGATGAGGTATGAGACCTGGGCCACCCGCCGTTGAACGATCTTGGACTCGACGCAACCCACTGAGAAGGGAGAATTGACCTATGAGAGTCTTCTGGTATGCTGTGCTCTTGTCACTGTGTCCTCTGCATGGCGCGCTCGCTCAGAGCTGCCCCACCGGATTACCCATCCTCCAGGACGATCACATCTTCGTCCTGACGGCAGTCGCTGTCAGCGCTTCACCTTGGAAGGACGATAACTCCTCCCAGATTGATGCACGCACTCTCAACGTTCAGTTCCGGTTAGATAAAAACATCCGTGGCGATCTGGATTTCAAGGAGGGAGCCACAACATTCGTCGCGTTGAAGCAGGCTCGGTTTGGCAGCGGAGTCATCTGGGACAACCCTGAGTTTTGGTCTTATTATGATCTGACGGCCGGCCAATCGTGGATGATTGGAACAGATGGCCATGCAAACGATCTGCAAACACTGCTTCAACATCCAAAGAGCGTCGAACAGGTGTCTGGCACTGAAGCGGTTCAGGATGTGGAACTCATGATCCAGAACTGCAATTTATCGGCCGCGGAACAGGGCGACAAACTCGCGGAATGGTTGGAGCAAACAAAAGAGCCACGGGGATCTCACATTGGAGAATATGCTGCGGAGTTGCTGGCAGGCCTTGCCTCGCCAGGCAACACAAAGCTAGAGCAAATGGCTAAAGATGGAACGCTTGAAAAGCGGCTCACGGAAGATGGGCAGTATGCGTTTCTGGTTGCTCTCTATCAAGCCAGTCGCTCCTCCGTTTCTCCGCAAGACTCCACGGTCCAGGTTCTCACGGGCGATACCATCGACTTCTTATTTACAAGTGGCCATAACCCAGCGAGCAAAATGCAGCGGGATATCATCCAAAACTATCTGCCGTGGCTAGTCAGTTTGCCGCAAGCTAAGCCCATTATGCGCGAGACAATGAATGACGCCAGGCGTAAGCAAGTAGTAACGCAATTGCAGCTCCTGAGTTCAGGCAGCAGCCTGTCTTCGACGGATCGCGAGACACTGGCACGCTTAAGTGAACTGCTTTCGAAATAAGTCGCCCCCGTGATGAAAGCTCCGCGGCGCAACAGACATTGTAGACAGGCGGGTGGCCCCGGTCTCGAAAACCTCCAACATGAGGGTGCCCCCGGTCCCTCGCCGTTGGGGACCGGGGATCGCACAAAGTTGGGTACACCTGCACTGAAACCGCTCTAACCGGCCCCGCTCAGCGCGGACGCACGCCGATCACACCCATCATGCGTCCGGCATGCCCATGCGATCCGCGGTGCGAATAGAAAAGCTCCGGCTGGCACTGCGTACATCCGCCCACCACGCTGATCGCCTTCTCCCCCATGCCCGCATCCAGCAACTGCCGCCGGTTGGCCGCCGTCAGGTCCAGGTGCAGGCTCGGCCCAATCGGCGAGTGCCCTGGCGCGCGCTGCGTCAAGAACAGCATCGGATACTTCGTCCGCACCGGGTCCGAGTCGTACACCTCGCGAAACAGCTCGCGCCCATACACAAACTGCGACTCGAACTCCGTCAGCACCTCGTCGCCCACCGCATAGCAGCAGGCTCCGATCCCCGGCCCGATTGCCGCCACCAGGTCCTCGGGCCGCGAACCGAACTCAAGCCGCATCCGCCCCACGCCCAGCTCCACAATCCGCTTCACCGTGCCCCGCCAGCCCGCGTGGAAAGCTCCCACCACGCGCTTCCTGCGGTCGGCCACCAGCACCGGAATGCAATCCGCCGTCTGCACCGCCAGCAGAATCCCCGGCTCGTCGGTAATCGCGCCGTCCGCCTTCCACGGTGTCGCTCGACCCGCATCCGCCTTGCCCAGCCGGATCACCAGATTGGAATGAAACTGCCGCACCGGCACCAGCGGCGTCTCCTCTTTGCTTGTCCCTATAGATCCGGCAATTAAGTACTGAGACTTGGGTGCCCCATCCTTGCCGCGTTTCTTGCGGCTAGGGTGGGAGAGCACAACACTATTTACTTCCCGGATCAATAGGCTGCCAGTCACCGCCTCAACCAGCAGCCGGCGATTTTCGAGCACAATCGCCCGCTCATCCGCGGCCGTGAACCCCAAATTCATCTCGCCCGGCGCGCCTTCGGCCGCATAAGCCCGGCTCACTCCGCCGCGCCGCGTGCTGAAACCCGCCCACAGCCACGGCATCTTCGCCCAGCCGTCCACCACCAGCCACTCCACGCCATTGGCCGCCACGCGCGGCTCCGGCGCCGGCACGGTCAGCTCCTCCGGCATCGCCCGCTCCATGCGCAACTGCCGCGCAATGCCCGGCGATTGGCCCCGCCTCCGGCGCACCAGCCCCGCCGCGCCCAAGAGCGCGTCGATCTCTGCAATGTTTTTCTGGATTTGCGCGTCGCTCTTCAACGTCTTCAAGACACTGCTCTGCCGCTTCACTCCTCAATTGTAGCGGGGATTGTAATGGGGATTGCAGCGGGAGAGTGCCGCGAATATTTACCCCCAAACGAGCGAATGGGCCTGCTTTCCAGCAGGCCCGCTCGAGAGGCTTTCAAAGGGGGGTCCGGAGGGGGGTCTAGAAGATGGGGTTCTTTTCGGAACCATTGAAAGAGGTGTGAAGCTCGTGTGGATGGGCCATGATTCGGGGAAGCCTCTGCTCGTTACAAGATAAGAGTCGAATCAGGGTCCAAAGGTTGCCGGAAGTGAGAGAAATCCCGCAGAAAATTTTTGACGCGCCATTAATCGAGCCAGTGAACCTTCGCCCGCCGCCGCAAGTGCTTCCGCATCAGCCAGCTACGGAGTCGCCTACCGCTTCGGCTCTTCCTCCTGCTTCACCACCGGCCCCTCGCCGGGGAACGGCCAGTCCTTGTTCAGCAGGATTTCCTTCTCCCGCTGCTCCTTGGGAACCTTGTCCACCGTCAGGTTCTCGAAGAAGTGCACGCCGGTCTTGCCCGCCGTCACAATATCCAGATCGCCATCCCCGTCCATATCCTGGACCACAAACTGCGTCCCCGCCCCCGCTGTCCCGTTCACCGAGATCGGGTAGCGCGTGAACGTCCCCGTCTTCCGGTCGATCTTGTAGTAGTAAATCACCAGCGGATCGTACGACCCCGGATCGTTCCCCGAGTGCCCGCGGTAGCGCTTGCCCGCCAGCAGCTCCATCTGCCCGTCGCCGTCGATGTCCACCAGCTTCAGCGCATGAATCTGCGAGTAGCTCTCGTCGATGGTGTGCCGCACCCAGTGCCGGTCGCTGATGCCATTTGCCCCGCCGGCCCCGCCCACCTGCTCCAGCCAATAGAGCCCGTAGCTGTGCCCGTGCCCATAGATGATGTCCGTCTTCCCGTCGCCGTTCACGTCATAGCCGATAATCGGGAACCCCGCATCGTCCATCTGCCAGTCCGGGTGCCACTCCCACTCGTTGTTGTTGGCGTCGATCTGCCGGAACCACCCGTTCGGCGTCAGAATGTCCATCTTCCCGTCGCCGTCCACGTCCGCCACGCCAATGCCGTGCCCGTCCTGCGCCCGCCCGCCCACATGGTGCACCCTGGGCTGCGGCCCGCTGAAGTCGATCCACAGCACTCCCGAAGGGTTGTAGTGCGCAAACACCAGATCAGGCTTGCCGTCACCGTTGATGTCCGCCTCCGAGCCGCCCTCGGTGTCATAGCTGTCGGCGATGAAGTGCTTCTTCCACATCCCGCCTGCCTTGCCCCCGCCTTTCGAACCCCCGCCTTTTGAACCCGGATTCTCATACCACCAGATGCCGTTCAGCATCCAGCCCGCGGTCACAATATCCGGCAGCCCGTCGTGGTTCACGTCAATCGCCCACTCGCCGCAGTCGCTCACAAACTCGTTCAGCGTACCCGCCTCGCGATACTGGTGCCGCTTCCACTCCCCGCCTCCGGGTCCCGGATTTTCGTACCAGTAAGCCCCGCTCACAATGTCCGGCAGCCCGTCGCCGTTCATGTCCAGCGTAGTCACGCCCTCCGCGTGATCCGTCCCCAGCCGGTGCGCAAAAAACGTCACCTGCGCCACCCCATTCGGCCCCGGCCCCGGAGCCGTCCTGCGCTCAACCTGCGCCCGCGCCCCACCGCATGCCGCAGCCATCCCCAAAGCAACACACAGCAGCCTTTTCATCGCAACCGTCCCTCGCATCCCCAAGCATTCCCCACCCAGCACTTAGTCCCTGGTCCCCAGTCCCTACACCAGCGCCGGCGTCAACACCTCGGTCCGCGTCACCGAGATCACGCTGATGTCATCCTCCTGCCCGAACTCCTGCGCCGCGCCCGCCACTTCGGTCGCACTGCTCGCCGTGCCCAGCAACGCGTGCACCCGCTCAAAGCCAAACAGATTTCCATCGGCGTCCATGGCTTCCACCACGCCATCGGAGAGCAGCACCAGTTTGTCCTTTTCCTTCAGCTTGAAGCGCATCACCGGAAACTCCTGCCCCGGCAGCATGCCCAGCGGCAGCGCGCCCTCCACCGGCATCATCTCGCCGTTGAGATACGGCGCCATGTGCCCGGCGTTGGCCAGCGTCACGGAGCCATCCGCGTAGACGCACAGCGCCAGGCACGTGGCCTGCGCATTGTTGCGCCCCAGCAGCCGCTCGTTCAGTTGGTTCAGCACATAGCGGGGATCGGTGTTGAAGCTGGCCGCGGTGCGAATCGCTCCCACCAGCAGCGCCACCAGCATTCCCGCCTGCAAGCCTTTGCCGGCCACGTCGCCGGCCACAATCAGCAGGCTGCCATCGAACGGGTTCGGAATCACCTGGAAAAAATCGCCGCCCACCTCCCGCGCCGGACGATACTCGCTCTCGATGACGAGCCCCGGCAGCGTGGTGCGCGCCTCGGGCAGAATCATCTGCTGCACTTCCTGCGCCTGCTTTACATCCAGCGCCATCTGCCTCTGGCTGTGAATCGATTTCAGCAGCCGCCGCAGCAGCAGCAACCCCACAACCACCACCAGCAGCAGATTCGCGATCTGGGTAAGCCGGATGCTCAGTCCGAACACCGACCATCGGATGGGAACATGCAGCACAGCGAGTTCTGTAGCGAACGTGTTGACGCCCCAGAGCAGAACCGCGGGCAAAACCATCCACCCCTCCAGCCCCTGCCGCCGGATGCCCCGGAAGATAATCCAGAGCTGCAGCGCAAGAAACAGCAGCCGGACCACCTCCGAGGCGGTCAGGAAAACACGGGCAACCCCGTGAGGCACCAGTCCCACAATCATCTCCTGGCCGATGACGATGCTGATCAGGAAAAGCAGACCGAGGCTCGCGGCCGCCAGCGGAGTCCACGCCGGCCGCTGACGCCCGAACCACACCCACCACACCATCACCCATCCCACCAGGATCAGCGCGGTCATCAGGCCGTCGTTGCACAATTGGCCGGTCGTTATGCTCAACATCTGCGTCCAACTGCTCAGGGTGGATATCGCGCTGGAAACAGCCTGCAGCAGAAACAGTGCGCCAATCCAGAGATAGACCTTGTCCGACCGGTCAAACAGAATCATGGTGAAGGCCAGAACGGCCATCAATCCAAACATGGGCGCTTGCGTGGCCGAAAGGGCGTAGCCGCGAATCAACTCCAGCCAGCTGATCTGATAACCCGCGGACACGGCAGCCACGTCTCCCAGCACCGGCGCGTCATGGAACCCGCCCACGTCCGCGATTTCCGTGAGCGTGGACGGCATCATATAGACCCTGTAGGCGATCACATCGGTTGCGGAGCCTCGATTGCCGCCATCGCTCGAGATGGCCGCGCCGGGCAGGCGGAACATCTGCGGCTGAGTGTAGTAGCCGGTGGGGCTGCTGCCTGTGAAACCGCCGAAGTGCCCTACCAACACCCCATTCGCAAACACCTGGTAGATGTCGTCTATATTCGCTGGCCCCGCAAGCGCCAATTCCTGACCCGCCGGCGCCTGCACCTGCACTCGGATGCGATACCACGCGTAGCCCCAGTAGCCCGGATGTCCGCGCATGGTCCAACCGGGCACGTAGTCCGACATCCCTGAGAGCGGGTCGAACGCCCTTGACTTGGGCAACAAGTTCACGCTTTCCCAATGAGCGTCGTCAAAGCCCGGCTCGGCCCACAGCGGCTGGCCGGTCTTCGCATCCAGCGGCGAGTCGCCCACCGTGAACTTCCACGGCCCGTACAGCGCCACCGCCGAGTGCCCCAGCGTCACATGCATCGTGTCGTCCGCAGCATCCGGCGCAGGCTGCGGCGATGGCGCCGTCTGCGCCGCCGCACTCACGCTCAAGACCACAACCGCTGCCAACTGCAGCACAAAAGCGAATCTTCGCGCCATCCAACTCCTCTTTAAGACGGGGAAATCTACTGTTGGCACTATACCTACCCCACGCCACAAACTTGAATCTAGTTGCGATGGGAGAACCACATTTCCAATGCGGGCACTCAGGCAGTTTGGAGGGCACGGGCTTTAGCTTGGAGGGTACGGGCTTCAGGCGGGTAGCCCACCCTCCATCGAGCATCTCCATCCTTGCCACAAACCATGGGTGCCCCACCCATCCCAGCCATTGCTCCGTCAACCCCTCTCCTCGTCACCTCTCGCGCAACCCCCACATTCCACACACCAAATTCCCTGCGCTCTTTTGCGTATTAATTCGCGCAAACCGGCACAATCAATACATGCCACCCTCTCTCCAAACCGCGACCCGCGAACAGAAAGCTCGCAAACGGCGAACTCGCCAACCAGGGAGCGAGGCATACCCCCCTCCCCCCCTATTCATCGCCGTCTCTTCGCCTTTTCAGGAGCGTTTACGCACTCGCCGTGATCAGCTCGCTCTCGAACTCCTCGTTCAGCCACGTCGAGAACGCCGCGAACTCCTCGTCGCGCCCCAGAAAGTCGCGCACCATTTCTCTTCCTGGTTTGGACCCGCCCTGTTCCAGCACCGTCTTGCGATACTTCGCGCCCGC
This sequence comes from Occallatibacter sp., assembly GCA_035642355.1. GTDB lineage: Bacteria > Acidobacteriota > Terriglobia > Terriglobales > Acidobacteriaceae > Telmatobacter. The sequence goes on from DASQSP010000228.1 coordinate 9,893, forward strand.
CGCGCAGCCCAGCGGGTCGTCCGCATCAAACTGCGCAAAAAAATCCAGCGCAATCACCTTGTCGAACGCATACGTGTAGTAGTTCGACGAGTAGCCTGTCAAATGCCCAAAGCTCGCGTACATGCGATTGCCCTCAAGCCACGTCCACGGCTGCAGGCTCTGGTAAAGCCGTTTGGTAGTCTCGTCCAGATCGATCGTCGCCGGGTCCTGGTCGTGCAAGTCGAGCGACAGCGTGGTGTAGTAGAGCTGCGACCGCACCCAGTCGGCGCGCCCAAACGCGCCGGCCAGCTTCATTTTTTTGATCGTCTCGGAAGGAAGCGTTTCGCCCGTCTGATAGTGCTTCGCAAACGCCTGCAGCAGCTTCTCGTCGCGGAAAAACTCCTCAAGCATCTGCGACGGCACTTCGATAAAGTCTCCCTCGGTGGCAAAACCGGAAAGCCCCGCCCACTCCGTCTGCCCGCCCAGAATCGCGTGCATCAGGTGGCCGAATTCATGAAAATAAGTCACCACATCCGAGTACTGCATCAAGCCTGGATCACTGTCATCACCGCCCGGAAAGTTGCAGATCAGCGCCGCCTCCGGCAGATACCGCCCGCGCACACCCGTCACCACCGGCGCCGCCGAAAACCACTTGTCCTTGCCCTCGCGCGGATGCATGTCGAGATAGAACCGGCCCACAAGCCTGCCGCCGTCGTACACCTCAAACACCGAAACCGCCGCATCCCAACCCGGCACTTCAGACTTTTTGAACTCAATCTTGAACAACCGCGCCGCCGTATCCAGCACGCCCGCTTCCACCTGCGCATAAGGAAAGTACGGCCGCACCGACTGCGAATCGAAATCGAACTTTGCCCGCCGGAACTGCTCATACCAGTAGCCGCGGCTGGCGATATCGATGGCTTTCGTGACCGGCTCGCGCCCGCGCACATAATCCAGAATCAATTCGTGCTCGCGAATCGCGCCGTCGCGGCTGGCGGCATTGAGCTTCTCCAAGAACATCCGCACATTCGCCGCCGAGCCCATCATCTGGTCCGCCGTCGCCAGGTCTGCCCAACTGCGGAACCCGAGCACCGTTGCAATCTCCTGCCGCGTGGCCAGCAGTTGCAGCAGCAATTCCTTGTTCACCGGATACGCCCGCGTGTTGTAGGCCGCAAACATCCGCTCGCGCAGCGCCGCGCTCGCCGCGAACGTCATCACCGGCTGCATGTCGGGCGGGTCGGTCGTCAGCGTGATCGTGCCCTTCTCGTCGGCCGGGTGCCGCGCCAGATAATCCGCCGGCAGCCCGTCGAGCTCCGCCGCCGTCGTCTCAATGGTCTTCGCGCCTTCCTGGATGTTGCGGCTGAACTCGAGCGCGATCCGCGTCGCCTTCTCGTGCAGCGCCTGCAGGCGGTCGCGCGTCGCCTGGTCCTTGTCCACGCCGGCCAGCCGATAGCCGAGCAGCGTGCGGTCCATATAATGCCGGGTCGCCGCGCTCACGCCGGTCAGGTCAATCGCGCTCAGCGCGTCATACACGGCCCGATTCAAACTCAGCGCGCTGCCCGCCATCGCGACCCGCTGCGCCTCCATCTGCGCCTGGTCGCGCACCTCGCTGGCCGCAGCCACCGAGTTCAGCACCCCGGCCTGCGATCCAGCCAGGCTCAACTGCTCAACCGCCGCATCGTAGAGCCGCAGCGAGTTCTCCGGCGTCCGCTGCCCCTCGACCGTCAGCAGCGCGGCGAGCGCCGCCTCATGCGCAGCCAGCCGCGCGCTCACCCACGCCGTCAAAGCCTCCCCAGACGTAGCCCCGCCAGCCTCCCAGACGTGCAAATCCCCGGTCACAGCAGCAGCCGTCGCCCATTCCGTCGTAGACATGCGAATCGAACCTCCAAAGTTCCAGATTGCCACACCGAGCCGTCTCGACGGAACCGCGCCGCCCGCGCTGCCCTATCTCTGGCTCCTACTCACCGTCCGAATGCGCACACCCCTGTCCGCATCCGGACACAACCGGGCCGCTTGAGTGGCCGCATATTTCCTGAAACACCCTTACTGGCGCGGCACCGCTCGCTCAAGCCGTTTGGCGCAACGCGTGCATTGTTACAATCCGGTCCAATTCGGCTCCGCTCATCGGCGGCATTTCCTGGGAGACACAGGCATGGGCACACTCGGACAGAATCTCCGCTTCGCGCTGCGGCAGCTCCGCCGGAATTCCGGCTTCACCGCCACCGTTGTCCTCACCCTCGCGCTTTCCATCGGCGCCAACACGGCCATCTTCTCCCTCGTCGACGCTCTCATGCTGCGCAGTCTTCCCTATCCGCACCCCGATCGCATGGGCACCATCTTCCTGCGCGTCCAGGGCGGCCAGCAGAGTGAGGACGGTGGCCACTGGATCGACGGTGAGCAATGGGAAGCGCTGCGCGACAACGTGCCCGCGCTGCTTTCTGCCGTCTTCGGCGGCGTCACCAACGCCAATTTCAGGGCAGGCGCACACGTCGAGTACGTGCACGCGGGCCGCGTCTCCGCGCACTATCTCGACGTGCTCGGCCTCCATCCCTTCCTAGGCCGCAATTTCACTTCAGATGAAGATCGTCCCAACGGGCCCAAAGCCGCCATCCTGAGCTATAACCTGTGGCGCACCACCTTCAGCGGCGACCGCAACATTATCGGCCAGGCGGTCGACATCAAAGGCGCACCCTACACCGTGGTCGGCATTCTGCCCCAGGGCGCAACCACGCCGCTCGATGCCGACCTCTACACGCCACTGCAGCCCAGCCGCACCGGCGAGGGCGGCGGCACCAACTACGGAGTCATCACCCGCCTGCGCGACGGCGCGACCTGGCAGCAGGCCGACGCTGAGATCAATCGCGCCTGGGCTGCCCGCGCCCAGCGCTTCGCACGCGAGTATCCCACCGGCGCGCATGTCAGCTACTATTCCGTTTCGCTGCAAAAAGGCCAGACTGCGACGCTGCGCGCCAAAGCCGTCACGCTCATGCTCGCCGCGGGCCTCATTCTCCTCATCGCCTGCGCCAACCTGGCTGGCCTCACTCTGGTTGGCGTTCTGCAGCGCACCTCGGAGTTCGCCACGCGCCTCGCCCTTGGCGCTTCGCGGGGACAGATTCAAAGGCAGCTCTGGATCGAGAACCTGCTGCTCGCGCTCATCGGCGGCCTAGCCGGTGTGGGCGCCGGGTATCTCGCGCTGCGTGGGCTGCTCTCGCTGCTTCCCGAGGGGTTCCTGCCAGTCCCCGACGTTTCGCTCGATCCGCGCGTGCTCGGCTTTACCCTCGCCGTCTCGCTCTGCACCAGCGTTCTCTTCGGCATGCTGCCCGCGTTGGCCACGCGCCGGGTGGACGTGCGCTCCGCCATGGCCACGCGCACCACGGCGGGAACCAATCGCCTGCGTCTGCGCCAGGCCCTCATCGCGGGCGAGGTCGCGCTCACCGTCGTCCTGCTGGCCGCCTCCGGCCTGCTTATCCGCTCTCTCGTGCACCTTGAAACACTTCCGCCCGGCTTCAATGCCAACGGCGTGCTCACCGCCAAAGCCTCGCTCGACGACTCCCGCTATCACGACCCGGCAGCCTTCCGCCGCCTGCTCGCTGAAAGCACCGCCGCCATGGAGCGGATTCCCGGCGTTCAGCGCGCCGCCGTCGCCCTTTCGCTCCCTTACGAGCGCGGCCTGAATGACGTAATCACCATCCACAATGGTCCCGGCGCCGGCCAGCAGATCGCCAGCGGCGAGGTCTACGTCACGCCTGGCTTCTTTGACGTCCTGCAGATTCCTCTGCTCGCCGGCCGCACCTTCGCATCTTCTGACGGACCGGACACGCAGCCCGTCGCGGTCGTAAACCAGACCTTCGCGCGCAAGTTCTTCCCCGGCATCAACCCCATCGGCAACACCCTGAATAAAGGAACCGTGATCGTGGGTGTCGTGGCCGACGTGAAGGTGGTGCCCGGCCTCGACTCGACGGACCCGGTCACCAGCGAGGAAACGGTCTATATCCCGGCTGCACAGTTCGGCGGCAACCTTCTGCCCCTCGTCCACATCTGGTACCAGCCGAGTTGGATCGTGCGCACCGCCACGCCTGTGGATAACCTCTCAGGCCAGATGCAGCACGCGCTCTCCTCGGTAGATCCCGGCCTGCCCTTTTCCGGCTTCTACAGCATGAACGACCTGCTAGCCAAAGCCCTCACCATCCAGCGCATCGAGGTGGCATTGCTGGGAGCCATGGCTGCGCTCGCGCTGCTGTTGAGCGCGATCGGCATCTTCGCCCTGGTCGCCAACATGGTCACCCAGCGCACCCGCGAGATCGGAATCCGCATCGCCCTTGGCTCGACAATCCGCCATGTGATGACACATGTTGCCGGCGCCGGCCTTCGCGCCGCCGCGGCAGGAATACTCCTGGGGCTCGCGCTTTCCGCCGGCGCTCTGCGCGCGATGCGCAGTGCACTCTATGGCGTCAGCGTCTACGACGTTCCCAGCCTTCTGGCGGTTGTGGCCTCCATGACACTGATCACCCTGCTGGCCACCGGGCTGCCGACGGCACGCATCGCCCGCATTGACCCAGCTCAAAGTCTGCGGGACGAGTGAGTATTCTGCCCGCCGCCACTCCAAAATACTCAGCCAAAGAGGTTTCCGTGGTTGCATCTCGGCCACAGTCCATCTAATATGCGTGATTGACTTATGCCGCACGCCGCCGAACTCGCGCCTGTCCCCGCCGCCCCGGCCGCGCCGCGGCTGCGTCTGGGCAAGCTCTGCGTGGCCATCCAGGCGGGGGCTCCGGCGGAGATGTTCGACCACGCCGAAGAGGCGCTTAAAGACTCCCGTTTCTTCGAGTTCCGGCTCGATTATCTCTCCAAGCCATTGGCCGCGCTGCCTTACCTCAAGCAGTTCATGGCGGAGCACCGCGACGTCTCCGCCATCGCCACCTGCCGCCGCAAACCCAATGGCGGCCACTTTGCCGGCACCCTCGCCGCCGAGCTAGAAGTGCTTGAAAAGGCTGCGCTTGCCGGCTGCCAGATCGTCGACCTCGAAATTGAATCAGCCGAGGGGGCCAAGTCCGCCCAGCTCGCCAAACTGCGCGCCGCCGGCGCGGCCATCCTGCTCAGCTTTCACGACTTCACCCGCACCCGCAGCCTGGCCCAGGCCGCCGACCGCATCGCCGCCTTCAAGCCGGACTACGTCAAGGTCGTCTCCACCGCCCGCTCGCTGGCCGACAACCTCGCCGTCCTGCGCATCATTGAGGACCGCTCGCTGGCCTCGCACGTCGTCGGCATCGCCATGGGCGAGGAGGGCCTGCTGAGCCGCGTGCTCGGGCCCCGCGCCGGCGCCGCGTTCACCTTCGCATCGTTCAGCGAAGGCACCGAGACCGCGCCCGGCCAGATCACCGCGCGCACTCTGCTCGACCTCTACCGCATCGAGCAGCTCGATCAGGCCACCCGCATCTTCGCCGTCGCCGGCAATCCTGTCAGCCACTCGCTCTCGCCGCTGATGCACAACACCGCCTTCCGCCGCGAAGTGGTCAACGCCGTGATGCTGCCGCTCAAGCCGCGCTCGCTCGACGATCTGCTCACCGTCATCCGCGAGCTGCCGCTGGCCGGTGTCGCCGTGACCATGCCGCTGAAGCAGGAAGTGCTGCCGCACCTGGCCAACATGGACCCGCTCACCGCGCGCATCGGCGCCTGCAACACCCTGCGCACCGGCGCCGACGGCAAGCTCTACGGCTTCAACACCGACGTGGCCGGCGTGGTGCGCCCGCTCGAAAAGCGCCTGCGCCTCAAGGGCGCGCGCATCGCCGTGCTGGGCGCGGGCGGCGCGGCGCGGGCCGCCATCTTCGGCCTGGTGGAGCAGGGCGCGGAGGTCTTCGTCATCAACCGCACCCATGAGACCGCCGTCTCGCTCGCGCGCAAGGCCAAGGCGAAATCGCTCAAGCATGAGGTCTTCGCCAAGCAGCACTTCGACGTGCTCATCAACTCCACGCCCTGCGGCATGAAGGGCTTCAAGCAGGCCATGCCCATCGCCGCGAACGAGCTGAACGCGAGCCTGGTCTTCGACATGGTCTATAACCCGCTCGAGACGCCCCTGCTCAAGCTCGCCAAGGCCCGCGGCATTCCCGCCATCAGCGGCCTGGAGATGTTTGTGCAGCAGGGCGCGCGCCAGTTCGAGATCTGGACCGGCAAGGCAGCGCCCGAAGCCGAGATGCAACGCGTGGTCGAGCTGGAACTGCGCCGCCGCGGTTAGAGATTTACGCGACGCACCATCCGCCGGGCCCGCCTATCTGTGCTTCTTCGGCGGCGTCTTCGCCTTCTCGTCCTTGTCGCGCACAATCGGAATCGGCGCCATGTCCGGGCCCACGCGGCGCACCGCCGTGTCGCGCAGCGCGTACGTGATTGTCCGCGGCTGCACGGGCGATGTAATGCCCGTATCGGGGTTGATGGCAACGTCGGGCGAGCTGGAAATCCGGAAGCTGAAGACCGGCTCCGTACCCTTCAGCGCGGGCTCGGATGTGATGAGCACCGGCAGAAAGCCCTGAATGGGGTGAATGCGAAAGGCCGTCTCGTAGCGGTGTTTCTTCAGGCTCCAGGTAAATACTCGAATCTCGTCGAAGTCGAACGGTAACCCGGATTTGGGCGGCCCCAGCGCGGTCACATACTCCGGCACTTCGTGGTCCGCCGCCGTCGCCTCGTCGTCATGCACCCTGGCAATCACGTACGCGCCGACCATGCGCTGGCCCTCGGCATATTGCGCCACGTCGTCGGGAACGTTTACATCCACGCGGCTACCCAGCGCCCAGCCCACGCGATTCTGCGCATCGCGGACCAGCCACCAGTCTTCCATCGCCACTGGTTCGGGTGCGTGCTCGGGCGCAGGCTCGGCGGCCGCCCGCGTACCCGGTTTAGCCGCGGCGTGAACATGGTCCGGTACTTTCCCAGCCTCGCGCGGCACCGAGGCGCGCACCAGCATCTTCACCCTGGTATCGCCGGCCAGCAGATAAAAGCGATCGGTCTCGCGGCCCGGCCTGGCATGAAGATAAATGTCGTCGCGCACCGTGCCGTCGGCCACAACCGGATCGTCCTTGTGCCTGGCCGCAAGCTCCGCAAAGGCCGAATAGGTTTTGGCGTCGATCACCGCGCGGTCGGGAATCCAGCCTATCTCTCCCTTGGCCGTCTTGACGCGCAGAAACCGTCTGCCATGCTCCAGCACTTCGAGCGGCTGGCCGTTGGTCACCTCGGCCACATGGTTGGAGACAGCGGCAACCCGGTCGCGGAGAAACATCTGCCGCGTCCATACATACACCATCTCGTGCTGCTGATCGTGAAGGTGGCGCAACCGGCTGCAGCCCGGCATGGCGGCCAGCAAGGCAAGCAGCAACAGGCACACAATCGGGGAATGGCAAAGCCGGATGGAGGGGAGCGCGGAGGTCGGGGATCGCGTGAATTCAGCCACTGGCGGACAGTTCGAGAATAGCACCGTGATCGCGCGCCGGGCACTCAGCGCCGCGCAGAACGCGGCCGGAGGTACCCAGAACCAAACGGACGTGATCGAAACCAACCTGACCGAAACGCACCTGGCCTTGCGCGCCCACTCACGCCACGGTACACTCGTGCCGGTGCGCGGCGGGGGGTAGTGGTACAGTTTGCAGCCGTCGCGAAAGGGCACGACTTCAGTCGTGCCGTATGCCCCACAAAATGATATGGGGCTTTAGCCCCTGAGGTTTGGGTTGCCGCAAACTGACCCACTACTCGGCGGCGAAACTCCGGCGCAGGCACACTATACTTGACGCTTGGCGGCAACAGCCAGGAGGCGCGGTGCGAGTTGGCTTGTTTACGCGGGAGTACCCGCCCCAGGTCTACGGGGGCGCCGGTGTGCATGTCGATTACCTGAGCCGCGAACTGGCCAAGGCCATCGAGGTAGAAGTGCATTGCTGGGGCCCGCAGCAAGCCGACCAGGGCAACCTACACGTGCGCGGCGACGAGCCGTGGACTGAAATCTCCACCGGTACCGAAGGCAAATTCAAAGGTGCGCTTGAGGCCCTGAGCCTGAATCTCACGCAGGTCAAGGCGCTGCGCGGCATCGACGTGGTGCATACGCACACCTGGTACGTCGCGATGGCCGGCTATTTGGCCAAGAAGCTCTACGGCGTTCCCTTCGTCCTCACCACGCATTCGCTCGAACCGCTGCGCGCCTGGAAGGCCGAGCAGCTCGGCTCAGGCTACGCCATGAGCTCGTGGATGGAGCGCACCGCAATCCTCGATGCCGACGCGATCATCGCCGTCTCCGCCGGCACCAGGGCGGACATCGAGCGCGCCTATCCTGAAGTTGACCCGGCAAAGATTCATGTCATCTACAACGGCATCGATCTGGCCGAGTATCAAAAGACCGATGCAACCACCGCGCTCATCGAATACGGCGTCGATCCGGCGGTACCCTATGTGCTCTTCGTGGGCCGCATCACGCGCCAAAAGGGTGTGACGCATCTGGTCGACGCCATCCGCCACCTGCCGCCGGAGACTCAGATTGTCCTGTGCGCGGGCGCGCCCGACACCCCCGAGATTGCCGCCGAGCTGCGCGCCAAAGTCGAGGCCGCCCGCCGCGATCATCCGCGCATCGTGTGGATCGAAAAGATGGTCACGCGTCAGGAGACCATCCAGCTTTACAGCCACGCGCGGGTCTTCTGCTGCCCGTCGGTCTACGAGCCCTTCGGCATCATCAACCTTGAGGCCATGGCCTGCCGCGCGCCGGTCGTGGCCAGCGCCACGGGCGGCATCAAGGAGGTGGTCGTCGATGGCGAGACTGGCTACCTGGTGCCCTTCGATCAGGATCCCGTAACCAGCTTCCCGCGCGACCCGGAAAAATTCGCGAAGGATTTGGCCGCGCGCCTCAACGACCTGCTCCGCGATCCGGAAAAATGCGTACGCTTTGGCGATGCCGGCCGCACGCGCGTGGAAGAGACCTTCAGTTGGTCGTCCATCGCTCACCAAACCATCGATCTCTACCAACAATTGATCCAGCGCAAGGCAAACACACCATGAAAGCGACTCAAACCAACGGACGCCTTCGCGTCCCGATTGAAGGCATCACGCCGCAGGTGGATGGCGGCCGCTTTCCGGCCAAGCGCACCGTAGGCGACCAGGTGCGCGTGGAAGCCGATGCCTTTACGGATGGGCACGATGCCATCGCCGTCTCTCTGCTGGTCCGCCGCGAAGGCAACGGCGAGTGGACCGAGATTTCCATGCAGCCGCTCGGCAACGACAGCTGGTTTGCGGCCTTCCGCGTGGCCGAGCTGGGCCGCTACCTCTATAAGGTGCAAGGCTGGGTGGATCACTTCGAGACCTGGCGGCGCGATCTGCTCAAGCGCATCGACGCCAACACCGACGCCGCGGTGGATTATCTGATCGGCGCCGACCTGCTCGACGCCACAGCGCAGCGCGCCCAGGGCGCAGGCGTCAAGGTGCTGGTCACGGCGGCAAAGGCGTTACGCAGCGGCAAGGACTCCACAGCCCTGCGCAAAGTCGCCACCGACGAGACGCTGCGCGCGCTGATGCTCAAATATCCTGACAAGCGCTTCGCCAGCGAGTCCGCGCAGGAACTCGCCATCGTCGTCGATCCGGTGCGCGCGCGCTTCAGCTCGTGGTACGAATTGTTTCCGCGCTCTACCGCCAGCGAACCCGGCAAGCACGGCACCTTCGCCGACTGCGAAAAACGTCTCCCTTACATCGCGGAGATGGGCTTCAACGTCGTCTATCTGCCGCCGATTCACCCCATCGGCCGCAGCTTTCGCAAGGGCCGCAACAACAATCCCACGGCCGAGCCCGGCGACTGCGGCAGCCCCTGGGCCATTGGCGCAGCCGAGGGAGGCCACAAATCGATCCTCGCGGACCTCGGCACGCTCGAAGACTTCACGCACTTTGCGGCGCAGGTGAAGCAGCTCAACCTGTCGCTGGCCCTGGACATCGCCTTTCAGGCCGCGCCCGATCATCCTTATGTGCGTGAGCACGAGTCGTGGTTCCGCAAGCGCCCCGACGGCACCATCCAGTACGCCGAAAATCCGCCGAAAAAGTATCAGGACATTTATCCCTTCGACTTCGAGAGCGAAGATTGGCGTGCGATGGGGGAAGAGCTGAAGAGCATCTTCCTCTACTGGATCGATCTCGGCGTCACCATCTTCCGCGTCGACAACCCCCACACCAAGGCCTTTCCCTTCTGGGAGTGGTGCATCGGCGAGATCAAGCGCGAACACCCCGAGGTTTTCTTCCTCGCCGAAGCCTTCACGCGCCCCAAAATCATGTATCGCCTGGCCAAGCTCGGCTTCGGCCAGTCGTACACCTACTTCCCGTGGCGCAACGGCAAGCGCGAAATCACGGAATATCTGATCGAACTCACGCAGACGCCGGTGCGCGAGTTCTTCCGGCCCAACCAGTGGACCAACACGCCCGACATTCTCACCGAGTTCCTGCAGATGGGCGGCAAGCCCGCGTTCGCCATCCGCCTGCTGCTGGCCGCCACGCTGGGCGCGAACTACGGCATCTACGGCCCCGCCTTCGAGCTGCACGAGAACGTGCCCGTGCGGCGCGGCAGCGAGGAGTATCTCAACTCCGAGAAGTACGAGATTCGCCACTGGGATCTCGACCGGCCCGACAGCCTGCGGCCGCTCATCGCGCGCGTCAACCAAATCCGCAACACCAACGCCGCGCTGCAGAACGACTGGTCGCTGCGCTTTCACGCGATTGAGAATGAACAACTCATCGCCTACAGCAAGGAGTCCGAGGACCGCGGCAACCTGATTCTCACCGTCGTCAACCTCGACCCGCGCCACACGCAGACCGGCTTCGTCACGTTGCCGTTATGGGAGCTGGGCATTCCCGAGGACCGCGCCTACGAGGCTGAAGACCTGCTCAGCGGCGAGCGCTACCTGTGGAACGGGCCGCGCAACTATATCGAGCTGAACCCCGCTCAGCGTGCGGGGCACATTCTCAGGATTCACCGCCGTCTGAAAGCCGAGACCGACTTTGAGTACTTCCTGTAAGGCTGAAACGCGCCTCCGCACCGCGCACGGGAGCAGCGCGCTTCCCCCGATCGTCGCATAAAGATGCAGGCAGCAGGGCCCATGCGCCGCGCTGCTATCGTGCATCCAACCCATTGTGGAGACGAGACGCGTGAAAAAGCTCGCCAGTGCAAGCGATCCCCTCTGGTACAAAGACGCGATCCTCTACGAAGTGCATGTGCGCGCCTTCGCCGACTCCAACGGCGACGGCATCGGCGATTTTCCGGGGCTGCTCTCCAAACTCGACTACCTCCAGGACCTCGGCGTCACCTGCATCTGGCTGCTGCCCTTTTTCCCTTCTCCGCTGCGCGACGATGGCTATGACATCGCGAGCTATACCGATGTGAATCCGTCCTACGGCACGCTCGCCGACTTCAAGACCTTTCTCGACGCCGCGCACCAGCGGGGCATGCAGGTCATGATCGAGATGGTCATCAACCACACCAGCGATCAGCACCCCTGGTTCAAGGCCGCTCGTCTCGCGCCCGCGGGCTCGCCCCAGCGCGGCATGTATGTGTGGTCCGATACCGACCAGCTCTACAAGGACGCGCGCATCATCTTCACCGACACCGAAAAATCCAACTGGACGTGGGACGAAACCGCGCAGGCCTACTACTGGCATCGCTTCTTCTCCCATCAGCCCGATCTCAACTTCGACAGTCCGCTGGTGATCGAAGAAGTGCTGAAGGCCATGCGCTTCTGGCTCGACATGGGCGTCGACGCCCTGCGCATGGACGCGATTCCCTATCTCTGCGAGCGCGACGGCACCAATTGCGAGAACCTGCCGGAGACCCACGCCGTCATCCGCACCCTGCGCGCGGCCATGGATGCCGAATACGCCAACCGCCTCATCCTCGCCGAGGCCAATCAGTGGCCGGCCGACGTGCGGCCCTACTTCGGCGACGGCGACGAGTTTCACATGGCCTTCCATTTTCCGCTCATGCCGCGCATCTACATGGCCCTCCGGCAGGAAGACCGCCTGCCCATCACCGACATCATGGCCCAGACGCCCGCCATCCCGGAGAGCTGCCAGTGGGGCCTGTTCTTGCGCAACCACGACGAGCTCACCCTCGAAATGGTGACCGACGACGAGCGCGACTACATGTACTTTGCATACTCGGCCGACCCGCGCATGCGCGTGAACGTGGGCATTCGCCGCAGGCTTGCGCCGCTGGTGGACAACAACCGCCGCCGCATCGAGCTGCTCAACTCGCTGCTGCTCAGCTTTCCCGGCACGCCGATCCTCTACTACGGCGACGAGATCGGCATGGGCGACAACATCTATCTCGGCGACCGCAACGGCGTGCGCACGCCAATGCAGTGGACCTCCGACCGCAACGCCGGCTTCTCGCGCTCGGACCCCGCGCGCCTCTACTTCCCCGTCATAATGGACCCCATCTACGGCTACCAGGTGGTGAACGTGGAAGCGCAGTTGAGCGATCAATCCAGCCTGCTGCACTGGACGCGCAACATGATTGCGCTGCGCAAGCTCTTCCAGGTCTTCGGCCGCGGCTCGCTCACCTTTCTCAATCCGGCGAATCGCAAGGTGCTCGCGTATCTTCGCGATCTCGAGCGCTCCGACGGCTCTCACGAAACCGTCCTTTGCGTGGCCAACCTCAGCCGCTTCGCGCAGCCCGTTTCGCTCGATCTCGCGCTCTTCGCTGGTATGGAGCCGGTCGAGCTGCTGGGCTACGTTGCCTTCCCGACCATCACTGAAGCGCCCTATCCGCTCACCGTCGCGCCTTACTCATTCCTGTGGCTCGAGCTGCAGCCGGCGGGCTCGCACCCAGCCCCGCCCAGCGAGGCGCTGCTGGAGCTGGAGAACGAGGCGGCCATTCAAGCTACCGGAGAGGTTCTATTGCAGAGTGGCTGGTCCACCTGGCTCGCGCATGAAGGCACCGCGCTGCTGGAGTCCGCGCTCGCCGAGTGGCTGCCCCGCCAACGCTGGTTCGGCGCAAAGACCCGCGCCATCGATGCGGTGCGCCTGCTGCACTGGGCAGAGATTGCGCTCGACCCGAGCTCCGGCGCGAGCGACGCACCCGCCGCGGATCGCCAGGGCACAGGTGGCCTGCCTCCCCTGCTGTTGTACGCAGAGATCGACTACGGCGAGGGTCCGCGCGATGTCTATCAGATCGCCGTTGCGGTGAGCACCGACGCCGCCGCCGACAAGATCGCAACCGAGTCGCCCAACGCCGTGCTGGCGCAGCTCGATGCCGCGGCGGGAACCACAATTCTGCACGACGCCACCGTGCGCGAGAACGTGCGGCAGCTTCTTCTTGCGCTGATCGCGCACGGCTCCGTGCTTCCCATGCACGCGGCGCGCACAGCCGCGAACGATGCGCCTGCGGATGAGGCGGCAACTACGCCGCATGAAGAGCCGGCCGCAACTGTGCCGGTCGCGCCCGTCTCCATCACCGCGCAGCCCGGTGAAGCCGCGGCTCCGCCGCGCGCGAATACGTCGGCAATCACCGGCAGCGCACAGCGCCCGCAGCCGCGCGAGAGCCCCACGGCTGGTAATGGAGCATTTCGCGACGGCCGCATCGATGGCCATGCAACGGCCGCCTTCGCGCCGGAGCTTGCCGCGCAGGCTGCGTCACGCGTGGGCTCGGCCGAGCAGTCGAACACGTCGATCGTCTACGGCGACAAGCTCATCCTCAAGCTGTTCCGCCGCCTGCAGTCCGGCGAAAATCCCGACGTTGAAATTGGCCGCTTCCTCACCGAGACCGCGAAGTTCGAGCGCATTCCGCCCTTTCTCGGCGAGATCACGATGACGCCCGCCAACGGCGAACGCACCACGCTCGGCATGTTGCAAGGCTTTGTGGCCAGCGAGGGGGACGGCTGGTCGTGGTTCCTCGCGCAAGCTGAATTATTCTTCTCGGCAGTTGATCAGGAGCCGCCCTCCACGCCGTCTGACGGCGACGCAACAGCCGCATGGCCGGCAAAAGCGCGCGAAGCCGCGAAGCCCGCACTCGAGGCCGCATCGCTCCTTGGCCAGCGGACCGGGGAGATGCATCTCGCGCTCGCCACGCCCACCTCCGATCAAGCCTTCGCCGCGGAGCACGTCACGCGCGACGATCTTGAGCGTGACGCGCGGCGCATTCAAGCGCAGCTCGGCGCCGCGTTTGCTCTGTTGCGGCAAACTCTACCTTCACTCGACGACACGCTCGCCGAGCCCGCGATTCAGCTTCTCGCCCGGCGCAGCACGCTCTTTGAGCGCATTGCGGCGGTTGTATCTCTGCCGCCAGCGGGCCAGCGCATTCGCATTCACGGCGACTACCACCTGGGCCAGACGCTGCGCGCGGCTGGCGATTTTGTCCTCATTGACTTTGAGGGCGAGCCCGCACGCTCCCTCGCCGAGCGGCGGCGCAAGCAGTCGCCCCTCAAAGATGTCGCCGGCATGATGCGCTCGTTCTCCTACGCCGCTTTTGCCGCGCTCCACCATGCTTCTGAAGACAGGAATTCGCTGGCCGCATGGGCCAGCCACTGGCAGCGCGCCGCAATCGAGGCATTTCTCGCGGCATACCGGCGCGCCATCGCTGCGCGGCCGGAGTTGTTGCCGCCGGAAGCGGAATCGCGCGCTCTGCTCGAAGCCTACCTGCTCGAGAAGGCGCTCTACGAGCTGATGTACGAGCTCAATAACCGGCCCGCCTGGCTCGCCATCCCGCTCGGCGGCATCTTAAGTTTGTAGACCTGGAGTTGGGGGCATGAACGCCGCAGCAGCAGACCTCAGTCCGATGATCGAAGTCTCGTCCGAGGCCGCGGGCTCCGCGGCAAGCTTAGACGGCCGTCTGCTCGTCGTGCTGCCCGTGCTGCCACAGGCGGAGTTCGAAGCCGTGCTGGACGCGCTGGCTTCCTCCATGTCCACCGACGATCTGCTCATCGCCGCGCCCGACGGATGTGCGCCCGAGTCGCATGCGGCGTTTCGCTTCGTCACCTTTGCCGCGCCCGCGCCCTCCTGGACGCTGACCGCCGCGGACTTCGTGAATGCCTATCAGCTCGCGGAGAAGAACAGCGCCCGCGCGCTGCTGATGCTGGGGCCGGGGTGCGCCTCGCTCAACGCATTCGGACTGCGCGACCTGGCCAACCCTGTCTTCGCAGGGGCCACCGACCTCGCCGTGCCCTGCTACACCCTTCCACCGCTCGCGGGCCTCGTGAACTCGTCCATTCTCTATCCGCTCAGCCGGGCGCTGTTCGCCAGCCGCGCGCGCTATCCGCTGGCCATCGACCTCGGCCTTTCGCTGCGCATGGCTCAGAGGCTGGCGGGCGTAGCAGCACGCTTTGTCGCCCTCAACCAGAGCGACGCACCGTTGTGGGCCGTCAGCGAGGCCACCGTGGCCGGCATGAACATTGAAGAAGTCGATGTGGGACCGCGCGCGCTGCCCCAGCCCGCGGAGCCGGACCTGCACTCCATTCTCCCCTCCGTCACAGGCTCGCTCTTCTCCGACATTGACGCCAAGGCCGCCTTCTGGCAGCGTGTGCGCATCACGCCGCCCGGCCGCCGCGTGCCGCCCGCAACGCACCTGCCGGAGCCGGAGATCGCCGCCGAAACGGAGACGATGCTGCAGGGATTCCGCCTCGCTTATAGCAACCTGCGCGAAATCTGGGCTCTGGTTCTGCCGCCCAATTCGCTGCTGGGCCTCAAGCGGCTCTCGCAAATCGAGGGCACCGCCTTCCGCATGCCGGACACGCTCTGGACGCGTATCGTCTTCGACTTCCTGATCGCCTACCACATGCGCACGCTCAACCGCAGCCACCTGCTCGGCGCGCTCATTCCCTTGTATCTCGCGTGGGTGGCCAGCCACATCAATTTGATCGCAACCGGCACCAGCCCCGAGCGCCACATCGAAGCGCTGGCAACCGCCTTTGAGGCCGACAAGGCTTACCTGGTGGCGCGGTGGCGCTGGCCCGACCGCTTCAACCCCTGATCGCATCGGGATGCGCAGCTCCGGGCACACAGAAGGCGCGCATCCCATCTGGAAGGAGCAAGCCCCATGTTCAACACGATTGCATTTCTTCTTCAGACGGCTCCGCAGCCGGCCGTGAATGACAACACCACCATCCTGCGCCACATGTCCGAAGCGCTGCATCAGTCGTTCTACCGCGTGCTCTCGCTGCTGATCGCGGTGCTGCCCGGCCTGCTCGCCTTCTTCGTCGCGCTCGGGTTGTTCACCCTCATCGGCATGGCGGTTTCGGCCCTGCTGCGCCGCGGCTTGCGCCTGGTGAACTTCGACGACCGGCTGACGCACTATCGCGCCGCGGGGACCTGGACAGCGACAAGCTCGCCCACCGCCATCGTTGCGCGTGTCTCCTTCTGGGGATGCGTGCTGCTCGGCCTGATCGTCGGCGTCTCCGCCGTGGACGCATCGTTTGCCACCGCAACCGCGCTGCCCATTGCGCTGCTGCCCTATCTCACCCATGCCGTGGGAGCCATCTTAATCCTCATCGCGGGCACCCTGATCGCGCGCTTTCTGGCGCGCTCGGTGCTCATCGGCGCGGTCAATGCGCAACTGCAATACGCGCGCTTTCTCTCTCTTGGCGTCAAGTGGCTGGTGCTGGTGCTCACCGCAGCCATGGTGCTCAATCATCTCGAAGTCGGCGGTGTCGTCGTCTCGCTGGCCTTCGGCATTCTCTTCGGGGGCATCGTGCTCACGCTGGCCCTTGCCGTGGGTCTTGGCTCGCGCGACCTGGTCAGCCGCTCGCTCGAAAGCCATGTCGAGCGCAGCTCGGAACGGCATCCCCCGCCGCTGCCGGGCAGCGCCGGCGAAACCCTCCGTCATTTCTGAGGCGCGCCGCGCAGGCGCGCAAGGCAGCTTTGTTCAGCCCGCAAGTCTCTGGCGTTTTCGATGAAGTGGGTGTACGATTAAGGGAATTGAAGGGGTGTTCTATGTTCAGGGATACTTCTAACGACGAATTCGAGGGCTAAGGGTCGATCAGCTTTGCTGTGAACGCATAGCGGTTCTTCCCTGGCGGCGCATTTTCAATGAGATAAACAAAGCCGTCCCAACCGAGGTTGGGATGTTTCTGTCTTTGGATCTTTCCTCCATAATCGGGCCCGGTTACCTCGCATTCGAGGTTTCGTTCCGTCCCCTTTTCGAGATACATCTCGATTGGGATGGTCTCGACCCCCTTCACTGAGGATAGGTCGAACGACATCTCTTCTTCCTTCGTTTCGCCCAGTTTTTTCATATAACGTGGCCACTTGAAGGAGCACACGACCCTTCGGGGAGGATTTCCGGGTTCGAGACGGGGAAGAAAATAGATAGTCACGCGTTTGTCCCGTGGTTCGTTCGTGGTGGGAAGGTACGCGATCTCCCCGGTGCCGCTTGCCTCTTTCACTTTGAAGTTGATGTCGTCCAGGTACTCCGCTTGATCGGCACACTCGGACGGCCGGTTGGACAGATTCCAATAGTGGACGGTTTCGTTGGCCGCTTCGACCTCATATTCGCGCTTCACTTCAGTCGTAAAGTCCTTGTCAATCAAATAGACCATGCGGATGGTCTTGAAAGACTTTTGCGGCACCCCTTGCGGCGGGTTCTGCCGGTCCCGAATGCGAGATGCTGCGCCCATCATGCCCTGCAGCGTTTTATAGGCGGTGGTTTGACGCTCGTTTTTACTTTCAGTTCTCGGCTTCGCAGGATTGTGGTCTGACCGAAGAGGGCCAACCAGATGAACCAAGTGACCACCAAAGCAAAAACTGCTCCGAACAGCCAAGGACTCGAAACGACGAGGTGCGTGCTTTCGTCAAGGTGAGTACCCACCTGAAGAATCCAGTCAAACTTGTCCTTCCAGGCGCCGATGTCGTCGAACCGCTCTACCTAGGAGTGTGTCGGGCATAGATTCCCTTTGCGGTTAATTTGAAGGTGACAGGTGCTCCATCGGTTTAGGATTTTGTCATGGGCCAGAACTTTTTTCCCGACACAGTCAACCAGACGCTGTTGTTTCCACCCTCTCTGCA
>DASQSP010000229.1:0-8048 GCA_035642355.1 Occallatibacter sp.
ATCCCTATTTACATTGATTGCTGCGCGTGGGTGGAAGGGCGCTAAAGCCTGGAAAAAGCAAGCCTCGGAAATTGCGCCTACGCTTGTGGGAGGCAGTAAAAAGCACGGCGGCCCCGATTTAGGGCCTACTCGCGCCAAGAAAGCTTGGGCAGCCCTCGGTGTGGATGGAATGGGTATTGCGGATTCCGCGCCTTCGCCTGAATTCGTCGGTATGCCCAGGCTCACCGTAAAAATGGCCGCCCGGCTGCAGGGGTTCCCTGAGGACTGGGAATTTGTCGGAGGCAAGACCGCGGCCTACCGGCAGGTCGGAAATGCATTCCCTCCCCCCGTGGCTCACGCCGTTGCGGCACAAGTCCGCAGATGCCTTGAAGGCACGATGCGCCTGGAAATGGCTGGCTGAGCACTGCTCGCCTTGTCTTTTAGCGTCAGGCCTCATCAGTGATTGTATGAGAGATGAATTCATCCCGCCTGCATTTGGGAAGTCCTAGTCTCTCGATTTCAGCACCGTCGTAGTTCCCCGAAAGAAGGACAATCCGGTCCCGTGCTAAGGTATCGCGGGCACCGCCATTTTTCCGAAGCCGTTTCATCGCATCCTTCTGCCTTGCGACCGCCAGAATCTGAGAACGCGAGATCGGCTCGTTCTGAACATATCGGAACAGTGCATCCACTCTCTTGGTCCCACTAGGCTGGTTCGCTATCGCTGCTCTGACTTCGGAACTGATTCCTTCCCAAATGTTTTTCGGATAATCTCCGTCTTTTACGATCCAGTGGATATTCTGCCGGCCGGTGGCTGAAATTCCCCGCTTTCCATCTCGATTTGGCGCAGGGCGAAGATGTTCCTCGCGCGCTATGAACACCCCAACGGAATAGCGCGCATGAACTTCATCGGTTGTGACCAATAGGCATGGGCGCGCTATTGCTTCAACCGGGATCATCCATGAATCTGACATCGTATTCTTGACGTCGGTTTCAATGCCGTCAATTTCAAGATCGAGGATTTTACCTTTAGGAAATCCTAGCCAGCTTCTAAGGAGAATCTCTACTTTTGTCCCGAGGTAGGTTTTCTCCGTCTTTTCGGTCTCCTCAATGGTAAACCGGCCTGTTCTGGGAGCATCAATCACCTCATCAATTGCTCGTCTCAGCAAGAGAGAAATCCCTTCCTTGAAGGGCTCAATTCCTTTTGTTTTCTTTAGAATTTCGGCTTCAATTCTCCGGCAAAGCGTGAAATCTTCGTTATCGGGCTGCATCGTCTCTTCGTCTTGAGTGGTCATAGGTCATCCTGATTCTGAGTAGTATCCAAACTACCACCTGAACCAGGGCGATTAGGCCAGTGACGCAAATAGACAATTTACTTCCCGCGTTTCAAGGCATCCTTTCGAAGGGTTCTTACTAACAGTTCTTCCAGACTTGCGGAATTTAGCTTCACGATTTGACATTCCCAAAGGCACCGCACAAACCAGCCAAGCTTGCGGAGAGCACGCACATTCTTCCTATCTCTCGACTTATTGCGGGCAAGCTTTGGAAGCCAATAGCCTTGATTTGTCTTCGGGAGCCGGCCATCGATGCAGTTGTGCCCATGCCAGAAACACCCCTTTATCTCAATAATGGCTTGATATCTTGGAAGGACAATATCAGGACGGCCGGGGAGATCGGCGGCATGAAGGCGAAACCTGAACCCGAGACGATGAAGCGCCTGCCTCACAAGCAGTTCAGGCTTGGTATCTTTCGATCTTATGCGCGACATGTTTTCCGAACGCGCCGCAGCCGAATCCTTCCTCGCAGGCTTCATTCGATCAGTTTACTGCTCGACATGGGACAAATTTGGACAATGAACGCGTTTGCGCCGCCTTGTGCTGGTAGGTCATCTGATTCAATCCGCTGTACAATCCCAACATGAGACGCGGGCGTTCCTTGCACCCTGAGGATGCCTGCTCGCGTCTAATCCCCAAGGTGCGCCGATGACCAAGTCCAGCGAAAAGACCGAGCCCCGCAAGCTGCCCATGATGCCCATCCGGGACATGGTGATCTTCCCCTACATGGTGACGCCTTTTGTGGTGGGCCGGCTCTCCAGCGTGCGGGCTCTTGAAGAAGCGCTGACCGGCGACCGCAAGATTTTTCTCGCCACCCAGCACGATGCCTCAATCGACGAGCCCAAGGCCAAGGAGATTTATCAGGTCGGCTCCATCTGCAACATCGTGCAGAGCGTCAAAATGCCCGACGGCAACATCAAGGTGCTGGTCGAAGGCGTGGAGCGCGCCAAGTCCGTCGAGGTGAACGACCGCGATGGCTTTTTCGTGGCCACGGTGCGCACCGGCAAATCCGATTTTGAAATGACTCCGGCCGCCGAGCAGCTCATGCAGCGCGTCACCTCGCTCTTCGAGCAGTACGTGAAGCTGCAGCAGTCGCTCAACTACGAGACCATCATCGCCTCGGTGCGCATGGACGAGGCCGCCAAGCTCTCCGACACCATCGCCGCCAACTTGCAGATCGGCATTGAAGAGAAGCAGGAACTGCTGGGCATCTTCGATCCCGCGACGCGCCTGGCGCGCATCGCCGACGTGCTCGACATCGAGATCGAGAAGCTCGACCTCGACCGCAACATCCAGTCGCGCGTCAAGCGCCAGATGGAGCGCGCGCAGAAAGAGTACTACCTCAACGAAAAGATCAAGGCCATCCAGAAAGAGCTGGGCCGCGGCGAGAAGAGCGAGTTCGACGAGCTGCGCAAGAAGATCGAATCCTCCGGCATGCCCAAGGATGTGCTCGACAAGGCCATCCAGGAACTCAAAAAGCTCGAAGCCATGCCGCCCATGTCGGCCGAGTCCACCGTGAGCCGCAACTACATTGACTGGCTGCTCGCCGTGCCGTGGAAGAAGCGCTCCAAGGAGACGCGCTCCATCGACTTCGCCGAGAAGGTGCTGAACGAAGACCACTACGGCCTGGAGAAGATCAAGGACCGCATCCTCGAGTTTCTCGCCGTGCGCCAGCTCGTCAAGAATCCCAAAGGCTCCATCCTTTGCTTTGTCGGGCCTCCGGGCGTGGGCAAGACTTCACTCGGCATGTCCATCGCCAAGACCACCGGCCGCAAGTTCGTGCGCCTCTCGCTGGGCGGCGTGCGCGACGAGGCCGAGATTCGCGGCCATCGCCGCACTTACATCGGCGCATTGCCTGGCCAGATCATTCAGCACATGAAGCGCGCGGGCACAAAGAACCCCGTCTTCCTGCTCGATGAAGTCGACAAGATGGCCTCGGACTTCCGCGGCGATCCTGCCTCGGCGCTGCTTGAAGTGCTGGACCCCGAGCAGAACACGACCTTCCAGGATCACTATCTCGACGTGGACTACGACCTTTCGCAAGTGCTGTTTGTGGCCACCGCGAACGTGATGCACACCATCCCCGCGCCGCTCCAGGACCGCATGGAGGTGCTGCGCCTGCAGGGCTACACGGAAAACGAAAAGCTCGAAATCGCGCGCCAGTATCTCGTCAAGAAGCAGCGCGAGCAGACCGGCCTGAGCGAGAAGAACATCGTCATTGAGGACAGCGCCCTCCTCGGCATCATCCGCAGCTACACGCGCGAAGCCGGCGTGCGCAACCTGGAGCGCGAGATCGGCAATGTGTGCCGCAAGGTGGCGCGCCGCGTGGTGAAGAAGGGCGCGAAGCACAAGGAAGAGATCACCGGCGCCAACCTCAGCGACTTTCTCGGCGTGGCCCGCTTCCGCGACTCGGAAGTGCATGAGAAGAGCGAAGTCGGCCTGGTCACGGGCCTGGCGTGGACGGAGGTCGGCGGCAGCATCCTGACCACGGAAGTGCAGGTGCTCGACGGCAAGGGCAAGCTCACCATCACCGGCCAGCTCGGCGACGTGATGCAGGAGTCGGCGCAGGCCGCGCTCAGCTACATTCGCGGCAAGGCGCATGTGCTGGGGCTCACCCGCGAGTTCTACCGCAACCTCGACATTCACCTGCACGTGCCCGAGGGCGCCATCCCCAAGGATGGCCCCTCGGCCGGCATCACCATGGCCACGGCGCTGGCCAGCGCGCTGGCTAAAATTCCCGTGCGCCGCGACATCGCCATGACCGGCGAGATTACGCTGCGCGGCAAGGTGCTGGCCATCGGCGGGCTGAAAGAGAAGCTGCTGGCCGCGCTGCGCGCAGGCATCTTCGAGGCGATTCTTCCGCGCGCCAACGAGAAAGACGTGGCCGAGTTGCCCGACAACATCAAGAACTCCATGAAGCTGCACTTCGTCGACAACATGGACGAGGTGCTGGCTCTAGCGCTCGAAGAGCCGCTGCCCACACCGCTGCCGGAAGGGTCTGAGGTGTTGCCCACCGTCACGCAGGGCGACGGCATCGGCGGACAGGTCTCGCGGCAGTAGCTCATCCCCACGATCTGTGCGCTAGAATCAACGCACAGATCGTGGGAGATTGCTCATGGGACTCGATTCAGTTGAGATTGTTCTTCGCACGGAAGACGAATTCTCGATCACCATCTCCGATGACGAGGCCGCGGGCTCTATTACAGTCGGCAAACTCTACGATCTCATTCTCAGCAAACTGGACACTACACCCGGCTGCCTCTCCAGCAAGGCTTTCTATCTCACCCGCCGTGCATTGGTGAGTTCCCTCGGCGTGCAGCGTCGGTCCATTCGTCCCGCCACGCCTCTCTCTCCACTCTTGCCTGACGAAACGCGCCGGACACAATGGGGACAACTTCGACGCCACCTTGGTATGCCGACACCGCCGCTGCGCATTCCTGCCGATCTGAAACAAGACCTTTATAAACGCACTTTCTTTGTCTCCAGCGTTATCGCTGCGGTCCTTTGCGCGCTTGCTTTGTGGTTTGGATGGTCGACGATTCCAGTGTTCATTATTTCTGCCGTCCTATGGGTCGCACTCTCTATAGGCTGCATGTCACTAGCCGAGCGTCTGGCGGCACCTGCACTTGCAACGGAACTCCCTGTAGACACTGCCGGTGAATTAGCTCGGGTTGTTCTTAGCTTGAACTACGAACACTTCGTGTCATCCGGAATCAGCACTAAGCCAACCGACGAGGACATCTGGCGCCGCCTCGTCGACATCCTCTGCGACCAGTTGCAGGTTTCTCGCGATGAAGTTGTCCCCAACGCCCACTTCGCAGACGACCTTGGCGTCGACTAATCGCTCCGTGCAATCAGTTCAATGACCCACTAGAATCGCCACCCATAGTGCCGAGCCACGCGCAGCCCACTCCTGTATCCTGAACAAGCTGCCTGGCACATCCGCTCAAGCATTCAACTATGCGTTATACCGCCCAATTCCTGCTGTCGGCCCTTGCAGCCGAACAGTTCCCCGCCCCCTCCGTGCCGGAGATTGCCTTCCTCGGCCGCTCCAACGTGGGCAAATCGAGCCTGCTGAACGCGCTCGTCGGAGACAAGGCCGCGAAGGTCTCCTCCACGCCGGGGCGCACTCGCGCGATTAATTTTTTTGCTCTTCTGGATCAGGCTAACCGGCAGAAAATCATCTTCGCCGACCTGCCCGGCTACGGCTACGCAAAAATCTCGAAGTCCATCTCTGCCGGCTGGCCCGCATTCATTGAGCCCTACCTGCACCAGCGCCCCACGCTCAGCCTCTGCATCTGCCTGGTCGACTCCAACATTCCGCCGCAGCCGAGCGATCTGCAACTGATCGAGTGGCTGCGCGCCGCCGGCCGCAGCTTCGCCGTGGTGGCCACGAAGGTAGACCGGCTCAGCGGCAACGCGCGCACGCGCAACCTGGCCGCGCTCAAAAAAGGGCTTGAGCTGGACCAGATTCTGCCCATCTCGGCGAAGACGCGTAGCGGCATCAATGAGTTGTGGAGTTATATCGAAGGAGCCAGCTGTTAGCGCAGTTGGTCCACGCGGTCGTGCCAGTTTTGCTTGCGCACCAGCAGCACAAATTCGCCGGGCCTGGCCTCGATCTTGAGCTTCTGCGCATCGCGCGCCTTGCCGCACTCGTTGGGCATCACCAGTCCCTGCGTCAGCACATCGGCCACCGGAAACCACGTATCCTGCGACACGTCCTTCTGCTTCGCAACATCGCAGTTCACGTAGTACTCCGTGGCGCCGTCGAAGGTCGCATGCACGCTCAACGCGGTCGCCGATGCGGGCAGCGTCACGGTCGCGATGCCTTCGCCGTCCAGCTTTACCCATTCGGCATGGGTCGCCTGGCTGCGGTCGACGCGAATCTCGACATTGTAGGGAGTGATCTTTTCGCCGGTGCGGCCGTCTGCCACGCGCACGGTGATGGTCCTGATCGCAGGTGCGGTTGCCGGCGCGGTCTGCGCCCCGCAGCTCATGCCCATTGCGACGATTGTCAGCAGCGCACAACAGGTTCGTCCCAGCATGATGTTCCTCTCGTACCCGCCTTGCCTCGTACCCGCCGCCCGCTCACCACTCCGAGTAGGGCTTGCCGTCGGAGCCGGTCTCCTGCGAGCCGGAGTGTACATCGCTCAGGCCGCCCGCATCGGTCTGGTCCACGGAAGAATACGCGTCGCTGGTATCCGTCTGCCAGGTATCGTTGCTATGAGTCATCGGATCCTGTGGTATGTTGCGAAGGTAGCCGTCCTGGACAAGATCGTCAAGGGACTGCGGCGGTTTCTGCTTGTCCATGGTGTAGGAATCGATAGCCGTGCGCATCACGCGCAGGTCCTCGCGCATCACGGCTTCCTTGGCCGACAGGATGGCCGCCGTGAAGCGCGGCACCGCCAGCGCCGCCAGAATGCTGATGATCGACATCACGATAATCAGCTCCAGAAGCGTGAAACCGGCTTCGCGAAGCGTGAAGCCTGCTTCGCGTTGTCGAACGCCCGCCTGGTGTTTGCCGTTTCTGCGCATGATGCCCTACCAGTCCGTGTATTTGGTGCCGTCCAGGGCCGTGCCCGTGGACTTGGAATACACATCGAAGACGCTCTGCCCGCCGTAGGAAGTCGAATCCGGGTCGTCCTGCATGGAGCGCAGGCCCCAATCGGTGTTGCCCGTCATCGGATCCTCCGGAATGCGGCGCAAGAATTTCACCTTCTTGCCCTGCACATCCACACCGGTCACCAGCGTCTCCAGGTCCGGCGGATAATTCTGGCTATCCAGCTTGGTCTGGAAGGCGCCGCGGTCGGCTGCATCCTTGTAGTGATCGATGGCGTCGCGCATCGTCCACAAGTCGCGGTGCAGCTCGCGCTCCTTCTCGCGCTTGATGGTAAAGCGCGCCACCGGAATCGCCGCCAGCGCCAGAATCGAAAGAATCGACACCGTCACCAGCAGCTCTATCAGCGTCAGGCCGCGCTCGCCGCGCTTCCGTGTTGGCCGTCTATTGATCCGGCAAGTAAATAGTGTTGCGCTCTCCCACCCTAGCCGCAAAGAACGCGGCAAGGATGGGGCACCCAAATCACAGTATTTAATTGCCGGATATACAATGGTCATCGCCGCCGCATCCTACTTCACCACAATGGTTGTCTGCGCGCCCTGCGCCTCGACCGGCTGCTGCGCGGCGGTCATGGCGCCGGGCCGGGTAATGCCGATGGCGGTTTCGCCCGCGGCTTTGGCCTGGAAGCTCAGCACGCACACCACACCCGCGCCGGAGACGCCGGCCGCGCCCGGCGGCCGCGAGGCATTCAGCACAATCGTGCCCGGCCCGTCGTCGCGATGCACCAGCGAAACCGGCTGGCTGTCGCGGCCCAGAAAATCGCCGTCGCCCACATTCACCAGCGTAAGCTTCGCCGGGTCATACTGCACCTGCAGCGGAACCGACGCAATGTCCTGCGCGCCGGTGAGCACAATCGGCACCTGGAAAGTGCTGCCGTTGGCCACCGGATTGGCCGAGGGCACAAGCGAGAACATGATCCGCCCCTGCGGCGGCTGGGCTGCGGGTGGCGGCTGCGCCGCGGGCGGCGCTTGAACCGGCGCGATGGCAGCTGCGGGAGGCGGCGCTTGTACCGGCGCCGCAGCCGCCGCGGCAGGCGGAGCGTCAGCCGCGCGCAACTGGGCCAGCGCAGCGGGCGCGGCAGCCAGTGCCGTCGCCCCGGGCGCCACGCCCACGCCGGTTTC